>JAFIGH010000180.1 GCA_020831525.1 Opitutales bacterium
TCTTCCGGACGAACGAGGATGTGGACCCGGAAATCTGCGCGCTCCTCGCCCTCGGAGCCTTCGCAGGGATGCGCTCATCGGCGGTGGTGCGCCTCTCTCGGGACGAGATCGACTTCCAGAACCGCGCCATCCTCACCCCCGCCGAGAAGACCAAGAAAGGTCGCCGCCATTTCATCGAGGGTCTCCCCGACAACCTCTGGCCCTGGCTGGAGCGCGCGCCGGCGGCGGCCTTCGAGATGACGCCCCGGCAGTATGCCTTCCGGCGACAGAAAGCCTTCGAGCGCTCGGGACTGCTCGTTTCGAAGGAGGAGGCAAGAAAAACGGGGGCGAAGCCCAAAACCCCGCCCAAAAACTGCCTCCGCCACTCCTTCGTCAGCTACCACGTCGCCCTGCACCGCGATCCGGGGCGGACGGCCCTGCTGGTCAGTCACAAGGATCAGGCCATCCTCTGGGAGCACTACCTGGGCGTGGCGACCAAGGCGGATGGGGAGCGGTATTTTGGGATACGAGGAGGATGGGGCTTGATTTCAAACGAGTCCTAACCACCCGATCCCAGTAGACATCAGCCGCGATAGATGGGGTTTGACCTCCAAAACTTCAAACAGATTGCTGATCTGAGCTATTCGGTTGAATCGGCGGGGTCCTCATGTAAGTCAGCTCAAACGCCTTGCATGGACGGTATTGCTGGAGTCGATTGGCGAAGGTAAAGGCATCGTTCATTTCATAGGGCTGAAAGATGTCTAAACCGCGATCCAGAGAAACTTTCCAGCCGTGGTCGGTCACGATATGGCGGGCATGAATCGTGCCGGTGCCGTCGAACTCCCAGGTGAAGTTAACCCCCACCGAGCTGGCGGCCTCCTTCATCTTCTCGAAGTTTTCCTTCTGCTGTTCGCCCTTGAACTCGTCTTCCGCCGTCACCAAATGAACGGATACTTCCTCATCCGGAGCCTTGTGTTTGACCACGGATTCCAAGAATTCCATGAGATTGCGCATCTGGTAAAAAAGGCGGATATACGGATCGGTAATTGTTATCGAGGTCGCTCCCTTGAGATACGGACCGAGCAGCGTATCGAAGGAGAGGCCCTTCTGGTTCTCTTGGAATGTAAGGTGCTTTTCCATGAGAACGGGTTCGGCTGGTGCCCGAGGTTCGGCTGGATTTAGGGGGGAGCTTGTTTGCGCAGCATCCAAGCTTTCCCCGTCATCGCCTTCAGCGACGGACTTGTGGTAGTAGCTGGGATATTCCTGCTCTTCGAGGGTTGTTACCGGCTTGTTTTTTCCATCTTCGTCAACATAGGAGAAGCGGACGCGACCGTAGGTCGAATCGATTCGCATCACTTGGTCTTTAACACGCTTGCGGCCCTCAATCGCGAACCGCAGCAGTTCCTCTGTCTCCTCTTTAGTTGCCCCGTCATGCGGGAAGATGATCTTCATGAGGCCGGAGAATGTCTTATTGATGCCATCCCGGTCCCGCGTGGAGATGCCGGCGGAGAGGGAGAAGTGCGCTTTGTAGCGGTCGGAATAATCGTGATTGCGCAGCGAGCGAAGGATTTCGGCCAGGTAGTCCACGACGAAACCGTAGCCGCTGGAGAACATCTCGCCCCGGATGATATCTACCTCCCAGCCGGGGACATAGAAGTGGATGCGGTCAAGAAACGCGGAATCGTAAAATTTATCGGGCAGCTCGCAGAACAAATCAGAGTGCTTAAGCATGTAGGGTACGGTGTGCTGTGTGTTGCCAACGAACACCATGGATGCTTCCGCTCCCAGCGTCTCAACGCCCCGCGAGAACGACTTGTTGGCCATATAGTTCTTCATGATGTCGACCAAGGCCTTGTCTACGCGCTTTTGCTTTCCGGCGAACTCGTCAAAGGCGACGCAATCCCAGTATCCGACCAAACCAATCTTTCCGGAAGAGTTGTTCACAAACAGCTTGGGAACCGAAATTTCCCCGCCCGAAATCAGTATGCCGTGAGGTGAGAACTCGGAGTAGATGTGAGATTTACCGGTTCCCTTGGGGCCAAGTTCGATCAGATTGTAGTTGCGCTCGCAAAACGGGATGAGGCGGATCAACTGGGTCAGCTTGCTGCGCTTGCCGAACATATCCGGATTGAACCCGATGCTTTGCACCACCAAGTCAATCCATTCGTCAGTGGTGAATTGCTTGCGGGCCTCAACGTATCCTTCGAAATCGAAATGAGAGAGCTGGATTGGTTTGAGAGTCGATAAGATCCAGGGACTGGCGTTCTTATCATCGGCAAACTCGTATTCGAGATCCGCGATGCACCAGACTCCACCGACCAAGAGCTTCGGATGCTTTTTCACCGTTCCGGAATCAATAAGAACCTCCTTGATACCGAGGTTGGAGAACTGCGCCTCGTAGACATCCTTTTTGTCGTTCAGATCAACGCTGATTTTATCGATGACCTTGTAGCGTCCCTTTTCCTTGATGTTCGAGCGAACCAGCCCGGCTTCATTCCTGTGAACATAATGTTTGGCAAGGATTTCTTTGACCGTCTCGATGCCCGTTTGGATGGTCGGCTCATCGCTGGTCGCACAATACTGCCCAAGCAGGTATTCCAGCACGTAGGAGGGAACGATCGCGTTGCCCTTGACCGTCTTGACGAGATCCTTACGGACAACGAGTCCCGGGAAGTGTGCGTTGATTTTCTGGTCTATGGGAGTCATCGGTCACTGAATTTCAGAAGTCAAAGTCGCTGGTGAATGAGCGCCGCATCAAATAGCGGATAGACTTATATGTAGTCCAATTTGAGGTGTCTTTGTACTTTTCCTCCAGCCGTAGGACAACCTCCTGTCCATTGGCCTCGTCAGCTTTGCGGGTGAGCACAAAGCGCACCAGCAGCTCGCGCTCGCGGGGATTGTCCGAACTCAGATCAAAGGTCAGATCGTGGCTGTCGGAGATCAGGTCGCCGGCCTCAGTGTAGATGCCCGCCCGCAGCACACGCGGCTGGATCTTGTCCGTCACCGGCCCGGCCTGATACATGTTTACCGCAAGTTGCCCGGAGGTGATGACCGAGCTGGCTCCGCGCAGAATGTCTACCTCAACGACGGTGACATCGCTCTGGCGCTTCTTGTTAATTTTGAGCACCGGGATCACCACCTCCTGCAGCGATGCACCTCCATGGACAAAGCGGCTGCCGGAACCCTTCTGGCGCAGGCGGTTAATCGACTTGGGAATCTGGACCTCCACCTGGCCGCCAAGGCCAAGCTGCTCGGGCGTAAACGTGTGCAGGCTCGATGTTGCGGCAAGCCCCTTGCCGAGCACGAAGCGGCGGTCCCGGAAAAGGATCTGATCCCCCTCGGCATCGACCCCGGAAAAGTCACTCTCGTCGATGGCTCGGTTTTGGAAAATGAAGCCATGGTCCGATGTTACCAGCAAGTTGCTGGCGTTGGCCCCGGTGAGTTTCTTTATCAAGCGAATCAGCTCCTCCAAGGCTTCTTCCACGGCCTCAAAGGCCCGTTCCTCGGAATCCCGTTTATGACCCGTGGCGTCGATGCGGTTGTGGTAAACATAGATCACGTCGTGATCGCGCAAGAGAGCGCGGCAGTCGTCCCCCTTCATGGCCATCAGTTCATCCGTCTTGCAAGCCGTAGCCCGTTGATTGATTGCCCGTCCGAGGATTTTGGTGCGGTTAGCAGTCCCTTGGGAGGTTTGGCCGTCGACCAGCACAGCGCTGGTATCGTCCTCGGCAATCACCAGCTCCTTGTTTGGCAGAAGAGCTGCCATACCCAGTTGGGTGTAACTGGGCAGCATAGAGAGCATTGGTTCCAGCTCAGCACTATAGCGGTCCTCCTGACGGATTCGGCTCAGCAGCTCGTCCCCGATCTCGTAGCGCATGGCGTCGGAAATGATCACGCAAACCTTGTTGTCCTTGCGCAGGAAGGGCCGAACCCAGTGTTCAAAAAACTCCTTCTGATTGCGCACGGGGCTGGCCTCCCACTTTGTCGCTGCATTCACAAAGGTCTGGAAGCGGTCGCCCAGTTTCAGCAGGTAGTTATTGGAGTAGAGGTTTTCGATCTGGTCGGTCAGGGTGCCCATTAGGGACGCCTGTCCAGACATGCGCACGTGATAGGTGAACTTGCGGTAGAGCTGATCGATCTGAAACCAGAAGCGGCTGTAGCGCTGCACGCCGTCGACCAGGCTGTCCATGTCAAGCTTGGCTTCACCAAGAGCACGGATAAACTGCGCGGCGTAATCGACTGCCTCATAAAGATGGCGGTATTCGCGATACCAGTGGCTTTGCCGTCGTTGCCGAACCCAGATCGCGACGTCACCGCTGGAGGCGGTTCGCGTGATCACCGCGCGCACCAAATCGCTGATGATCTTCTGGTCGATCAGGCGGAAATAATCCAAGTCGATCAACTCCCGAAAATCCCGTTTGTCCAAATGCTGCTCAATCCCAAGAACCCCAGCGCATTCACCCGAGAGCTTTTCAAAGGCCCCTTCGAATTGACGACTGTCCTTCCAGCGCTTAAGAAACACCAGGGCGTCGCCGGTTAGCCTCATTGGGCCGTCGGTGCCCATCGCGTAGCAGGATTTGAACAGCTCAATGGCGAAATCACGGATACCCGGTTCATCGGACTTATAGCCATAACAGCGTGTCATCTGTTCCCAGAGAAAATCGTTCAGGCTGCATCGGGCGACCAGCTTGATCTTCTCCTCCCTATCGTCGGCCAGCTCCTGCAGGAGGTTTTCCACGACCGCATCCATGCGCGGCTCGCTTCCCGTGCAGACCGCCAGCATTTTCAGGCGGATCTGTCCGGCGGTATCGTCGGCTTTCAGCAGCTTCTTCAGAGCCTCCCTTCGTCTGATCGCCTGAAAGAACTCCGCGTGGACCTGCACCAGATCCGCAAACTCCAGGCCCAGCTCCAGTTCGGACAACCAGATGGCCACCTGATCGGTGCGAAACTCGCCGTGGGCCAGTTGCACATCCAAAAGCCAATTGTCCAAATCCTGCGGCTGAGGACCCTCGCGATAGAGCAAGAACTTACTTTCCGGCTGCTCGCGCAGAATTTTGTATTTGATCCCGTATTCGTTGTTGGTCAGCTCCAGCTTTTCAACAGCGGGTAGCGACAGCGCCTCAAAGTCGCCTCGCAACTCCTGCTTGGCATCATACCAGAAAACGATCCGGTGGCGGTCGAAGAGTTTGGTCAGAGCATGGGCTATGCGGTCATTCATGCGGCAACATACCCTCCAAAGACATGGCGAATGGTCGTCCAAAACTCGCCGAAGCGGCCTGATGCATCTTTGACAAGGTAGCCGGAAACAAAGCCCCTCAACTCTTCGACCGTTAGAGACTCGTCAAGAAAAGGCTCGATGGCCTGAGCGCGCAGGGCATTGAGCTTGGGTATATCAAGCCCCAGCCTTTTGATGGTTTCGACCGCAGCGGGATCACTGACCGTCGCAGGAACTATTCTGCCGTCGCCAGTAAAAGAAAAACGATTTTCACAGTCCCCGTCCAACGGCGATATCAGCAAGACCGGGTCAAACCAGTGATCTTTCAAGTTTCCACAGTGGCGCGGCTCACCCTTTTTGATCTGATCCTGACAAGAACACAGCAAATTGCTGTAATCGAGCGGGTCAACGGAATGGTCGCTCTGCGGCTTAAAATGTTCGATGTGGGAATCCTCATCGGTTAGCCGCCGCTCACAGTAACAGCAGATATAGCCTTGCTCCTCCATCAACGCAGCTTTGACGGCGATCTTTGGTGCACCCCGCAGGTCGTCATAGGTCGGTTGCCAATCCTGATTAACTCTCGCCTTCCAATCGGCAAAGGCACTTGGCTCAACTTGTTTCGCGATATGCTTCATCTTCCGATCAACTCCTTGCGTTTGATCAGCACATTCGCCTTTACCAATTCCGGATCGTCACCAATCCGCGCCGCAAGGTTGCGAATGGCATCTCTAGCTCCGGAGAGGTTTCCTTTTTCGATTTGTTGAAAAATCGACCAAAGGGATTCTTGAACATCCCGAGGACGAGTCGTTTCCAAGCCCATCAAATCTTCAAGAACTCGCTCGACCGTTTTGCCATATGATTCTGACGGTTGAATGGCTTGAAGTCCTTTATCCGTCAGGCTCAGCAGGAACAGGTTTTCCGGTTGAACGTGAGTGATGACGTGTGGCGAATGGGTTGAGACAATAAACTGCGAACCTTCGAACACTTCCAATAATTTTGAAATGATCATCCTCTGCCATTTCGGATGGAGGTGGAGGTCAATCTCATCGATCAAAATAACTCCTTTTCCTTTAAGGGGGTTATCCATTCCGGGATTTGCTATTGCCATTCGGCGGGCCAAGTCCCCAACCATTGCCATGAGACATTTTTCACCGTCTGAAAGTTGGTTTACCGTCAGGCGGACTCCATTCTTCTCAACCTCCATGCGCAATGGATTCCTGCGGACAGTGAGGTTTTTAAAATCAGGCATAAAGATTTCGAGGGCATTTCGCACTGCCACCAACTGTGGATCTGGATACTTCGTACCCGTGTCGATTAAAGGCAACTGCTCGCGATCTCGTCGTGCTTCGTTTTCCAAGTCTTCCCGCTCACGAAACCACTCAAAAAATGTTCTAAAATTAGCACCACTCGTCAGTGATTCATCGTATGCCGCCAACTGGTCAAACCTGTGGCGTTCGCGAATGCGCAGAGGGATATCTAACACCGCACGATTTACTGGATAATAAGCAAAAAGCGGCAAATTAATACCGTCTTTATCGTCCGTAATGGCTAACTGAATACGCTTGGCAGCCTCGCTGAGTTGGTTGAGGCTGGAGCCAGCCTCCTTTTTGGCATGTCCTGCACGGACTTTGGTGATACTCCATTGGATGGGGTTACCATTCTCAATCAGGACCATCTCAATGGTTGAAGTATCCTCGCCATTGGTAATATCGCTCTCAGTGATGGGTCTCCCTGATGCTCCAGTGTGCTTGATCCTATTTGCGAACCAGGACAGAAGAAATGCGGAACTGTCCAAGAGACTCGATTTTCCAGCACCGTTCATGCCCACAAGGACGTTCAGCCGATTGTCCAATTTGAGTGGCAGGGATCGGGCACCTCTAAAGTTTGTCAGATTCAGGTTTTCAACATGCATATTAATCCTCCTTTGCTTCCAATCCTGGAATTTTCCTCAGCGCCTTGCCGAACTTGGGGTAATTGACTTTAACGCCGTCGTCGAGGTCGATTTCCACCTGTTCGGTGGCGAGGGGGTAAAGCACCTCGCGTTCGTATTCCTCGAGTTCGGCGATGATCTTGGCGATGTTCTCAATCTCCTTCAGGGCCTTAGTCTTTTCGCCGGGGCTGCTGCTGGCGCTGATGCTGACCGCTTCCAAACGGTCCTTTTCGGCAGCAAGCTTGGTGCGGAACTCGCGCAGGTAATCGTTCAGGACCACGCTTGCCGTATCGGGGCGGTAGCGGTGCATGTAGATCAGCGCGTTGAAGCTTCCCTTAGGCGAGGAAAAAAGCCAGTAGATGGGCCGCTTCTTGTAGCGGCGCACATGGTCGTTGTAGAAGTCTTTCAGAAAATACTTGCGGATATCCTTACCCAACGCCTTTTCGACAAAGGCCAAGTTTTCCTTAAAATGCTCCGCTCCAAAGGCCGCGCGCAGGAACTCCCGGAAGCGGATGTTGATGTTATCGGCAAACCACTCACCTTCCATCATCGGGATGACGTTCTGTTCGTCCGGCATAAACTTCGGCTCCGGAACCCGCTTTAGATAATCCTCGACGGTTTCACCTTGGTTCGCCAACACCATCCCCGGAACATCGAGAGAATAGCGGCCAAACATGCAGCCTACGGCATAGGAGACCAGTTCGCGAACGGTGTCGGCCAACAGCAGCGCCTCCAACTTGTCCTCGCTCTTGTCGTTGCCGTAGCGGTAGTGCGGGTTGCAGGTTAGGGTGATTTCGTTGAGCGGCACTTCGGGCGTCAACTCATCCTGTAGACCGTAGGCGTCGATGAAGATGCGGTTGTTCTCTTCCTCCAACCGCTGCATCTCCAACGTCCTCTCCCGCCATTGGGCGCGGAGCTTCTGGTAGGTAGCTTTCAGGGTTGGTTGACTGTAAACGGAGTTGAGTAGCGGCAGGCTACTGAAGCCCCAAGATGTTTCGTATGAATCCCAGTCAGATTTTGCAATTTGAGTGGCTGACGACGATACGTCGAACGAATCGACTACCAAAATAGGAAGGCGGCCTAGGTCACCAGACTGAACATTAATAGTTGGAGCAAAAATACGAAGAAAAAATTTACAGACAACCGAGTTCAGAAATCCCATTTGGGAGAAAAGCGTAGAGCTTTCAGCATATATGCCGTTGCTTGCATCGCTAGCAATGTGGCCTACACCAGCATGGCGCACCGCGAAGTTGTTAGACGCGATCTTTGACCATGAAATGTTCTCGAGAAAATACATCTCTTCATTCCAGCATTTTGAGTTATTTGGATTAATTTCTCCTTTTTCGAGCCGATCTTTTTTAAATGCTTTGATGTCAGCTCCATCATTGCTCCAGTTCACAATACTTGTCTGGTTTCCATACCATTTTCGGTATTCTCCACCCTTGAGATAGGAAAACCATTTGAAAGGAGAATTCTTAGCTGCTGCTTTCGAAACAGGGGGCCGACATACCTTAGAGAGGCTCACTTCTTGCCAGTCTCGAACAAACTGTGGGTTGTCGCCGCTCGACATTCCTGCTCTGGGAGTTGAGATTTGATCAAGTCGAGTTGATCGGTCAAATACAGCAATTGCAGCTTCATTGAGCCAATAAACAATTGGACTGCCAGGAATTTTCAAAAAGACATCAGTGCTTGCGCGCTGTGGGTTCATCTTTGTCAAAGAGAACGTCTGTTGCTTTTCGCTTTCAGATCTACCTTTAGTAAGGTCGAGATAATATGAAGTCTCATTTGAACTTTTAGCCTTTAAAACGAAAGCTGTAGTCGACACGATCTCGCCCCCAATGCTGTCGAAAGCACGAGGCCCAAGATGAATCATTGATGAAATACTGGAATTGGACAGCAGCTTGGTCCGCAACTTCTCGAAAGTTGAAAGGAACATCCAGCTTTGCATGGTAATGAGACCAGCATATGCCCCGGTGAGGTTAAGCATCACTGCCCTTTGGATAAAAGCTGCATAGAGGTCTACCCAGGAGGCAGGGTAGTATTTCTTTAGCCAAGAACCCATCTTTGAGTTCATGCCGTTTTTCCCAAGATATGGCGGATTGGCAATCACCACATGGTATTTCGGGCTTAGGTAATTGGCCTGCCGCAGGGCTTGCAGCACCTTCTGGTGGGTCACGCTTAGAAATAACTCCCCCGAAACGTTCTTTGACTCTAGAATCTTGAGCATGCCGTCCACATCGGTGACATCGGGACGGATCAGGGAGCCGAAGTTGTCGGCTTCTTCAAACTGGCACAGGGTGGATTGCAGGGGAACGGTGAACAGGTCCCGCCCGACAAAGTCCATGTAGCTTTTCAGCTCGCCTTCATCGAAGCGCACATTCTCCAGCACACAGATGTTTGGTTCGACGCCTTTGCTCAAGAATCGGCGCTGTTTGCCACGGGCCTTCATGGTCAGAGCAAAAGCTGCAAGTTCCCCGGCGCGTTCGTCGATCTCGATGCCATAGAGGTTATGGGTGAGGATCTTCTCTGGAATCTCGGCGGGCTCGTAGCCTTCTTCCTCGTAGATGGCGTAGAGCAAATCGAAGGCATATGTGAGCATGTGACCGCTTCCACACGCCGGATCACAGATTCTAATCTCTTCCGGCTTACCGATGCGCAGGAAATCCGTCTCGGCCTGATCGGGCTTAATGTAGTAATCCATCTGCCCGACCAGCTTCGAGCCGGGGCGGTTGAGCATCCATAAGCGACCGAGGGAGTTCTCGACCAGGTAGCGGACGATCCAGTGGGGAGTAAAGAGCTGGGTGGCGGCGGGGATGTTTTCGGGCGTGATTTTTTTGTTCTTTTTCAGGCCTTCGAACACGGCATCCTTCTTCTCGGAAATGTAGAACTGGTAGAGCCAGCCGATCACTTCGACATCTTTGCAGGCATCCGGCGTCATCGCCTCCCGGGTGTAGGCAAGGATGGAGCTGCCCGAGAGGAGGTCGTCGGGCATCAGCAGCTCGGTATAATCGTTGATGTGCTGGAAGAGGAAGGGCATGGCCGTATTCCAGAAATTGCAGGCGGCCACCACCAGCAGGCGATAAGCCTCACTTTGCGGATCACGGCTGGGTTCGCTGCCGTCCAAAAGGGCCAAAATCTTCTTTCGTGTCTTTTCCGGCACCCGCTCATCGTCGATGTGCCCCATTTTGGCCTCGGCCAGAATCTCGGGCTGAAACTGTCCGGGGTCCGCCGGTGAGACGATATTGATCCAGTTGTAGCGGTTCACATCCATGAAGCGCAGCGCGCAAAATCGGTTGAACCAGATGTAGGCCACGCGCTCGATCACCTGCTCCTTGCCGGAGCCCTTGAGAGCCTCTTCAAGTTTCTTGATGGCCTCCGCACTTTCACGCCGCGCGGCGCTGTTCTCGGCCAAGACAAGTTTTAGTTTGGCAGAGACCTGCTCCATCAAGCTGCGTCGTGCGAATTGAGCGAATTTTTTGAGTTTGGTGGTTTCCATCAGCTTCTTTCGATATCACTTGCCCGCCAGACTGATCCGTCGCCGAACATCCTTTTATAAGCGTCGAGTTTAAGAATAACACAAGAGCCTACCGAATCGTTAGCCCAACTCTTGTTCTTCACTGGCAGGGCACTTATCAGTTCGTCAGTTTTAGCAAGCAATAACGCTTCATCCAAAGCTTGCATACATACCAAAACCACGTAGGAAATAGGCTTATCGTTGTCTCTCCTCAGCTTTGTGAAAAGTAATGTATCTCTGCATTGCCTGGCTACTTCAGGTATGAAATCTCCGGTTCTAAAATCGTTGTGAAACTTTTGAGGATTACTCGCTCCCGGTTTGTCTGGATCTTTGACTTCCAAAAAAATAAAACGCTCTTCTTCTTCGATAATAAAATCAATCCGCTTCATGGTGCTCTTGCTGCCATGAATCTTATTATCATCAAACCTCTCGCAAGCAACAGCAGAACTTACATCAAAAATCAGGTCTCCTTCCCGAATCGTCTTCACGTCTCCTTCCTTCCTAATGCGCGTTCAATTTCGTGGTCGTAAAGCTTTCCGTAGGTTTCTGTGATTGAATTTACATCCAAATCTTGATATCTGTCTGCAGAGTCTATTTCGACGCCGTCATTGCCCTGGTATAAGACATGGTAACGAATGGAGTCCGCTTTGCCCTTGTCCATGAGTAGATCGAGCCACTTAAGCAGGACATAGTCGTGAGTCGCCAGGATGATTTGCTGGCCGTTTCGGGAAAGTTCCAGAAGGATTTCTACGAGCAGCTTCATTAGCTTGGGGTTTAGGTTTGCTTCAGGCTCGTCCCAGAAGAGTGGGCCGCTGACACCGGGCTGAATCGCACCGGTTTCCAGGAGGCGCGAGAGCATCCCTGCCTTGCGGAAACCCTCAGCCATCGCGTTTGCGGAGTATTCGGCATTCTCTGTCTTGAAGGTGACCTTGCCACCGCCATAAAAAACAAAACGTCCTCCGCACACTTTCTCAATCTCCGTCATCGCCCACTTCGATTTTTCTTGAAGGGTTTCGGGGCGAATTTCCGGGAGATCCAAGAGCAGGCAAATGTCCTGGTAGGTTTGGTCAAAGGAGAGCCCGTATTTTTCATACAGACTGTTGAACCCCTTCATGAAGGAGAGAACCTCCTTTGTGGGAATGAAAACAGGAGAGTAGGAATAAAGTTCGTATTCCTTTTTATTTTGGACCGCAAAAGTCTTTGAATTCGTATGAAAACTGAGCGTAAGCCCTCTCTCTGGAATCACCTCAACCACAACCGAAGCACTCTCTGCGACTCCATGTTTACGCAGTTTACCCAGCTTGTCTTCGATAGGAAGGAAGAGTCGGATAAACTTTGTTGTCAGAGCGGAAGCAATATCCTCAGATTGCACATCTTTTTGGCCGTCAAACTGCCGCGCTTCCGAGCACATCGCATAAGCTGCCTTAAGAAGATGGCTTTTGCCAGTGCCGTTTTCCCCGATGATCACGTTGATCTTCCGAGAAAAATCGATCTCCAGATCCCTGAAGACTGTAAAGTTTTTGAGTTTAAGGTTGGTTATCATACCTGAATCCTCTTTCCGTTTCGAATCTCTTCCAGCAGCGTTTCGCGCATCGATGCCAGGTAGCGATCCACATCTGCCTCGTTGGCCAGCCATGCCGCATTGTAGGGGACTTCCAGTGATTGAATGGTCACGAGGGGATGGAGGTCGGGTTTCCCCTGTTGATAGCCGGGCTTGCTTTGACCGGCTTTCAATGATCGTTGGTCGCTCAATCGCGCGAGCAGTTGCGGATAGTGTTGCTCCTCAAAGCGCCGGACGGTGTCGCGGATCACGGCGATGAGCTTTTGCTGCTCAATCGTGGCGCTGAATTCTTGGAATGGTCGGGTGATTTGCTCCTGCTCCTCGCTGTCGAGGGCGTTGAATTCAGGCATACTGCAAAGGCGAGCCTTCAGGGCGGCCACCCTTCCCTTGGCCGTGGCGATCTCGCCTGCAATTTTGGCCGTAACCTTTTCCTGCAAGGCGTCGATCTGCAGCTTTAACTGCTGCATGCGGTTACCCTTGAAACATTCCGGGTCGCTTAAAGCCTGAACCAGTGTGGTGGGGGAGTTGGCCTCCCCGGAATCCTCCTGGACCGCGTCGGGTCCCGTCGGTTCATCAATGTAGGAAAAATTGGGTTCCTGCTGCTGAACGAAGCGGCGGGCCTCATCAAAAATCCGCTTCTGGGGGCCACTCATGAATTTGCGCACGGGGTCGATGACGCCTTCTTTCAGGTCCAGAAGCTCATTCTCCAGCCGGGGCAATTCGGTGAGATACCACGTGTAGGGCTTGCCCGTCAGTTCTCGAAGCCTTTCGAGCGCGGGATTGAGCGCATTTAAGAACGGGTATTGCCCGGACTGCGCCGCCAGGGGGGTAAGTTCATGTAAAAGAGCTTCAATGGCGCTACCGGCTTCCTTCCCGAGTGCTTTTGCTTCACTCGCTCGGGGGGGAGTGTCGAAAAAGTCTTCGAAGAATGCCTTCAAGGCCCGAACCTGAGAGGCCGTGAATTCGACCTGAGGCTCCAGGACCACGTTGGCCTGCCCATGGGTATTACGAAGCGCCCGCTCCAACTCGTCATCTTCCAAGAGGTTACCGTCGGCACGCACCTCGATTTTGCCGCGTGCGCACAAATTGGCCGCTGTGCAGAGGATGGCGGCATAATACCAGCCATAGGGCTTGCGCTCGAACCGCTCCAGGAGGTTCTTGAGGGTGGTGCGCACACCGCCCCGATTGTTGCTCTGGATAAACGCCAAAAGCTCCTGCTCCGACTCGGCCAAGGTGGTCGCATCATTCCCAAAGAGGGTGCCGCCTTTATCCTGCAAGATCGTTTTTATCTTATCTTCGCTGTAGGCGATGCTTCTCAGCATTCTTAGGTTCGGGTAAGTTCGACCGATCAACGCCTCGAACCCCTTGACCATACGGCTTTGCCCGTCTTCACCGCCGATTTCGAGTTCGGTTCCGGCCAGCCAGATCTTGGACTTTCCGAGCAGCAGTCGCAGCCTGTCCTGCAACCGAGAGTAACGATCCTGATTCTGAAATCCCCTGTCAGATAGGATTCTCTTCACCTCGTCCCTCTGGGTGACCGAGACATTTTGGCGGATATACTTTTCTGTCCTTTTGTACATGAGGAGGTCGCGGACAAGTTTTTCATCGGCAGCCATCACCAACAGCAACTCTGTTGGTGAGCCCATGCTTTTTGCAGCCAATGCCTGGGGATTGTCCACCGTCTCGCTAAATGGGCTGACCACATGAATGGCTAACTCATGTTCCCGTCCGTGCAGCCGATCATCCAGCTTTCGGGAGAACGGGTAATCCTGACCATTTTGGTCGAATCGAATTTTTCGGTGTTTGAGGATGTGATCAAAAATGAGCTTTTCCAGTTCGGCGGCAACATCGGTGGTCTCCACATCGGTGTTCTTGATTTCCTGCTCTACATCCTTTTCTTCATCGGTGAGGTATTCGTAGAGTTCTCCGTTGCGCTGCACATAAGTCTGCTGTTCCAAGAGGTTCAGGGCCTCTTCAATACGCTTCCGCAGCGCCGGTAAATCCTGATTGAATTTTTCCAGCATGAGAACACACAGATTCCGAATCGTCGGCTTGAACTCTTTGACGTATTTGATGAGAAACAGACACTTCAGGAGACGGATGGCAAAGGGACCGTCCAGGTGGTTCTCCGCTTGAATAATCGCCCGCTGGATATGGGATTTCAGCGCGGTTCGAATCCCTTCAAACATCAGGTCGAAGGTAGCCAACTGGCCAAGTTCATGGTTCCCAATTTGGATCGCCACCTGTTGAAAGACCCCGAGCATGGAACGCTCGCCCACCGAGCTGTGTTTGCCTTCAAAAGCGCTGTGCTGGGAAAGATTCTGGATGGCCGCCTGGAATAGGGCGAACTGGTAGGGAATAAACGGATAGCTGTGGATGAAGTGCTCCCGATCCTGAAAGTTCCGATAGGTTTGGGAGCCGTCGGCAAAATCGAACAAAGTCTTAAAGTTGTTGGACTGCTCATGATACACATCCGAAAGCAAAGCAACGCCCCCTTCATTTTTCATGAGAAGGCGCTTTTGAATGACCTCCGCCACGTCGGCACTGGTCAACTTCATGCGATTGGCAAAGCGCGCCTGGATTTTTGAGAAGTCGTTGCCTTGCTGCTTACCCATCTCGCCGACAACGGTCCCCATGTCTTCCTGGGCGGTCACGATGACCCATGCGCGGCCCCGGGACTTGGTGGCCAGGCTCTCGGCGATGGTTTGGAGGTTGGTCATCAGCTTGACGTTTTCTGCGATGTATTGGCCAACCTCATCGACGAAGAAGTTTAGGCGGAAATCAGGAGACTGCTTCTCGATATACGCGTGAACCTGTCCGGCAAAATCTTCAATGGAAACGCGGTATTGGCTGCGGTATTTATCCAGTATTCCTAAGGCGGCGGCCTCGTCGTTCCCTGTAGTCCGAGCGTAGGCCTTGGCGATGTTTTTAGCTTCCAGCAGGGCCTGCTCCCTGCCCTTCTGCCATGACCGGCCTGCGAGGGACTCATAGGCCTCCTTGAACTGGGCGTAGAGACCGCGGCTGTCGAGGTCGCGCTCAAATTGGGCGATGTGCCCCTGCTTGCCATAATAACCGCACATCTCGTCGAAAACTTTGACGAAGACGGCAAGCAGCGCATCGATTTGGGTCTTGCTGATGACGTCGGCCTTCTGGTCGATGTTGAACAGAATGCTCTTCGAAGGGATGGCAACCGACCGCTTAAGATCACCGCGCAGGATCTCGTTGTCGCTACATTTTGGCAGGAAGAGGTCAAGAGCCGGGGTCCCGTCGATCTGCCGGTTTTCGAGCAGGAGCGCCAGCATCTTCAACAGGTGGGATTTGCCTGATCCGAAGAAACCGGAAACCCAAACGCCGTTGGCCCCTTCATAGTTGTTGTAGGCGTCCAAAAAGGACTCCAGACGCTTTTCGACTTCGTTCGTCAGGACGTATTCCTCGATCTCAAGGCGAAGGCTGGCTTCATCGTCAGCTTTGATGACCCCTTCGATCGGGCGGTCGACTGGTTTGTTGAATATGCTTTTGAGAGTCGTCATGCTTCGCAGTGAAAAATGTTGAAGGCCCGGTAGTATTTGTCGTCATGCAACCTGCCGAAAAGATCGAGCGATGCTCCAGACTCCAGGGAGTGGGTGTAGGCTCCCGGGAAAAACATGACCGTCGGCTTTTCTTTCGCCGTGCTCTGCAGATTGTTCAAAACGTTGTGTGACCGGATATAAGGGAAAACCTCGCCAACCCCGGACAAAAACAGAACATCAAAATCCGAGCTGGCCAGCTTCGCTGCTATGGCCGGGACAAGATGAGCTTCGGGGTCCAGCACGCCTTGTAACAGCTCCTGGAGCTGCATTTTAGAGACCGAATCCTCCATCTCGATAATCTGGTCCCAGACATCACGCGCTTTGAGGATTTCTATCGAAAGATCATACAGATTGATCTCAAGAATGCGCACACCGGCCTGCTCAAGGCGATTGGCCAGTTGACGCTGGAGCCGCTCCATTTCCACGGATTCTTCCGGCTTGAAGGGACAGATGAAAAAAGGAACTTCGTTATAACCACGCTTGTTCAGAAAGCGCTGGCCGGAGATCACGGCGAAAAGGTGCTGAAACCTTCCCTGCATCGGCATTTTGGCTATATCTGCTGTCATTTCACTGCCCCCTCCAGATCTGATTCAAACACAGGAAAGAAGGAAACATCTTTGCGGTTGCCTTGAAAGATCCGTTTCAAAAGTCTCGGGCTGAGCAAGGCAGCGCGAATCAGGTTGTCGGCCGTTAGGAGATCCGCCTCGCGAAGCATCTTGAAAAGAACTTGTCTCAATTTGCTTCGCGTTGCCGGGGTGACCCTATCGAGTTCCAAGTGCCACTCGGACTTCCGGTTGAAAAAGGCATCAAAATCCTCGTGGGTCAGATCACTTTTCAGTGTGATGTAGCGCTCTCGAAGAACTTCCACGGCAAAATCACCGATGAATCTGTATCGGCGGCACACAGCGACCCACAACAGGTAGGCTTGCTCTTGGTGGCTGGCATCAACCAGGAATTCAAGTTCATCCAAGCTCAGCGTCCTGAGCCGTGAGATGACCTCGCGGCAGACGCGCTTGAGCGTATTCAGTGTCCTGGTCTGCAGGAGATTTTCTGCGACGACCTTCTCTCGAACAGAATTCCAGACGCCGAGATCAAGATAGAGTGCGGCCACTTTTACAGAGTCACGCTGCAAGAGGGCACCCGTCGTAAAAGACATGATGTATACCTCGTTAGTCATTTTCTCCGGTCTTTGCGCCAGCCTTATCGGCCGAGCCGCCCGATCTTACCCAGTCGTCTATCTCAGCAGCCTTGAATTTGAGAAGGCGACCAACTTTATGGGCAGGCATGCCCATTCTTCTTACCCATTTGTAGACTGTATCAGGTTGAACGCCCAAATATTCGGCAATCTCATCCACTGATAACCAACGGTCTTCCATGGGTGGTTTCCTGAGCGAGCCGCTGCATCTTGTCCAGTAAATCCTACTAAAACCGACAAAAAAAGGCTAGACCCCGATGGAAGATGGTTTGGCCCCTTAAGAAATCAGGGAACAATCGAAGCTTTCTTCCCATCGCGACGAGCGTAAAGTGGCAAGGGAAAACGGGTTGCGCACGGCGCTTTTTGGTCTAGGTAAAACATGTGAACAAGTTTTCACCTTTTCAGCTTGCGCCGGGCGATTTGAGTTGCACCCATTGAAGCGTGATTGCTTTCCCTGCGGGCTGGAACGTCCCTGGCCGGGGGAAGGCGGTTGCCGCTGGCGGTGTGGGTGACCCACCGCCCCTCCCCGAGGGAACTGCGGCCGCGAGGCCAGCCCCGCTGAACTGACCGGCGGCGCAGAGTGTCAGGATGCAGGACGTGCCCCGCTTTGTCTTATCCCATGGCCTCGATCCACACATCGGCTTTCACCCGACCGGCTCTCCTAGAGCGCGTCGACCGGACGCTCCTGCAGCGTTTTCTTCATCCCTACCGGACCTACC
>JAFIGH010000112.1 GCA_020831525.1 Opitutales bacterium
CAAAACCGCTCAGCCGGTTGGCGGGAGAGGATCTTTGATAAACGTCGTATTGTTAACCAACCGTATTCATGTCCTTGAACATGCTCATCGAACCAATCTTTCGCGACCGCCACGGCATCGACCCAACCAAGCGGAAATGGGAATCCCCGGATTTTTTGTGCCCGGTCCGGCGGGCCGGGTGCGGTCCCGGTAGGCGGCGCCTTGGAAAAAACGCGCCCTTGATGTGCATCCTCCAACTGGACGAGCGGCACGGGGAGTCTGTCCGACGGGAAAAACGCCCCAACAACCGTTATTTTGCCGAAAACAAAAAGCCCTCCAAAGCAATGACGTAGAGGGCTGAATTTCAACGTTGAACATGAGCAGACCGTCCAAGGGCCGAAGCGCCTCATGCACAGCTACAGCTACGAGGATCCGGAATCCAGCCATGCGTCGAGGGTGGGGGCGAGGTCCTTGAAATTGACGAAGCGGTCGCCCGCACTGTGGGTGCGGGGGTTGCCGCTGTAGACAAGCAGCCGCCCGTCCAAGGGCCGGATCTTGCGGTCGAAAGCACGCAGGCCGTCCAGGAGCGAGGGCCGGGGAGTGGCGGAAGCCTTGATTTCAATGCCCAGAAACCGACGGGCGTCGGCGAAAAGCCAGTCGACCTCGTGGCCATGCTGGTCGCGGAAGAAATGCAATTCCGGCAAATGCCCGCGGTTGGCCAGGTATTTCAGCCCTTCGGCCATGACGAGGTTCTCAAAGATTCCCCCGAGCAGCGGGTCACGCATCACCTGCGCCGGTTCGCGAATACCGAGCAGAAAGACCAGCAAACCGGTATCCACAAAGTAATATTTGGGCGACTTGATGACCCGTTTTCCGAAATTCTCATGCCACGGCCGGACTTTGAAGATGATGAAGGAGGCCTCAAGAATGGAGAGCCAGTGATCAATGGTCTTGCCGTCGGCACCGACCTCGCCCGCGAGTCCTTGCTTGTTGAGCACCTGCCCTGTGCGCCCTGCGAGCAGACGGAGGAACTTATCAAAGAGCGAGGCGTCACGCAGCGCCACCATTTGGCGGACATCGCGCTCCACATAGGTTTGGAAATAGGAGGCATAGGCCGGGGTCGGGCGGAGACCGTCGGCATGGATCCGCGGGAGAAATCCCCTGTGCGCCCACTCCGCAAATCCTTCGGGCAAGGGCCGTTCACCGGTCGCCAGTTCCTCAATGGAGAGCGGAAAAAGGTGAAGCACCCCCGTGCGTCCGGCAAGAGATTGCGTGATGGCCGCCCGCAGGGCGAGTTGATGGGAACCCGTGAGCACATACTGCCCAGCCAACGGGCTCTCGTCGACGATCCCCTGGAGGTAACTCAGCAACTCCGGCACCCGCTGGATCTCGTCAAAAATGACCGGGGGCGGGCTCTCCCGGAGAAACCCCCGGGGATCCTCCTCCGCGAAGCGCCGGTCGTCCGGATCCTCAAGACTCCGATACGCGTAACGGGGCAGAAGGCCCCGCGCCAACGTGGTCTTGCCCGCTTGTCGTGGACCCAAAACGGTGACGACCGGGTATTCCCGGAGAAACTGTCGGAATTCCTCTTCAATGCGGCGTGGAATCATGCACCATGACAATGGCTGAGTAATCACGGAGTGCAACTCCGAAATGACTCAAAGCCTTGGCGGTCGTTGCCGATTCGACCTCAGTAGCGGGGGCGACCATTGCCGATCTCGATCTCACGGAGGCCCCGTCCCTGCGCATGGCCGAAGAAACCCATCCTCCGGCGGGCCGAGCGGCACGGCGAGTGTGTTGGGTCGATCCATCGCGAGGCTCTCGGGGGTGTCAAGAGAGGGCACATCCTTCGGGTGCCCTCCGGGCGCGGGGCAATCTCGCACGCCACGGGGTGTTGCGGCCGCGGGAGGCGGTGCGTGCCGTGTTGAGATTGGCGGGGATTCCTTGCCCTTCGAACGGCTCTGTGAAACGGTTTCGCCACAGTCCGGGGACAGCTCCTCTCCCGTCGCGGTGCGGTGGTGAAGAAGCCCCGGTTTTTTTGTACGATTGGCGGGCCGGGTGCGGTTCGCTGTTTCCCGCACCGGGCAGAAAAAAAACGCGCCCTTGCTGTGCATCCTCCGGCGGGACGAGCGGCATGGCGGTTAGCGGTCATGGGCGGGAGGTTTCCAGGACGATGGCCGGGCGTAAGATTTCAATGAATTCGCTCCCGACTCCAAATCCACCTTGAATTTTGGGAACGCATTCCGTATTTTCAAGGCAAAATGATCCTCCGTCAACTCAAGAACACGCTGCTGAAGCGCCTGGGCCAGACCCCGGCGGTGGCGTTACTCGGCTCCCGGCAGGTGGGCAAGACGACCTTGGCGCGGGACTTGGAACTGGAGAAACCGGTGCATTACCTGGATCTGGAGCGCCCGTCGGACCTGGCCAAGTTGACCGACCCGGAGCTTTACCTCTCGGGTTTTGCCCATCGGCTGGTCATCGTCGACGAAGTCCAGCGTATGCCGGACCTTTTTCCCGTGCTGCGCAGCTTGATCGATGAGCGCCGCCGTGCGGGCGAACGCGCGAGTCAGTTTCTTCTGCTCGGGTCGGCCTCGCCCGACCTTTTGCAGCAAAGCTCGGAGACCTTGGCCGGCCGCATCAGCTATCTGGAACTCACGCCCTTTCAGCTTCCGGAACTGCCCCAGCCGGGGCGGGCGATGCAAGCCCACTGGGAACGCGGCGGCTACCCGGACAGTTACCTCGCCACCGATGGGGAAACCTCCCGGCAATGGCGGGAAGATTTCATCACCAGCTACGTCGAGCGCTACCTGCCGCAACAGGGCATCACGGCCACACCCATCGTTCTGCGCCGATTCTGCAGCATGCTGGCCCACCAACAGGGAGCGACCCTCAACCTGAGCAAGCTGGCCGGCTCACTGGGCATCGATGGGAAAACCGCCCGTCGCTACCTTGACCTGCTCGAAGGCCTCTACCTCGTGCGCTCGCTCCCGCCGTGGTCGCGCAACGCGGGCAAGCGGCTGGTGAAATCGGCCAAAGTCTATTGGCGCGATAGCGGCATCCTCCACGCGCTGGCAGGCCTGCCCACTTTAGAACACGTGCTCGGCCATCCGCTCTGCGGTGCCTCGTGGGAAGGGTATTGCATCGAGCAAATCCTCAACCGCTTGCCCAAGAGCGCGACCGCCAGCCATTACCGCACCCATGCCGGAGCCGAGGTCGATCTGGTCATCGAACAGCCCGATGGCCAAATCTGCGCCGTTGAGATCAAGCGCACGCTCTCTCCCAAAGTAACCCCCGGTCTGACCGAAAGCATGGAGACGCTTCGCGCGGACCGCGGCTTCATCATCATCCCCGAGGGCGCGTCCTACCCCTTGTCCAAGACGGTAACGGCCATCGGCCTGGAAGACTATCTTCAAACGAATTCCTGAATCATGTCCTTGAACAAACTCATCTAACCAATCTTTCGCAACCGCCACGGCATCGACCCAACCAAGCGGAAACGAGAAACTCCGGTTTTTTTGTGGCCGGTCCGGCGGCCGGGTGCGGTTCCGGTAGGCGGCACCTTGGAAAAAACGCGCCCTTGATGTGCATCCTCCGGCGGGACGAGCGGCACGGCGCGTGTGTTGGCGGGGAGTGTTTCCAAAGTTCCGTTTGCGTCAAGGGACGGATACTCCAAGGGCCGAAGCGCCTCATGCACAGCTACGAGGATCCGGAATCCAGCCATGCGTCGAGGGTGGGGGCGAGGTCCTTGAAATTGACGAAGCGGTCGCCCGCACTGTGGGTGCGGGGGTTGCCGCTGTAGACAAGCAGCCGCCCGTCCAAGGGCCGGATCTTGCGGTCGAAAGCACGCAGGCCGTCCAGGAGCGAGGGCCGGGGAGTGGCGGAAGCCTTGATTTCAATGCCCAGAAACCGACGGGCGTCGGCGAAGAGCCAGTCGACCTCGTGGCCATGCTGGTCGCGGAAGAAATGCAACTCCGAAATGACTCAAAGCCTTGGCGGCCGTTGCCGATTCGACCTCAGTAGCGGGGGCGACTTTTGCCGATCTCGATCTCGCGGAGGCCCCGTCCCGGAGACCGTCCCGGAAGCGACGGAGCGTTTCCCTCCGGCGGACTGGCCAGCTCCCGCTTTGAAACCCACGAGCCCTTTCCCGACTCTTCCTTGACAGCCCACGGATTGATGGTATGCCATAATGGTATGGCAACCATGACCCACCGCACCACTTTTGCTCTCGACGAGCAAACAGCGCAACGACTCAAACGGCTTGCCGCACGTTGGAATGTTTCGCAAGCCGAGGTCGTTCGCCGTTCGGTCGAGCAGGCTGAGCATAACGCGGAGAGTTCCAAACCGGACGCCATCACCCTGCTCAAGCGGCTTCATGCCCAGGGAGGTGGAATCGACAAGGCTCAAGCGGACCAATGGATCGAAGAAGTCTTTGAGGACCGTAAACATTGGCGAGCTTCCTCATGATCTGCCTCGACACCAACTACCTCATCCGCTGTGTCCAACCCGGTTCCAAGGAGGCGGACCGAATGCAAGCGTGGTACCGGAGCCGGGAACCAATGATCGCTCCGATGACGGCCTGGTTCGAGTTTATCTGTGGACCGCTGACCCATGATCAGGAAGAAACCGCGCGCGCGTTTTTGGCGGAGATCGTGCCCTTCACGGAATCGCAGGCGAGGGAAGCCGCCCGCCTCTTCAACGCCGTCGATAGAAGACGTTCCCTTCGCGTGGACGCCATGATCGCCGCCACCGCCACGGTGGCCGGGGCCCGCCTCGCCACGAACAACCGCGCCGACTTCCTGCCCTTCGTCTCCCACGGTCTCACCCTCATCGGATCCCATGAATAGACCATGGCGGATTTCCCGGGCTTTGGGCCCGGAACGCCTCTTTTCGGGGGTTTCGTGGGCGGATTGCCTGGATATCTTTGGGAAAACCGGAACCATGGGCTCGGAAACGACGGAGCGCTTCCCTCCAGCGGGCGGGCCAGCTCCCTCTGTGAAACCGACGAGCCCGTTTCCGATGCTTTCCCGCACCCGCCCGAACTTTCCTTGAAATCTTGCAACAAGATTGCAAGATTTCATAGATGATGATCGGACGGAACGGCTATTGGAAACGCGTCCCCGCGAGGCCTACTTCTACGCCGTCCATGGAGGGGTCGAACTGGATCTTTTCATCCCGGGGAAGTTGAGGCTGGGGGTTGAGTTCAAACGTCAGGACGCGCCCAAGGTGACCAAGTCCATGCGCCAGGCGATTCAGGATCTGGACCTGGAGACGCTCTGGATCGTTTACCCAGGCTCCCGCGCGATTCAGCTGGATGATAAGATCCACGCAAAACCGCTCAGCCGGTTGGCGGGAGAGGATCTTTGATAAACGTCGTATTGTTATCCAACCGTATAATAAGTGCATCCGTTTCGTGTATCTCGTGCGCTCAATTCCGCCGTGGTCGCGCAACGCCGGCAAGCGACTGGTGAAATCCGCCAAAGTCTATTGGCGCGATAGCGGCATCCTCGACGCGCTGGCAGGCCTGCCCACTTTGGAACACGTGCTCGGCCATCCGCTCTGCGGTGCCTCGTGGGAAGGGTATTGCATCGAGCAAATCCTCAACCGCTCGTCCAAGACGGTAACAGTCATCGGCCTGGAAGACTATCTTCAAACGAATTCCTGAATCATGTCCTTGAACAAACTCATCTAACCAATCTTTCGCAACCGCCACGGCATCGACCCAACCAAGCGGAAACGAGAAACTCCGGTTTTTTTGTGCCCGGTCCGACGGGCCGGGTGTGGTTCGCTGTTTCCCGCACCGGGCAGAAAAAAACGCGCCCTTGATGTGCATTCTCCGGCGGGACGGGCGGGACGGCGCGTGTGTTGGGTCGATCCATCGCGAGGCTCGCGGGGGTGCAAGAGAGCCACGGGGTGTTGCGGCCACGGGAGGACCGGGTGCCAATCCTTTTGTCCGGCACATCGTTCAAGAGGCTCCAAGACAATGCGGCAGAGCGGCCCGCCGGAATGTTTGTCATGCGGTGCATCGGCGGACCTACCGGAGGAAGCCGAAAAGCCAAAGGGGGATGCGTCGGCCGCTTCCGGTTTCAAGGTCGTCAAGAGCGAGGAAGGCGTCGGGAGTGAAGGGAACGTTGGCGGCAATGGCCGCGAGGAGCCGTCGCACACGCTTGTCAGTTGCGCCGCTCAAGTGTGGGTAACGTAATGCAATCCATTTCTTTTGGTCTAATATATGAATTGCGTTACGCTTTTCGTGGTTGGGGAGGCGGCTGGCGGGTTTGTCCGGGAGGGGCACATCCTTCGGGGCCGGCCTGGAGGGCGCATTCTCCGCTTTCGCTGCGCCCAGCATTCTACCCGTCCATAGCGGTCAATCCCGAGACTTGCTCAATCTTCGGAGGGCTTCCATGTCCCCGCGAATAAGCGCGAGCTTCTTTGCCCGTGACCACTTCTTAAGTTGTCGCTCCCGTTGGACCGCTCTTTCGCTTGACAACGGACCTTCCGTGTAAACGAGCAAAAACTCCTTCATTCGCTGGGTATGGCGAGCGCCTGTGCCCGTCATGTGCCGGTCGAGTCGCTCACGAATGTTTTGGGTCTGCCCAACATAGAGAGTCCTATTTCGGCATATCAGTATGTAAACAAATGAAAGCCCTTCGACAGGCTCAGGGCATTCGACGCGAGAGAGCCCTTCGGGAAGATGGATCGTTCCTTTCTGGAAGTGGCCTGCCATGAGCAAGTGGAGCGAAGCGGAGCGCGTCGAATGGCGGAGAGAGAGGGATTCGAACCCTCGGTACCCTTTTGAGGTACGACGCTTTAGCAAAGCGTTGCTTTCGACCACTCAGCCATCTCTCCGGGAGTCGAACTTACGAGGCGTGAGGTTGGGCGATTCGTCCGGCGGAAAGCAACCTTTTTTCGGCGGGGCGGCGGAATCCCGGCTCGACGGCGGGCGCGGCCGGGTTCACCTTTTCGACATGCGGATACAGCTTCTGTATTTCCTCTTCGCGGTGGTTCCCGGTGTGCTCTGCGCGCTGGACCTGCCCACAGCAGAAGTCGCGCTGGTAGGACGGTTCGCGGCGGGACCGGCGGAGGCGCCCACACGGGTGGACGCGGCGGGGTTCGGCGAGGTCTTCGGTTCGGAAGCCCCGGCGGACTGGCCCGCGGAGGCGCAGGCGCGGCAGTTTTTCCGCAACGGAGGGGAGTTTCTGACGGTGGTGCGCATCGATCCCCACCGAACCCTCGCGGAGGCGCTGGCGGGCGCGTTTCCGCCCGCCGCCCCGCGCGGTCTCGGCTGGATGGAGCTGCTTCCGGACATCGGTCTGCTCGTCGTCCCGGAGTTGACGAAGCAACCGGAGGCCGTGCGCGACGCAGCCCTCGAGCGGTTGCGGGACCTTGCGGCGCACCGCCACTTCACTCTCGTTCTCGAGCCGCCGGAAGCGGTGGATTCCGTGGCGGCGGCGCTCGTGTGGCGGGAGACATTACCGGAGGGGATGGACTTCGCGGCAGTCTACTACCCGCGGTTGCGGGTGGACGCAGCGGCGTGGAGCGGCGGAAGTTCGGGCGTGCTTACGACAGTCGGCGCAAGCGGTTCGGTGGCGGCGCGGATCGCGAAGACGGACGCTGCCCATGGCATCTGGCGGTCGCCCGCCGGGCTGAATGCAACGCTCGCAGCGGAGGCGCTGGCCCACCCCGTCACGGATGTCCAAGCAGGTGATCTCAACACCGCCCATATCAACACCATCCGGGATTTTACGGGCAGCGGCCAGGGCATCGTGATCTTCGGGGTGCGCACCCTCGACCGGACAGACCCGGAAAAGACCTTTCTCGCCGCCGCCCGCACGCAACGCTGGATCGCCCACCGTCTGCGCCGCTCGTTGGCCTTTGCCGCGTTTGAGAGCAATGACGAAGCGCTTTGGTCCACCATGCGCGTTCATGCCCGGGATTTCCTTTTCGGGCTCTATTCCCAAGGCGCCTTCGCGGGGACCGTTGTCGACGAATCCTACTTCGTGCGCTGCGACGCCTCGACAACACCGGTCGAAGACATCCTCCAACACCGCGTGAACCTTGTCTTCGGTGTCGCTTTGATCCGTCCGGCGGAGTTTTTCGTCACCACCCTCACCCTGCCGACCTTCGATCCGGCGCGGGAACCGTCCGCGGTCCCTCTCCGCCTCACGCCGCAGGCCGGGGACGCGGTCACGCTCTTTCACTTTGCGGCGGCGGGTTTCCACCACACGCTCGAAACGAGCGAAACCCTTGACGCTCCCTCATGGTCAGCGCCCGACGGCGGCAGCGCGGTCATGGGCGATGACGCGTGGAAGCGGTGGGACCTCAAGGCGGTGCCGGGCCCCCGATTCTTCCGCGTGCGCATGGACCGCTGACGATCTGCCCGCGGTATTTGAGGGTTGTTTCGGCGGGGGGAATCTGCTCGTTTGGCGCGATGGACCGCATCGCCGACGCATTTGCCCGGGGCCGCGCCGAGGGGCGCGCGCTTTTCATCTCGTATGTCTGCGCGGGAGACCCGACACCGGAGGCGTCCGCCGACGTGTGCCGCGCGCTCCTCGCCAACGGCGTCGACCTCATGGAGCTGGGCGTGCCGTTTTCCGATCCGCTCGCCGACGGGTTGACGAACCAGCACGCCGCGCAGCGCGCCCTCGAAGCGGGGATGACACAGGAGAAGGTCTTCGCGCTGGTGAAGACGCTCCGCACCGAGTCGGAGGCCCCGATTATCTTCTACACTTACTACAACCTCGTCTTCAGCCAAGGGGAGGAAGCCTACGTGAAGCGTGCGGCAGACGCCGGAGTGGACGGATTGCTCGTGCTCGATCTGCCTCCGGAAGAAGCGGGCGAGTTCCGCGCGGCCTGCGAGAAGCACGGCGTGAAGACGGTCTTCATCGTCGCCCCGACGACGCCGGACGAACGCATTCCGGTGATCGCGGAAGCGGCGACGGGCTTTATCTACTACGTCTCGCAGGAAGGCGTGACGGGCGAGCGGAAAACACTCGCGGACAATCTCGACGCCGCTGTGAAGCGAATCAAGGCGCACACGGACCTGCCCGTGGCGGTGGGCTTCGGCATCTCCACGCCGGAGCAGGCCAATGAAGTGGCGGGCGTGGCCGACGGCGTCATCGTCGGCAGCGCGCTCGTAAACTGCATCGCGCGCAACCGCGACAACCCGGAAGCGGCCGTGCGCGAGATCGGGGAGAAGGCGGCAAGCCTCTCCGCGCCCCTGCGGGGCTGAGGGGCGGGACAACTCTCTGGATGGCCAGGCCGAACGCATTGGGCATCGGTCGACGGAGGCGCGGCTCGGTCGCTACGCAAGGTGGCTCGCACATTCCTGGCCGCGGACCGCCTTGTCCTCTCCCGCCGCAACACGGACAGGAATGTCCGCGCACCGTTTCCCCGCCGCCGCGGGTCTATTTGGCCGCGCTTTTGTCGGCGGCATCGGCGATGCGGCGGGCTTCGGCGCGGTCGCGGGCCATGTCGTCGACCGACTTCACGGGCCGGCGGGCCGCGCCGCGGGTCTCGCGGAGTTTCACGCGGGTGCCGTTTTTTTCATGGGACTTGAGACGGCGGCGGGCGGCGGGGACTTCCACTTTGTATTGGGGAAGCCATTTCGCCTGGGCAACGAGAAGCTCGTCGGTCATCTGCCAGACTTCCTCCGGATCGCAGACCGCGCCGGTGAGGGGGTCGTGGAGCATCGCTTGCTTGAGGAGGGTGACATCACCGCGCACGGCCGCCTCCATCCCCATTTCCTGCACACGGGCGGAGGCCGCGCAGGTGGCGGCGCAGGCCATGGGGAGGTCGCCGACGACGGGCAGCTGGATTCCGGTGCGGTCGACGTAGCCGGGGATCTCGACGACACAGCCGTCCGGCAGGTTGGTGATATGGCCGCGGTTGACGACGTTGAAGTGCCCCCGGTAGGTCCGGCCTGTTTCGATCGCTTCGATGATATAGGACCCATGCTCATGGCTGCGGCAGGCGGGTTCGATTTTCGGCGCGGGCTCCTTGAGCCACTGCGGGTAATCGGTCTCAAACCAGTCGCGGCCCTCCGTGCAGATGCGCAGGTAGCCGCCGGTCTCGCCGTGTATCCAGTCGCTCATGTCGATCCACTTGCGGATTTCGCGGGGCCGCTTGCGGTACCACGGCAGGTATTCGCTGAGGTGCCCGTTGGATTCGGTGCTGTAGTAGCCGAAGCGGCGCAGGACGTCGATGCGCACCTTCTCCGTCTTACGGAAGCCGGGATGGTCCTCGAAGAGTTCGAGCAACCGGGGGACGAAGTCGATGCCCCGCCACTGGACCTGCAAATACCATGTCTGGTGGTTGAGGCCCGCCGCAACGATATCGACCTCGCTCTGCGTGATGCCTTCGCCCTCCGCGAGAAGGCCTTCCCGGCGTGCCCAGCGCTCAATGCAGCGGGTGATCTGCCAGTGCCCGTGCTGCACGCCGTGGCAGAGGCCGACCGTGTGAACGCCGCCGTAGCGGTTGCATGCCCATGTGTTCATGGCCATCGGGTTGGCGTAGTTGAGGAAAAGCGCGCCCGGCTTGGCCACTTCGCGGATGTCGCGGCAAAAGTCGAGGAGCGCGGGGATCGTGCGCTGCGCGTACATCAATCCGCCCGCGCAGAGCGTGTCGCCCACGCACTGATCGATGCCGTAGCGGAGGGGGATGTCGATGTCCGTGCGGAACGCCTCCAGCCCGCCCTGCCGGATCATGCAGATGATGTAATCAGCTTCCCCAAGGGCGCGGCGGCGGTCGGTCGTGGCCTCGATACGCGCGGGCAGTTTGTTCTCACTGAGGTCGCGGCGGGCGAGCCGGGTGACGCGGTCGAGATTCGCACGGGAGACGTCGGTGAAGGCGAAAGTGGTATCTGCCAGCTCCGGCACCGCCGTGATATCATGCATCAGACGGCGCGTAAACCCAATGGACCCCGCCCCGATCATCGCTACTTTGATGGCCATGGCGGGCATCGTTGCGAAGCCGTGCCCGCATTGCAAACACCGCAAACTCCTTTACCCTAAAGTTTCCATCCGGTTCGGCGCGGGCGCGGCGATGAGCAAGACTACCGTGAACGTCGACGACCGACCGCGAGATTCAGCCCGCAAAGCAACAGACATGGCACCTCAGTTTGAATGGATCCCACCCGGCCAAGAGGTGGAGATTGCCTACGCCGGACGCCAGTTCCGCGCCGACGTTCTCTTCCCCGATGATCCCGCCTGGGCCTACCGCCGCAAACCCGTCCGCCTCGCGCGCGCCGACCATGTGCAGGGGAAGACGGTCAGCGTCCGCCTGCCGGGCCGCGCCGTCGGCACGGCGGCGGTCGAGACGCTCGCCCCCTGCCGTCCGCCCGTAGTCGACGGCGACACGATCCGCTTCACGCCCCCCGCGCCCGGACACTACGTCATCCGCGCGGACAGCTGTTTCGCGTGTTTCCTCTTCCTCGACCCCGCGCCGGACTACAGCGACCTGACCGACGGACGGACCATCATCGAAGCGGACACCCTCCAGCCCGGCGCCCCGGTGCCACAGACCGCGGAACTCCAGGCGCTCATCGACCGCGCCGCCCGTGAGCGCCGCGGCACCATCCTGCGCCTGCCGCCCGGCACTCTTCTCACCGGCACGCTGCGTATGCGCTCCGGCGTGTATTTGCACATTCACGACGACACCGTCCTCAAGGGCACGCCCGACCGCACGCACTACCCCGTCGACCCGAAAGTAGCCGGCCTTTCAATCGCCCGCTCGCGCCTCCTGCACTTTCTCGATGTCGAGGACTGCGGCCTCATCGGCCGCGGGGCCGTGGACGGCAACGGCTCGCTTATGCGCCACCGCGCGCTCCTCGAGGGCGAGCGGCAGAAACGCGTTCCGAGCAACCTCGTGCGCATCCACCGCTGTTCGAACCTCCACTTCCGCGATGTCTCCCTGCGCGACAGCGAATTCTGGAACACGCACATCCTCGACTCTGAGAATATCCACTTCCGCAATACCAAACTCATCAACGAAATTCCGCCCCGCCAGTGGGATCCAGTTCATCCGGACTACACATGGAACAACGCCGACGGCATCAACCCCGATGCCTCCCGGGAGATCCGTGTGGACGGTCTCTTCGCCTACTGCGGCGACGACTGTCTGCCCGTGAAGAACACCGGCAACGCCCGCGATCCGCGGCGCGGCACAGAGGACTGCGTCTTCCGCGACCTTACGCTCGTCTCGGAAACCACGGTCATGAAGATCGGAACGGAGACACGCGGACCCGTCTTCCGGAACATCCGCTTCGAAAATATTCTCCAGCTCGACAGCGGCGCGCCCATGGGAGTCATGCTGCGCGACGGCGCCACGGTGGAGTCACTTATCGTGAAAAACCTCCGCGCCCTGCGCTGCCGCGGTGCGCCCTACCTGCGCACGGAGCGACGCAGGCCGGAGCAGGCTGGTCCTCCGGGCGTTATTGGCAGCGTGTCCTTCGAAGACTGGGACCTACGATATGCCGGGGCCGGGCCGGACACCGTTCCAGCCATCGAGTTGGAACAATCGGGGGATCTCCGGCACCTGTGCCTCAACAGAATCACAGTCAACGGAACCAACACCGCAATACGCCCTACTCTTCCGCCTCCCGGCGGATCCATTCAACCTCCTGCCGGGTCCAGTAATTGAGCCACTCCATGGCATTCTGGGTCTCCTGAATGGCGGAGTAGCGCGTCATCGCCTCCGCATCGTCCGCCAGTTCAGCGAGCAGAAACCACGCGCCGGAGGAAACATCCAGCTCAGCGGCGTTGCGCCGGGCGCTCACAAGAATGCGCTGCAACTCATGCTCGACGGCATCGGCGTAACCGCCTTCGATCCGGCGCACGAAGCGCTCGACACCTCCGCCCGAAGGCTCGAAGAGGATGTGGCGCTGTGTTTCGATGAGCCGCCGGGTCTCCGGCCCGTAGTCGAGATCGAAACCCGGCACATAGCCTCCCGTGTAGGGGAGAAAGGGAACCATGTCTTCCGGCGGTTCTACGTCGACAAGGGCCGGAATCCAGCTCGCCCGCCGGGCGAGTTCGCGGTTGGACTCCGCCGAGGTGAGGAACCGGAGAAAATCGACGGCGACATCCTGGTGGCGGGAGAGGCGCACGAGACCGAAGGCCGCCGCGCCGAAGGTCGTCCCCTCGGAAGGCCGCCCGAGCGTGAACTCGCTGAAACGGGGATCGTCGGGCAACGGCGCGGGAAGATCGATCACCCCGACCGGAAACGTCGTTTGCAAACGGATGCTCTCGGCATCCCAGCTTCCGCTCACCATGAGGAGGGCGCGGCCCTGCGCGAAGTAGAACATAGCGTCCTCGCGCGCCATCTGCATGAACCCCGCGGGCATATAGCGGCCGACCTCGGCCATGAGTGTGAGACCGCTGAGCACGGCGGGGCTGCGCAGCGACCAATCGCCCCGCAAAAAGGCAAGAATCTGCTCACGGAAATCGGGCAGCAGATGCCGGGAGATATTGAGGTCCTGGGTGAGTTTCTGCGTCTGCGTCCTAAATAGAAAATCGAGAAGGAACGGTGCATTGAAGCGCGAGCCGGCCATTGGAAGGAGGCGTCCATCAGGCCCGGGAGGGAGGTCCGCGACGGCACCGAGGAGGGCGACAAACTCGGCGTAGGTCTCCGGCAGCGGGCGGTCGCCGAAATGCTCCGCGTAGATCTCCTTGTTGTAGTAGACGCGGAAGGTGAAGAAGGAGTTGGGTACGCCGTAGATTTCCTGCAACCGCGCCTGGAAGGCGGGAGGCGCGGCGAGACCGTCAATAAAGGTTTCGCGCCATGGCAGACCCTCGAGGTGGGTGCCCTCGTTGTAGGGATTGGGGTCGTGCACGGTCTCGGTCAGGGGCACAAAAAAGCGCGCGAGCATCTCGCGGTCGATGCCGCCCGCGAGGTGCAGGAGGTCCGGCGCAGTGCCGCCGACAAGCTGCGTCTGCGTCCAAATGTCGTAGATCCGCTCGGGGATCGCCATCTGTTCGACGCGCACGCCGGGATTGCGCTCCATGTATTCGCGCGCGAGGTAGTTGAACGCCTCGCGCACCGTTCCCTCGAGGTGCGTGTGGGCAAAGCGGATCGTCACCGTATCCGGATCGGCCTCGCGCCGCTCGCGCGCGAGGATGCGGAACATCGCTACGGCAAACGTCAGGAGGAGGAGAGCGACGCCGAATGTGTTGAGAACGCGGTCCCGCGTCCATTTGGATGACGCGCGCTTCGTCACGGCAGATCCCTGAGTCGTTGTTCAATCATGTGGCGGCGGTCGTCACGCGGAAATTCTTCGAGAAAGCGGTTGTAATACTCACGCGCCGTCTCCGCCTCGCCCGTCACGCGGGCAAGCTCCGCGATGCGGATGACGTAGCCGCGGTAGCGCACGGAGCTTTCCGGCACGCCGGCGTCGATCGCGGCAAGGAGGTGGCGCAGCGCGCCCGCGGCATCCAGTTCGTGCAGAAGCAGGGCGTGCCCGAGGAGGGAGTGAAAGTCGCGCCGGGCAGCCGCGTCGAGGAAGGGGGCCGACTCGCGCTCCAGATGTTCGATGCGGGCCGCGACATCCGCCCGGCTCTCCGCGAGCGACAGGTGCAGCGCGGCATGGCGCACACGCCCCATTTCGGCCAGTGGATGCTCCGGATAGCGCTCCGCCAGTTCCTCAAAGTAGCGCATGGCAAGGGCGGCGTCTGCCACGGCCGCGTGGGCCTGTGGCACGCGGGCACGGAAATAGCCCGCCACCGGCGCCACCGCCGGTCCGCCCTCCTCCCATGCTCGTTCGAGGAGCCGTGCCGCCTCGTCGATCTTCCCCTCCGTGCGGGGCTGCGATTGCAGAAGCGTCATGGCCTCGACCGTCCATCCCAGCGGACTGGCGCGCTCTGCCGCGGGAATCCGCCCCAGCGATACCTCGGCGTCGCTGAACAGCAGGACCGCCATCTGACGCAGGACCGGCTTCAGCGCCTCTGACCCACCTGCCGCCGGGTAGGTGTCGCCCCGCCCGGGGGCGGCCGCCAAAGCCCACAGCACAGCCCATGGAAGAAGGGCGCGCAGCACCGGAATTACGCATTTTCCGCTCACCCGTGGAACCTTCACAGTCTGCGCTGAAATCCTCCAAGCACCCGCTGGAGTTACGTAACTCTCCGCCGCCGTTGTGACCCGGACAATTTCGTTCTCCGCTCAATCCAGCGTCGCCTCTGCGCGGCCTTCACTACACGACAACCGACACCAACCCCGTCGAAGACACCGCCCGGTCCTCCGCATGGCGGCCCAACGTTGTTTCCGAGGGGGTTCACCCGAAAACTACAGACGAACAATGAACTCCATCCATCAACTCCAAACCCGCACCCGCCGGTGGGCATACGCCGCCGCAATCTGCGCGGCAACGGCTCTCGCCGCCACACCGGCCCACGCCCAGACCCGGCCCGCCAGCGAAGACGACCCTGTCGACCTTCCCGACTTCATCGTCGACGCCTCGCAGGACCGCGGCTATCAGGCCAGCGCGGCCATCTCGGCCACCCGTATCAGCACGCCCGTGGCCGACATGCCCATGAGCATCCAGATCTTCACGGAAGATTTCATCACGGATATCGGCGCGGTGAATATGGACTCTGTCCTCGAATTCAGCGCGGCCGTGACCAAATCCGGGACGGATTCAACAAACAACGAGGGCACGGCGAACTTCACCATCCGCGGATTCGAGACCAGCTTCGTCATGCGCAACGGCTTCCGCCACTCGCGCAATTTCGATCCGCTCCTCGTGCAGCGCGTCGAAGTCGTCAAAGGGCCGTCCTCACTGCTTTACGGCCAGGTGCCGGCTGGGGGCGTCATCAACTACATCACCAAGCGCGCGCAGATCGGCGACATACGCCGGGTCTCGGGCACGGTCGGCAGCTACTCGCAATACCGCGGTCAGGTGGACTTCAACACAACGCTCGATCCGGGAGAAACCATGGCCTTCCGCGTCCTCGGCTCCGTCGAGACCCGCCAGGGCCGGGAGCGGCACTTCAAACTCAACAATAAGGTGATCGCGCCCATGTTTCTCTGGCGGCCGTCCAACAACACCAGCGTTCACCTCGAATTTACCTACCTGCGTAAAGACATCAATGCGCCTGTCGGGATGCTGCCGCTCGTCGATACCGACGACTTCCGCGGCGACCGCCGCCTGCGCGTCTTCCTGCCCGTACCGCGCGATTTCAACATCCGCGGGATCGATACCTTCTCCGACAGCCGCGACTTCACCGGCACGCTTGAGGTCATCCACCGCTTCAACGACACATGGTCGGGCCGCGCCGTCATCGCGCACAGCGACAACAGCTTCGAACGCATGTCCGGCGGCACCGGGCTCATGAACCGCAACGCCCGCACCCTCGCGCGCATCCACGGCGGCAATGCCTTCACGCAGGACTACTGGACCGGCCAAGCCGACCTCCTCGGGCGCTTCCAAATCGGCGATGTGGAGTGGAACATGGTCGTCGGGGCGGAAGCCTTTGTGCGCAAGTCCACGACCACCAACCGGTCACTCCCCGCCGACATGCCGGACCGCAATCTCCTTTGGGACTACGATGATCAATCCACTTGGATTCCGGATACGCCAAATTACCCAGACGACTTCTTCATCAGCTCCAACAGCAGCGGGCGCAATGAATCGCGCTCCGCCTTCATCTCGAATCAGTTCAACTTCTTCGACGGGCGCCTGCGCCTCCTCGGCGGGCTGCGCTATGACGACTACAAGACGTCCGGGATGAATCTATTGAGCGGGGAGGCAAGCCGCGGCTTTTCCGGAAGCCGCACCTCGCCGCAGATCGGCGGCCTCTTCAAGATCACTCCGGAAGTGTCCATATTCGCCAACTACACCGAATCGTTCGAACCGCAGAACCGCACCCTCCGCGACCGCGAGAACACACTGCGCCGGGACGACGGGCTCGAGTTTGAAACGACCGACGCCGATCCGCTTGTAGGCGAGGCCTACGAAGTCGGTTTCAAGTTTGACCTTCTCGACAACCGGATCTCCGCCACCCTCTCGCACTACCGTGTCGACAACGTGGGTATCGTCCGCCGCGTGCAGGAGCGTCCCCACCCCACCCAGGATCCCGTCCTGCAGTCCCTCGACTACGATGTGCAGTCCGGCTCCAACCGTACCGAGGGCTGGGAACTCGACTTCATCGTCAACATCACCCCGCAGTGGCAACTCCTCGGCAGCTTCGCCCTGATGGACGGCTTCGTCCTCTCCAATGAGGAAAATCCGGACCAGGAGGGACAGCTCCGCGCGAACGTGCCGAAGCGAAAATACGCGCTCTACACCAACTACATCTTTGACGAGGGTCCGCTCGAAGGACTCTCCCTGCGCGCGGGCACGGTCTACACCGGCGAGCGCGAAGGCATCGAGCAGTTCGCCTTCTTCGTCCCGCTCGATTCCTACCAGACCTTCGAACTCGGCGCCACCTATAGCTGGACCGTGCGCGACATCGACTACCGCGTGAACCTCGTCGCGAAAAACATCTTCGACGAACACTACATGGCGAGCCGCTTCCAGGCCGGCGAACCGCGCCGCTTCATCGCCACGCTCTCCGTCGATTTCTGATTCTTTCTTCTCAGCACTGGGTTTGGTTCCAGGACGGGGGGGGGGGGCCCCCCCCCC
>JAFIGH010000113.1 GCA_020831525.1 Opitutales bacterium
GCCGTTCTGGTTGGACGCACGTCCGAACCGCGCGTCATTCGCCGCGGTGTCTTGCCATGCGCCGGCCGCGCGATGCGGCTTGCGCGCGGGTGCATGAGCGGCACCGTTGGAGGTATGCGGAAGCGAATCCGATGGAAACGTCTATTTGCCGCGGCGCTCGCGGGATTGCTTTGTCTCGCGTTGCTCGCCGTGCTGGCTGGGTATGCGGTGGTGCGGCAGAGCCTGCCGCGGCTCGACGGCGAGGCGCGGCTCGACGGGCTGTCGGCCCCCGTGAGCGTGGAGCGCGACGCCCTCGGAGTGGTGACGCTGCGGGCGGAGAACCGGCTGGATCTGGCCCGGGCAACCGGGTATGCGCACGGGCAGGACCGCTTCTTCGCCATGGACCTGCAACGGCGCGCCGGCACGGGCGAACTTGCGGCGCTGCTCGGAGCGTTTGCTGTTGAGGCGGATATGGAAAGGCGGCTGCACGGAGGGCCCTCGCTCGTAAGCGCCGCCTTCGAACGGCTGGACCCATGGGAGGCCCGCTTGCTCGAGGCCTATGCTGCGGGCGTCAATGCCGGGCTTGCCTCCCTGCGGGTGCGTCCGCCGGAGTACATCGCCCTGCGGCAGCGTCCCGCGCCATGGCGGGCGAAGGACACCCTCGCGGTGGGTCTGGCCATGTACTACGTATTGCAGGACCCCTTCGGCTACGGCCAGCAGCAGCGCGAGGCCCTGCGGGAGCATTTTCCGGAATCTGTCGTAGACTTCATGCTCTATGCGCCGGGGTTTGACGACGCTCCCCTCGACGGCACGCCGCCCGCTCCGCCGCCCTTTCCCGCCGAAGCCTGGGCGGCGGCGCTCGAGGCCTTTGAAGGGCCTGTGGACAACGGGCTCTCGGACCGCCGATTCTCCGCGCGGGAGGACGTCTTTCCCGGCAGCAATGCGTGGGTCGTCGGCCCTGCCCGCACCCGCTCGGGCCGCGCCCTCCTCGCGGGCGACCCGCACCTCGGCATTGGTCTGCCGATTATCTGGTACCGGGTGGCCATGCACTACAAGGACGAGGCGGGCGATGCCGTGGACCTCTACGGTGTCACCGTTCCCGGCGCACCCTTCCTCATCGCGGGCTCGAACACCCGTGTCGCATGGAGCCCGACGAACAGCTACGCGCGCCTCACCGACCTCGTCCGCCTCGACCTTGATCCCGACGACCCCTCCCGCTACCACGACGGCAGCGGCTACCGTTCCTTTGCGGTGCGCGAAGAGCGGATCGACATCCGCGGCACCGCCGATCCGGTGACACACCGCGTGAAGACAACAAAGTGGGGGCCGGTGTGGACGGAACCCGCCGCCGTCGGCGAGGCGGACGACGAGCCGCCCCCGCCCGCCTTTGCTATCCGCTGGATGGGCGCGTCGCCGCACGGTCTCGGCGCCGGACTGCACCGGGTCGAGTCGGCGGACTCCGTCGAAGCCGTCCTCGGCGCGGCCGCCTTGGCAGGCATACCGACGCAAAACCTCATCGCCGCGGACGAAGCCGGCAACATCGGGTGGACGCTCCTCGGTCCCCTGCCGCGGCGGGAGGCAGCCGGTGGCAACCGTTTTGCGCTCTCGCCGGAAGAAGCCGCTGCTGTTTGGAACGGCGTTCTGGCCGCCGGTGAATACCCGCGTATTCTGAATCCGCCCGCCGCCGCCCTGTGGTCGGCCAACCATCAAAAACTGCCGGGCACCGCGGGTGCCGCCCTCGGCGACGGCGGCTTCGCCCGCGACGGACGCGCCGGGCGCATCCGCGACCGCCTCCTCGCCGACAGTGCGCACGACGAGTCATCCATGCTCGATATCCAGCTCGACGCCCAGGCGGAGTTCTACGCGGAGTTCCGGGACTTTCTCGTCGCCCTGATCGACGGTGGCGCCGGAGATGCTGATCCAATTCTCACCATGGTCCGGGATGCCCTTGCGGCATGGGACGAAACCGCCTCAGCGGGGTCCATCGGGTTCCGTATCCTGACCACTTGGTACTCGCGGTTCCGCGCGGAGACGAAGCCCCGCCTCTTTGCGCCGGTCGCCGCCGCCGCGCCCGCCGCCGCGGCCTACATCGAGTTGCCCGGCAAACACGCTGCCTTCCGGGAAATCATTCTCAACCGACCGCAGGGCCTTTTGCCGCGCGGCGAGGACAGCTGGGACGCCCTGCACCTGCGCATCCTCGGCGAAATCGCCGACGACCTCACCGACCGGCGCGGCAACTGGAGCGCGGCGACATGGGGCGATTTCAACCTCGTCCGCGCGACACACCCATTCAGCGCAATGATGCCGTTCCTCTCCCGCTGGATGGACATGCCCGCCGAGCCCATGTCCGGCAGCCCCTACTCGCCGCGCGTGCATTGGCGGACCTTCGGGCAGAGCTACCGCATGGCCATAAGCCCGGGCCGAGAGGACGAGGCGATCTTCACGATGCCCGGCGGCAACTCCGGACATCCCCTCTCCCCGTTTTACGACGCCGGGCACGCCGAATGGGCGCGCGGAGAGCCGCTCCCTCTCCTGCCCGGCAATCCCCGGCACACACTGCGGCTCGCGCCGGAAGGCGGAAACGGCGGATGAAACATGCGGCTTGCCATTCGTCCGTTTACCCGTCTACTATATTTCGACCTAAAACACGTACCACATTCCATTCCACCACTCCATTCCGCCCACCGCATCCGTGCCTCGCTGAAACTTCAGCCTAAGGCCTCAGGTTTCCGGTCTCACCTTTCCGCCATCCACCAACACTCGACCACGACACCACTATGCAAAGGATAATCGGACTCGCACTCGTTATCGTCGGTATCATCCTCCTCTACTATGGCTACCAAGAGGGCGAATCCCTCGCGTCGACGGTAAAGGAGACGATCACCGGATCGCCGACAGACCGTTCGCTTACTCTGGTCATTGCGGGAATCGTCTGCGCCTGCCTCGGCGCGGGCCTCGTTTTCACGGGCGGGCGGCGCCGGTAGCCGGCCGTTTACTCGGACTCTGCCAGCCAGCGCTCGGCCTCAATGGCTGCTTGGCAGCCCATGCCCGCGGCCGTAATGGCCTGGCGGTAGACATGGTCGGCGCAGTCACCCGCAACGTACACCCCGGGGATTTTCGTGCGCACGGCGCTCTTACCCTCGGGAATGAGGTAGCCGTTGTCATCGAGCGGCAACTGCCCGGCAAACGGCGCGGTGTTCGGTATGTGCCCGATGGCGATGAAAAATCCCTTGCACGAGACTTCCACCGTGTCGCCGGACTTCACATCGCGCACCCGCACGGCACGCGTCATGCCATCGCCGTCGGCAAGCACTTCCTCGGGGATGGAATCCCAGAGCACCTCAATCTTCTTGTTGGCGAGAACTCGGTCGGCCATGATCTTTGAAGCGCGCAGCTCGTCGCGGCGGTGGATGAGCGTGACCTTCGAGCAAAAGCGTGTGAGGAAGAGCGACTCCTCCGCCGCGCTATCGCCGCCGCCCACCACGACGACCTCCATGTCGCGGTAGAACGCGCCGTCGCAGGTGGCGCAAGTGCTCACGCCTTTGCCGCCCCACATCTCCTGTTCGCCGGGAATGCCAAGGGTACGGGGGCGCGCGCCCGTGGCGATGATGAGCGCGCGCGTCTCATGCACGGTGCCGTCTTCGGTCGTGAGCCGCTTTACATCGGCGTCGAGTGCCGCCGACTCCACCCGCGCAAAGGCCGTGCGCGCGCCAAACCGCTCCGCCTGCTTGCGCATCTTGTCCATCAGCTCGAACCCATCGATGCCTTCCGGCCAGCCCGGGAAATTCTCAACCTCGCTCGTTGTCGTTAGCTGTCCGCCGGGCTGCGTGCCCTCGAGGACAAGCGGATTCAAGTTGGCCCGCGCCGTGTAGATCGCCGCCGTGAGGCCTGCACAGCCGGTTCCGAGAATGATGATGTCTTCCATGGACAAGGGAACTTGCGGAACTTCGCCGCCCCGTGCCAGTCGAAAAGCGGCGGATTTCGGGAAGACGGATGCCCGCGGGCCGAATCCACGCAGAATCCCGCCGTTGACAATCGACCGCCTTCTCTATGCTCTGGCGGAGAGATGCAGCGCCTATTCCGTCAGCTGGCAAAGCCGTCTCCGGCATCGCTGCCCGCCGGAGTCTTCACCGCCGGAGTCTTCACCGCCGGAGTTCCCCCGACCGGTGTGGTGTTCGTGCTGGCACCGCCCGGTCCCTCCCCAGGCGGTGCACTTGCTGCGGTCATTTTCGTCGCGGTCTGCCTCCTTCTCTGGGCGACCCGGCGCATCGTCCTCGGCCTCCGCGAAACGCGTCGCCTGCGAAAGTCTCTTGCGGACAACGAGGCCTTTCTTCAGCGCGTCGGCCGCGCCGCCGGAGTGGGCGGATGGGAGTATGATGTCGCCGCCAAATCCGTCCGTTGGTCCGCCGAAACCCGCCGGATCCACGAAGTCGCGCCGTCCTACCAGCCCACCCTTGAGGAAGCTATCGCCTTCTACACGCCGTCTGCGCGCAAAGTCGTGCGCGACGGACTGGACCGCGCTTTACGCACCGGTGAGTCAATTGACATCGAAGTGAGGTTCATCACTGCGAAGGGTCGCCTCCGCTGGGTGCGCGCCACCGGCGAGCCGATGGTCGAAAACGGCGAGGTCACGCGGGTCGTCGGCGCGTTCCAGGACGTTACAGACCACAAGGAAGCCGCTCTCGCCCTCGCCAACAGCGAAACGCGCCTGCGCGCTCTCTTTGATTTTTCACCCATCGGCATCGCCCTCAACGACATGGAGACGGGCGCCTTTCTCGAAGTCAACGAGGCCCTCCTCGAGCCCACCGGCTACACCCGCGAGGAACTTCTGCGCCTGACCTACTGGGACCTCACACCCCCCGGCTACCGCGAACGCGAACTGCAGCAACTGCGCAGCATTGAGACCGCCGGCCGCTACGGCCCCTACGAAAAGGAATACATCCGCAAAGACGGCACCCGCTACTCCGTCAACCTCAGCGGCGTCCGCGTTGAAGATAGCTCCGGGCGCAAGCTCATCTGGTCGCTCGTCGAAGATATCTCCGGACGCAAACGGACCGCAGACATGCTTCAGGCGACCAACGAGCGCCTCGAAAACGCCATCGTCCAGGCCAACAGCATGGCCCTCAAGGCCCGCGCCGCCAATCTCGCGAAAAGCGAATTTCTCACCAACATGAGCCATGAGATCCGCACCCCGCTCAACGGCATCATCGGCATGACGGGACTGCTCCTCGAATCGGATCTCGACGAAGACCAACGGCACTACGCGGAAATCGCCCGCAGCAGCGGCGAAAGCCTCCTCGGCCTCATCAATGACATCCTCGATATCGCCAAGATCGAAGCCGGCAAACTCGAGCTCGAAGAGACGGAGTTCGATTTTGCCGCCCTCGTGCGCGACCTTGCAGACATTTTCTCCGTGCGCGCCAAGGCCCGGAACCTGCGCTTCTTTTCCACCATCGAGGATGACGTCCCACGCCGACTCAAAGGCGACGCCCGCCGCTTGCGCCAAGTTATCACCAACCTCGTCGGCAACGCCGTCAAATTCACCGAAAAGGGATCGGTCTCCCTGTGCGTGTCCTCCGTCGCGCAAAGTTCCGGCGACAGTGTCCTGCGTATTTCCGTCACCGATACGGGAATCGGGATCCCCCGCGAGACAGTGCCGCGGCTTTTCGACAAGTTCGCGCAGTTCGACACCGTCTCCGGGCGCATCCACGAAGGCACCGGGCTCGGGCTGGCCATCTCAAGGCAACTTGTCGAACTCATGGGGGGGAAGATCGGCGTCAGCAGCACCCCCGGCGAAGGCTCCGAGTTTTGGTTCACGGTCCGCCTCGGGCACACCTCCGCGCCTCCTTCCGCCGCCCGCGCCGGCGGCGACCGGAAAACCGAGGCACCGGCCTTCACCGGGCCTGCGGAGACTCGTATCCTCATCGCCGAGGACGACCCGGTGAGCCGTGAGGTCTGTATCGGCTATTTTAATACTCTCGGTATCCGCGCCGATGCCGTGGCCGACGGCGCCGAGGCGCTCTCCGCCCTCGCGGCGATCGATTACGACCTCGTCCTCATGGATGTGCGCATGCCGGACATGGACGGGCTGGAAACCACCCGCCGTATCCGAAAAGGTGATACAGCGCCCCGCGGCAAGGATATCCCCGTCGTGGCCCTCACCGCCCACGCCATGGCCGGACACCGCGAGGAATGCCTCGCCGCCGGCATGAACGACTACCTGCCCAAACCGGTGCGTCCCGGCGACCTCGTCTCCGTCCTCAACCGATGGCTCGGGGATGGAGCAGCGAAAGAGGCGGAACCCCGCGAATCCGGCACCGGTGCAGCGGAGGAGCCCACGGTCATGCGCGCGGCGATGGAAGACGCCTACCTTGCCGACAGCATTTCCCTCGTCATTATCGAAGACACACGCGGGCACATGGATGATGTCGCCGCCGCCCTCGCCATGGACAAACCGGAAGACGCGCTAACCGCTGTCATCTGGATACGAGGGGCGGCGGCCAACCTCGCGAGTCCGGAGATCGTCCAGACAAGCGAAGCCCTCGAACGCGCCTGCAAAGCAGGCGATACCGCCGAAGCCCGGCGCCTGCACGGAAGCCTCCGGGAGAGCTTCGATGCCTTCCGCGAGCCGCTCCTCCGCCGCCGCTCGGACGCAGAGGGGCCGCCATAGCAGCGCGGGCATCCAAGCCAACGTACGAAGTCTAATCGCCGAGACTGAAGTTCACATCCACGACAAAAGCAGCCGGCACAGGACGACCGCCGCGTAACGTGGGCTCGAACCGCCAGCGCCCCACCGTCGAAAGCGCACTGCGGTCGAGGAGATTCGATCCGGAAGTGCCGAGGAGTTCCACATGCGTCACGCGACCGTTCTCGTCGGTCTCGACCCGGAGCGAGACAACGCCCTCTTCGCCGCGACGCTCAGCGGCGCGGGGATAGCGCGGCGGCGGATTGTGCCGGACGGAAGGCTGGGTGTCGAGTTCGACACGGGCGGAAGGATCGGGTTGATCGGGAGCAGGCGTTTCCACTTCCTCTACCGTTTCCGGCTCCGGGGGCGGCTCGGGCATCGGCTCCGGAGCGGGCTCCTCCACCGGTTCGGGCGGAGCCGGCTCAGGCTCGGGCTCGATCTCCACAACCGGCTCCGGCTCCTCGGGAGGATCCGGCTCGGGTTCGGGCTCGGGTTCGGGCTCGGGGTCCTCCAAGGGCGGCGGATCCGGCAAAACGGGCTCCGGGGGCGGCTCCGGGGGCGGCTCGGGGGCCGGGTCTTCCGGAGGCACCGGTTCGATCTGGGCGATCGGACTGTCCTCCTCTGTCGCGAGCAGCCGCTCCACAACATCTGCATCGGGCGGCGCCTCCGCCGCTTCCCGGGGCGGCGGAGGCTCGGCCTCGCGCGGGGGCGGCACCGGGACAAAGCGGCTCTCCATGACATGCGGCTGCTCCTCAAACGCCACGCGGATTTCCACCACCTCGCTGTCATACACCCGGAAAGCAATCGCGGCGTGGACTAGCAGGGAGAGTCCCGTCCAAATCAAAGGCGACCAATTGGTCTTGTGCGGCGTATTGAGCGGGCGCCATTTGCCCTCACCGGAAGACTGTTCCGCCCCGGTCATGGATCCTCCACGACTTCTTCGTATAGAAAGTGAAACTGCAGCGCCCCGGCGGCACTCGCCGTGCGCATGATCTCAAGGATCGCGCCGTACTGCGCATTCGCGTCGGCACGTAGAAATACCGCACGGTCGTCGACATCGGGCAGGCGCTCGCGCAACACCGCCTCAAGGCGGTCCATCGGCACCGGTTCGCTGTTGAGGAAGCTGTTGCCCTCGGCGTCAAAATTGATGACTATCATGGGCGGCGTCGTCTCCGCATCGACATCGGCGAGTTGCGGGAGGACGAGATCGAGCGACGGATACAGAAAACTCGAACTGAGCATAAAGAAGACAAGGAGCTGAAATATCACGTCGATGAGAGGCGTCAGCTCGACACCGCCTTCGGTGGCTTTCGGATTCTCGAAATCGACAGCCATCGGACGCTCCTCAACCTCTCGGTTTTTCCGGCTTTGGCGCGCCTGACACCTCTCTCACCGGCGGCGGGGAGTCACCCCTCCCGCGCTCGCCTGTGACGATGCCCGCGAGGGTCATTTCGTCGAGAATACTGATGACCTCCTTCATGCGGCGGGCCTTGCGCTCGCCGGTCGATTGAAAGTATTGGTAGGCCAGAACCGCCGGTATGGCGACGATGAGCCCGGCCACGGTGGTCAGGAGCGCTTCCCAGATGCCGCCCGCGAGATCGTCGGGCCGCACACGACCGCCAAGCGTTTCAATGTTATAGAAGGCCACGACAAGGCCGAAAACCGTCCCGAGCAGCCCCATCAGCGGAGCCACCTGAGCGATCGAAAAGATGATTTTCAGGTGCCGGTTCCAGTCGGCGAGAATCCGGTCACCCTCCCGCCGCAGAGCCTCGTTGCGCAGCTCGGCGTCAACAGGGGCGTAGTGCAAGTACACCGCCGCGATGCGCGCCTCGGGCGCGCGCAGGCGCCGCAGCCAGTCCGGCACCGTGCCCAACGGTTCATCGCGGTAGAGCGCCTTCACGCGCGTCAGGAATCTGTCGTAGGCAACGAACGAGCGGCTGTGCGCGAAAATGCGGTCGGCAATGACGGCAATGCCGACGACAGAGCAAAGGAGAATGGGCCACATCATGAAGCCCCCCTTCAAGAACCACTCTTGGATCATCGTTACTGTTCCTGTTTAGCGAGCAGAGAAGCGGGCACGGCGGTCGGTCACTCCGTCTCCACGCGCATAACCAAGCGGACGTCTACCGGCTCGGGATAGACGGTCACCAGCGCTCCGGAGTCCATGCGGTCATCCTGGGCGAGGCGCCCCTGCGCGTTGGAGCCCCACCCGACAAAGCGTCCGTCCCTCGTGAGCGCGACGGTGTGGTTCGTCTGCGTATGCAGTTCGCGCAGGCGCACATCGTCCGGCAACGCCCGCGGCGGTGAAAACTCATCGACCGCACGTGTGCGCGTGCCGTCGCCGAACTGCCCCTGCGGTCCGTTCACTCCCCACGCGTAGACACGACCGTCTTCGACGAGGGCATGGACATAGCGCGCGCCGCCGGTAATAGCGACCGCCCGGTCCGCGCCCTCAGGGAGTTCGACTTCGACCGGAGGAAAAACACTCCGCTCGTCCACGCCGGGAATCTGCCCGAACTGATTCTCGCCCCATGCGAAAATTCTACCGTCTTCGAGGATAGCGAAGGAGGTGTAGTTGCCCACGCCCACGGCGGCAACCGCAACACCGTCCGGCAAGCCTTCCACATAAGCCGGCCGGCTCACCGTATTTTCGTCCGCGGGACCGCCCGCCTGACGGTTGCGGTTGCTTCCCCATGCAAGGACACGGTTATCGGCCGTGAGGGCCACGACCTGGTTGATCCCCGTCGTGATGTCCTTCAGCCGGACATCATCGGGCAGTTCGACATGGGTCGGCTCAGCGACACGCCGCGGAGCGTCCGGCCCGAGTCCCAACTGATCGAGCGCATTGTTGCCCCATGCGTAGAGCTGTCCTTCCGTCGTGATCGCCAGCATGAACGCACTGCCCGCCTCGATATCCGCGACCGGCGGCAGCCCCTCCACACGGCGCGGCTCCGGGACGATCTCCGTGCCGGCGGAATGGCCGAGCTGGTTGAGGCGGTTGAAGCCCCAAGTCCACACTTCGCCAAGGTCGGTAACGACCGCATTGGTGTTGAGACCGGCGGAGACGTCGACGGCCTTGCCCCCCCAGACCGGATCGACCCGGTGCGGGTGCGGGTTGTCCTTTATGAGTTCGCTCTCCATTCCGTAGCCCATCTGGCCGAGAATGTCTTCCCCGACGGTCCAGACATCATGGGTTTCCGGGTTGAGAAAGACGGAGTGGTGGTTGCCCGCACCCGCGTGGCGCGGTGCGGCACAGACCGCGGCGGATGACACAAGGACGCTTGCAATAAGTACGCTAATAGTTTTCATAAGCAGGGATGGTATGAAACTCGCTTAACGCTGCTGAATCAAAAAAGCAACCTGTGCCGCACATTTCTCCGTGGAATCGGGGGAAAAGCGGTGAACATCCAAACACAGTCACAATGATAAAAAACACCAGTTATACGCAATTCTCCCACTCCATCCGCAGCGTCCGGGCGCTGACCGCCGCCGTGGCGGGCGTGCTCGCCGCACCGCTGGCCGTCCTTGAAGCCAACTTCACGCAAATCCTCAGTGTGGATGACGTGGAGTTCAACAGCAACACGGCGACGATCCAGAACTTCGTCTTCGACGGTTCCACCGCCTACGTGGCCGTCGGCGGTACAGTCAGCGCCGGGCAATGGGACGGCCACGCCGTCCAGCGAGTGACGGGCGTCGGCACCGCCACGCCGGCGGTCACCACGCTGATGACGTCCGGAGACTGGGGCACGGGATTCTTCTCGCCAATCCACAGCTTTCAGCGCACGGGCGATTTTGTACAGTTCGGCACCACCGGCGCCGCGGCCGTCCTCGGTATCCACCGCGTCAACGTGGACTCCGGCGGACTGACCACACGCTTCGACCAAAGCGCCATCATCGCGGCGAGCGGCGCCTCCAACTACGCCCACCTCGGAGCTTCAACCACCGACGCGGCGGGCGAGTTCTACTTCGCCAATACCAATGCGCAGAACCGCGCCCTCCTGCACACGAGCGGCACGGATGTGAATGTGCTCCTCGACTCCGCGCAGCTCACAGCCCTTTTCGACGGGGCGGCGAATCAGTCCATCAATGCCATGGCTCTCGCCGGCACGACACTCGTTCTGGCCAACAACAGCGCGACGACGCTCGCCGCTTACAACACCACGGACGGCACGACCTCAACGCTCCTCAACGAGGCCCAGCTCGACGCAGGCGGTCTCACCGGAAACTTTGCCCGCCTCTTCGCCGCGCCCAATGGATTGGTCTATGCCTCCACCTCAAACCGCGGCATCTTCTCCTTCGATCCGTCCGACGCCGCGGGCACGTGGTCCTTCATCGCCACCACAGGTGACACGACGGTATGGAACGTGCAGGCCCTCGGATGGTACGAAGATGAACTTGCCTTCGCCACGACGAGCGGCATTTACGCCATCCCCGAGCCGCGGCTTTACGCCGCCCTTCTCGGTCTCGGCGCGCTCGCCCTTGTGTGGCTGCGCCGTCGGCGCGGGTAAGCGGTCCTCCTGAGATTTTCACGGCATCAACGCCCGGCTTGCTCCAAGCCGGGTGTTTTTTTGCTCAGCTTGGTACGGCGCCCGCCGACGTGCCCTGCCCCGCGCGCCGACGCCGACGCACGCGCACGAGAAGGCGCTTCCATGCGACATGAACGCGGTGCCCGAGGACGAGCATAGCGGGCGTTAGAAAAAGCGTTATGCAGGTCGCGAAAACCAATCCCACGACAACCGAGGTGGAAAGCTGCACCCACCACTGTGTGGAGGGCGCGTTGTAGGTCACCTCGCGTTGCAGGAAGTCGACGTTGAGCCGGAGGACCATGGGCAGCAGTCCGAATGCGGTGGTTACGGTCGTGAGGAGGACGGGACGCAGGCGTTGCGCCCCCGTGCGAAGCGCCGCCTCGGCGGTCGACAAGCCCCCCCGGCGCAAGTGCCCGAAGGTGTCGATGAGGACGATGTTGTTGTTCACGACAATGCCCGCCAGCGCGATGACGCCCACCCCGTTCATGATCACTCCGAACGGCTGGCCCGTCGCGAGGAGGCCGAGAAACACGCCGACTGTCGAAAAGACGACGGCGGAGAGGATAAGAAACGCCTGGTAGAAGCTGTTGAAGAGAGTGACGAGAATAATACCGATGACAAACACCGCCACGATAAACGCCTGGCTGAGGAAGATCATCGCTTCCCGCTGCTCCTCGTCCTCGCCCCGAAACCGCACGGAAACCCCCTCGGGCAGCTCAATGGTGTCCTTCCAAGCACGTATCTCCCTCACCCGCTCGTCGGTGAGGCCGTAAGCGCGGTCGACGTTCGCCGAAACGGTGTAGACGCGCCGCCCGTCGACACGATTGATGCGCGATACCTGCGATGCGGGGCCGCGCTCGATAAAGTTGCGCGCGGGCACCACGCCCTTCTCCGTCACAACCCGCAGATTGTCGATACCGTCGAGATCGCGCCCGGAACGCGGGAACCGCACCCGGATATCCACTTCGTCATCCGCCTCGTCGGGCCGGTAGGTGCCGAGGAGGAGCCCGTTCGTGACAAACTGCACGTAGCTTCCCAGCATGCGCACATCCGCGCCGAACCGGCTCGCCGCCGTGCGGTCGACCCGCACTTGCCACTCCACGCCCGGGACCGGCCGCGAGTCATCGACATCGCGCAGTCCCTCCATGCCGTCGACAAACTCACGTACTGCCTGCACCGCCGGGTGAAGGAGCGCGGGGTTGTTCGAAGCCAGCTCCACCTGAACGTCCTTCCCGGTCGGAGGCCCCGCTTCAAGGACGCGTTGTTCGATAATCACCCCCGGTACACCGCGGACCATGTCCGCGACTTCGTTCTCAAATCTTTGGAGATCATCGTCCGCCTTCCCCGCGGACCTCGTGAGTTCAATCTCCGCAAGGCGCGTTGCCGTGCCGTGTGGCACGACGTGGGTGCCCGTCGTCACTTCCACAGAACGCACGCCGTCTATGCGCCGGATAGCCCGCTGAATGGCCTGCACCCGGTCATAATCCGCCGTGAGCCGGTTCCGTCCGTCCGTATACACCCGCACCCGGAGCGGACCATCCTCCTCGGGCCCGAATTCCGCGCGCATGATCCCGGCCCCTTCCAACACCCGCCGGACCTCGCCGCGCAGCCCACGCCCGTTCACCTCGTCGCCGCGGATTGCGAATACGGCGAGCGGAAAGTCACCACCGTCCGGATACATTACCTTCGATCCGTCGCGCACGCGCACCTCCAGCCCCGGCCGGGCGAGCTTCATACGCCCCACCGCTCCCTGTATGTGGCGCTGGATACGGCCCAGGCTCATCCCGAACCGCGTCTCCACTGCAAACACCGGATTTCCCGTCTCAGAGTCATCGACCCGGCAAATCCGCACGCCCGGCAACCCTTCCACGCGATATTCGATCTCACGCAGGATCTCGCGCGCGGGCCGCCGATCACGCCAGTCTTCGAACTCCATCTGCACGAGGCCGTGCGTGTCCTCCGTCACCCCGTCCCCGGAAAAGCTGACCCCGGTGCGGGCGGTAAGCGAACGGATGCCGCGGACCGGAAGGATACGTTCTTCCACTTCCCGGACGAGTGTATCCATTTCGTGGACCGACAGATTGCCGCGCATGCGGACGAGGAGCGAAGCGAATTCCGGATCCACATCCGGGAAAAACTCCACACCCTTTCCCTTGATTTGGTAGGCCGTATGGACGGCGAAGAAAAGGACGACGGCACCGGCGAGAACAAGGAACGGATGGCGCAGCGCGGTCTCGAGGCGGCGCACATACCAACCGGTGATTCCGCTCAGTTCACGCAAATCGCCCGCCTCGGACGCGGCGAGGCTGCGCATTTGAGCGGGGTTGGCCGGGCCCGGCTTGCCGATCAAGCCTCCAATCGCCGGCACAAAGACAAGGGCCATGAGAAGGCTGGCCGTGAGCGTGCCGATCAGGGTGATCGGCATGTACTTCATGAACTCGCCCACCACCCCCGGCCAGAACAGCAGCGGCGCAAAGGCCGCCAGCGTCGTCACCGTGGAAGCCGTGATGGGCAACGCCATCCGCTGCGAAGCGAGAACATACGCCTTGCCGCGCGGCAGGCCCTCGTTCATCTTCCGGTCGGCGAACTCGGTCACGACAATCGCACCGTCGACCAGCATGCCCACCGCAAGGATGAGGCTGAAGAGTACGATGATGTTGATCGTGAGGCCGAGCAGATTGATAATGAGCATTCCGGTGAGAAACGACCCGGGAATCGCAATACCGACAAGGAGTCCGCCCCGGAAGCCCAGCGCCGCCACGCAGACGATCATGACCAACACAACCGCGCTGATGACGTTGTTCTGCAGGTCCGCCAGCATCAGCTCGATATCCCGCGAACGGTCCTGTGAAAAGGCGACTTCGAGGCCGGCGGGCCAATCACCCGCCTCCTCTTCGACAACGGCGCGCACATTGCGCACGGCGGAGACGACGTTCTCCCCCACCCGCTTACTCACCGAGAGGGTCAGCGCGGGCGTGCCGTTGAGGCGGGCGAACCCCGTCGGGTCCTTAAAAGTGGGCCGTAGGTCGCCGATGTCCTGCGTGCGGAGCACAACATCGCCGCGTGTCTTCAGGGGCAGCTCAAGGATATCGACCGCCGACTCAAACAGACCCGGCACCTTTACGGCGAGCCGTCCCGTCCCGCTGTCCAGCGTTCCCGCTGCGATGAGTGCGTTGTTGCGGCGTGCACGGTTGCCGATTTCCTCAAGCGAAAGGGCATAGGAACTGAATACACCCGGGTCGACAAGGATGTCCACGGCCTCTTCGCGCGCCCCCCCGATTGTCACCTCCAATACCTCGGGCACGGCCTCGATGGCGTCGCGCAGATTCCGCGCGACCCGCTGCAACTGCCGCTCCGGGATATCCCCCGAAAGCGAAACGACGATGATCGGCTCAAGCGCGAGGTTGACCTCGTTGACCGTCGGCTCGTCTGTCTCCTCCGGCAGATCCGCTTTGGCGAGGTCAACGCGTTCGCGCACATCGATCATCGCTTTGTCGATATCGTGCCCGGCGCGGAATTCGAGCGTGAGATTTCCCCCGCCCTCGTAGGCCGCCGAACGCATCTCGCGCAGACCGTCGAGTCCGCGCATCTCCCGCTCCATCGGTCGCAGAAGCAGGCGCTCCGCGTCTTCCGGAGAAATCCCCTCGTGGTGCAGGCGCACATAGACAATCGGTATCTGCACCTCCGGCTGCGATTCCCGCGGCAGCGTCAAATACGAATACGTCCCCGCTATGAGCAGGAACACAAGGGTGAGGATGACGGTTCGCCCCCGCCCAAGACACGATGCGATAAAGGAATTCATCCGTCCTACCTCGCCCGTTGTTCCGGGAGGGCATCGACACGGTCGCCCTCCATGGCAAAGCCCTGCCCCACCGTGATGAGGCGGATGGTCTCCGGCAGTCCCCCGAGGTAAAGCGCGTCCGGCGTGCTTCGCACAATATCGGCCTCGATGAAGCGCACGCGGTCGTCTTCATCGACATACTTCACCCCGAAACGGCCGTCGTCGGCAATAGACACATGGGCAGGCGACACAGCGTGCGCCGCCACACGCTCCGCCTCCACGACCAGATTCGCGGTCAGCCCCGCCCCAATCTCACCGCCCGGATTCGGAAAAACCATCTCCACCCGCACCGTGCGGGTGTCCGCCGCCGCCTCGTGCGACCGGTAGCGGATGAATCCGCCCACCTCCCGGCCCCCGGCGAGGCGCGCCCGCGCCGCACTGCCCTCCGGCACGAGCGGTGCCTGCGTTTCCAGAACCTCGCCCACCACAAGCAGCGGATCAAGGTCGAGCACGTGCGCCAGCGGATCACTCGCGCTCACGTAGTCACCCTCCTCGACCATCCGCTCGTTCAAGACTCCGTCAAAAGGTGCGCGCACGACCGTTCGTTCCATGTCGAGTTCCGCCTGCCGCAGCATCCGCTCCGCCGCGCGCAGTTCCGCCAGCGCCGTCGCCACAGCCACCGGCGACTGCAAATCCCGGTCGCGCAGCCGCCGCGCCGCCTCATACTCCTGCCGCCGCTGCTCCACGCGCGAGCGCGCCTCCTCCACCCGCTGGCCCCGGTCGTCCTCGGCAAGGCGCAGGATCACGTCGCACCGGCTCACCCGACTGCCGCGCTCCGCCAGCACCGCTTCGACACGGCCCGCCACCTCCGCGCGCACCCGCACGCCGCGGTTCGGTGCCGTGTGCCCCGTCACGAGAATCTCCCGCGCCACCGGCTCCGCCGCAGACTCCCGCACCCGCACCGCCAGCAACGGTGGACCCGTTGCATCCGTAATCAGCGGCTCCGCCCCCTTCTCCCCGCGGAAAACCAGCCCCGATGCCATGTACAGCACCAGCCCGGCGAAAATCAGCATCGCTGTGAGGATCGAACGGTTCATGACAAATGGATTCTATCGTTTCCGGCAACGGAGGCACCGCGCCCGCGAGCGCGCAATCCAGCGTAATTCACGCAAGAAATCAAGCGGCGAAAGCGGAAGACCGAAGCGCCGGAGAACGCCGGGCGCGGCACATTCCGAGGCTCAATGCACGCTTGCCCATCGTGCGCACCGCATCCAGTAATATCCCCCGGATGCCCGAAAAAGAAGCCACCGCACGCATCAAAATCAACCGCTTCCTCGAAGCGGCGGGCTGGCGTTTCTTCGACGACCACCACGGCCCCGCCAACATCCGGCTGGAGCCGAACGTCCCGCTGCAGGCCACCCAGCTCAACGCCCTCGGCGATAATTTTGAGACCACCACCAAAGGCTTTGTCGATTTCCTCCTCCTCGACGCCAAAGGCTTCCCCCTCCTCGTCCTCGAAGCCAAGGCGGAGGACAAAAACCCGCTCGTCGGCAAGGAACAGGCCCGCAAATACGCCCGCTCCCAGAACTGCCGCTTCGTCATCCTCTCCAACGGCAACCTCCACTATTTCTGGGACCTCGAACGGGGCAATCCCTACCTGATCACGGCCTTCCCCACGTCGGCCTCGGTCGAAGGCTACCGGCAGACCGTCGCCCCCGACCCGAAGCGTCTCGCCGCCGAACCGGTTAAGGACGACTACATTGTTCTCACCCAGCGGCCGGGCTACGAGGCGGAGGCGGCATGGAAAAACGAGACCGAACGCCCCGGTTTCATCCGCGAAAACAAGCTTTGCTTCCTCCGTCCCTACCAGCTCAAGGCGCTCCACCGCCTCCAAGCAGCCGTCGGCGGGGGCAAGGACCGCTTTCTCTTCGAAATGGCCACCGGCACCGGCAAGACCCTCACTGCCGCCGCCGTCATCAAGCTCTTTCTCCGCACCGGCAACGCCCGCCGCGTGCTCTTCCTCGTGGACCGGCTCGAACTGGAGGACCAGGCCAAAAAAGCCTTTTCCGGCCTCCTCTCCGCCGATTTCCAGACCCTTATCTACAAGGAAAACCGCGATGACTGGCGGCGCGCCGAAATTGTTGTCACCACCGTCCAGTCCCTCCTCTTCAACAACAAATACCAGCGCCTCTTTTCGCCGACGGATTTCGATCTCGTCATTTCCGACGAGGCTCACCGCTCCATCGGCGGCAACGCCCGCGCCGTCTTCGACTACTTCATCGGCTACAAACTCGGCCTCACCGCCACCCCGCGCGACTACCTGCGCAAGTTCGACAAGGACAAAGCCACCACCAAGGACCCCCGCGAGGCCGAGCGCCGCCTTCTCCTCGATACCTACCGCACCTTCGGCTGCGAGAGCGGCCAGCCCACCTTCCGCTACTCCCTTCTCGACGGCGTCAAGGACGGCTACCTCATCAACCCCACCGTCGTCGACGCCCAATACTGTCAGTTTAGGTTGACAAGCGCTTCGCGCGGTGCGTTTTTCG
>JAFIGH010000178.1 GCA_020831525.1 Opitutales bacterium
TCCCGCCGCCTGCCAAACCGCATAGACAGTGAAGTTTCATGGAAGGACGCGGAGGGAGCAGAGGCTGTCCATCCGCATTCTTTACCACGGATTTCCCGGATTTACACGGACGGGTTTCCGGTGAAGCGTCGATGCATTGGACCGATCACTCCGGCTGGGCGCCGAACGCACACCGCAAATCGACAGGCCGCCTCCGAAACTTTTGTGCTCAGGATCGAAACAGATCTTCGGGCGAAGTGGCGTCGAAAATGGCCTCCCCCCAGCGTTCAAGGTCGGCGGCGGTGGCTTCTTGCAGACGTGTATGGCAAGAATCGGAAAGGGGCCCGAATCGCCGCGTAAGAAGGCGCTCAAGGAGCAGACGCTCGCCGATCAGGCGGCCTTTGGTGATGCCCTCGCTCTTCCCTTTCTCGATGAGACTTTCGGCGATGGTCATGGCTTCGGTTCTGCCTTTTTCGATGAGTCTTTCGGCAATGGTCATGGCTTCCTTCTGAAGGGTGGGATTCTCAATACGGGAAATGTGTTCGATAAAGGCCTCGGGGTCAACATCGTTGCCCGCGTCAGTGAGATAGGTCAGGCAGATACGGATAAACTCCCGGTGGCCCGGCACCCGCGCAATTTCCGCGAGCGCTTCGAACCCCTTGCGCAGCGACTCCCCGCCGTCGGGCAGGAGGATGGCGCGCAGGATCTTGAGCATGACCCCGGCGGAGAGGTCTTCGCCGACGGCGCGTGCGTCCATCTGCGAGAGGTTGAAGACCTGGTGGCGGAAGTCGGGGACGAAGGCCTGCCAGTCCGCAGCGCCCCCCTGGGGAAGGTCGAGCAAATCGGCAAAGCGGTCGGAGTGCGGCCACGGGCGGTTGTTGTGGTAGAAAACAATCGGCAGGGCGAAGGGCAAGGCGTCCCCGGGGTGCTGTCGCTGGTGCGTTTCCCAGAGGCGCACCATGTAGCGGAGGAGGCGAAAGGGCATGCGGCGGTCGGCCTCACGCTGGTGCTCGAAGAGGATGTAGATATAGCCAAGCGACCCGCCCGAGCGGACGGAAAAGACGAGATCGGAGCGCCGTTCCTTCAGGTGTTCATCGAGAAAGGAACTCTGCACGCGCGTGAGAGAGTCCCATTGGAGTGCCTGAGTGAGGTTTCCGGGAAGATACGCGCGCAGCAGGGCGGCCATGCGCCTGGGCTCGCCGAATCCGAATTTGACAAAGTGATCGTGCGGGTTGTGGAGAGACGCCTCGTCCATGGCAGCATTGCGAATGAGATACACCGCAACCGCAAGTCCTTCGCGGAAATCCCTGCTCTCCGCCGCACACGGCTCCGGGACGGGACCGCGCTACCGCCCTTCTTCAACCGCAATGATTGAACAGGAGGAAGCGGAGGTAGCGGAGGGATTTTGCCGCTTCCGAAGACCATGGCGTGGATGGGAAATCCTGCGGGAACATTGGACAAGGCACACAGCCTCTCGCCTCTGCGCTCTCTGCTTGCTCCTGTAAAAACTCCCGCTGAAAAGCCCTTCCAACCAGACCTGAAGGGCAAGAAAATGTGGGTTGTAGAACACATAGGAAGTCCACAAGATTGAAGAATGCCGACAGTTCTGCGCATCGGACCCTATCGTTTCCTTTTTTACGCCTCTGATGGAAATGAGCCAATCCATGTTCATGTCCTCCGGGACGATGAACTGGCGAAGTTTTGGGTTCAGCCAGTGCGCTTGGCGGTCAATATTGGATTTCCGCCGAAGGAGTTGCGACAAATCGAAAAGCTGGTAGAAGATAATAAAACTGAGATTGAAAGGAAATGGAATGAATTCTTTTGCCGCAGTTGAGCGTGAAGCGGTCGCTTCGGAGGTAGTCGTCACGGAGGACGAATTGACGGTTTCGCTGGTTGATGGGCGGCGAATCTCAGTCCCATTGGTCTGGTATCCGCGTCTTTCCCATGCGACCCAAATTGAAAGAGAAAAACACGAGTTGATCGGTCGAGGCACGGGCATTCATTGGCCTTTACTCGATGAAGATTTGTCGGTTTCGGGAATTCTCAAGGGGAATCCCTCATACGAGTCAGAGAGATCATTAAAGGCTTGGCTGGAAGAAAGGGAATCCATCCAGTCGCGGTAGTCAACCCCGGTTCGCTGCGCTCACCTCCGCGACCACGCTCTACATGAAGTGGCCCGGAGAGCGGCGGCGGAAGCGGGTCGTTGATTCCGGCGGATCCCCCTTTCCGTGTATTCCGGGTGTTCCGTGGTTCCGGGAATCCGGTTGGCGAGCCTTTGCGCTCTTCGCGCCCTTCGCGGATCAAAATTCCTGCTGGAAGGCATCTCCGCTGCGCACGCTCTGGATCCCGCTCAACCGCTCTTCAACCGCAATTTCGAACAGGAGGAAGCAGAGGAAGCGGAGGGTTTTCACCGCTTCCAAAGACCATGGCGTGGATGGGAAATCCTGCGGGAACATTGGACAAGGCACACAGCCTCTCGCCGCTGCGCTCTCTGCTTGCTCCTGTAAAAACCTGCCGACCCGCCTGCGACGCGCTTGGTCGGGCCGTGGTCCGGCAGCTACGGCCTTCCCGCCGCACCCGCGGCCCCAGGATGGGACCGCGCTACGAAACGCGAACCGTGGCCGGGCGGCCATTCCGGCACCTGCGGCGTCGGGCGGGGCCGCGCTCTCCGGGCGTCATGGGCTTCTGCTTCGATCCGCGCCATTTTTCCCGCAGCCCGGCGGCTTAGAGAAAGGGGTTCACGGCGGCAATTCCATCGATCCCGGAAAAGTCAGGGGTATTCTCGGTGAGAATCGTGGCAATTTCCTCGATCTGCATGGCCGCCACCAACTGCATGTCGAAATAATCCTGCCGGATCCGTCCGTAGAGCTCGCACAGTTCCAGGGCGCGGTTGTTCATCTGCAGTGTCACCGGGATCACCGTGATCCCTTGTAAGGCTGCCACGGCGCGAATCTTGGCCCGCGCCACTTGCGGCGAATCGGGTGGTTTATTCTTCGGCCCGGTCAGATTCGGATACATTTCCGCCAAATTCTGCACCGACACAAACACGTCAACACCGGCTTCCGCGCGCAAATCAAGGATCTCCCGTGCCCGTACGTGACGCCGGTCCCCGCGGAGGGTGGCGTAAATCAATACATTTGTATCCAGCAAAACCCTTCCCCGGACGGGTTCACCGTTGATATGTGTCATGGCGGTTAAAGGAGCCTTCAAACGAGCCCTCGGAGACAACCAGTTCGTCCCCGTTGTGCATCTCTTCGCGCAGCAAGCGTTCCACCGCGATCTCGATCACCTGGCTGCGCGAACGCCGGACCAGGCGCCGGTAATGGTCCACCTTTTCCAAGAGTTCCGGGTCTATGGTGGCACTGATATGACATTTCATAACATTATGGCTAATACTTTTGCGGCGCAGGTCAAGCGTGGATGGCTTTTCTGAAGCTCCTACACAGACCACACTTTCCATGCCGTGTGGATATCCGGTTTTTCGTTGAGGATCGACGGCGGTGCCGCACTGATCATGACAAAAGGTTTTCCCCGGCGGCTGCACCAAGACGGGCTCACCTGCGCGCGCAATTTCGGCGCAGACGGAAGGCAATGTTGTTTTTCCGGAAGTCGTGCCGGTGGTGAACCCGTTCAAGGCGGGGTAACGGTTGCGAGTATCTGTGCCTCGCTGAAGCTTCCGCCCACGCTCTTCAACCGCATCCGTGCGCCTTCCGAGAGGGCCACCGGCCACCGGTTTCCGTCCCCGCGTCTTCCGCCTTGCCACGGCGCGGGCGGGCTCCTTACCGTCCCGCTCCATGCTGCCCAGCACGCTTTCATCCTCCCCTTTTGCCAAGCCGTGAAGTTTGAACCGATGGTTGAGACGCTGCTCGCCGCGCGCCCGGCCATCGCCGTGTCCGTGGTGGTTCCGGTCTATGACGAGGCCGCGAGCCTTGGCGAACTGGCGGAGCGGCTGCACGCCGTCCTCGGCGAGCGCACAGGCGGCGACTTCGAAATCCTCTTTGTCGACGACGGTAGCCGCGACGGCTCGTGGGGCGCCATTGAGGAGGCGCACCGCCGCTATCCGGATACCGTGCGCGCTCTGCGGCACCGGCGCAACTTCGGCAAGGCAGCGGCCCTCGCCAACGGCTTTGCCGCCGCCCGCGGCAAAATGATCGTGACAATGGACGCCGACCTCCAGGACCAGCCCGAAGAGATCCCGAAACTGCTCGACGCAATGGACGCGGAGGGGGCGGATGTCGTCTCGGGGTGGAAGAAGAACCGGCGCGATCCCCTTGATAAAACTCTTCCCTCGCGCGTCTTCAACGCCCTCACGGGCGCGCTCTCCGGGCTGCGCCTGCACGACTTCAACTGCGGGTTCAAGGTCTACCGCGCGGAGTGCGCCAAGGGCCTGCGCCTCTACGGTGAGCTGCACCGCTTCATTCCGGTGCTGGCGCATGCCGAGGGCTACCGCGTCGTCGAGGTTCCTGTGGAGCACGCCGCGCGCACGCACGGCAAGTCGAAATACGGGAGCACGCGCATGGTGAAGGGGTTTATCGATCTCTTGAGCGTATTCATCCTCACCCGCTACCTGCGCCGCCCCGGCCACTTTTTCGGTGGACTGGGCCTCCTCAGCGGGCTTACGGGCTTCACCATCCTCGCCTACCTCAGCGCCATGAAACTCTTCTGGAGCATGGGCGGCATCGGCACCCGCCCGCTCTTCTTCCTCGGCATTCTCCTCGCCCTCCTCGGCGTGCAGCTCTTTTCCATCGGCATCCTCGGCGAACTCATCATCAAAACCGCCAGCCGCTCCCCCCACTCCGCCGCCCTCCGCGAACGGATCGGTTGACCCATGGCGCGCGTGCTCATGGTGACCTCGGTCTTTCCCCGCTTTGCGGGCGACGCCACCCCGCCCTTCGTCCTCAACCTCGCGCGCGAGTTGGCGCGGCGGGGCACGGAGGTCATCGTCCTCGCGCCGCACGGTGTCGGCGCGGCTTTTCACGAACGCATTCCGGTGAACGAGGCTGGCGTCCCGCATTCATGCGGTCCCGGCGGAGGCCCGCGTAGACCGCAGCCGATACCGGCTGAAGCCGGGACTCCAACCTCTTCCGCGTCCTGTTGGAGTTCCGCATTTACGCGGTCCCGTCCACCGGAGCACGGGTTTTCCAACCCGTGTTCGCACAGCCGCACACGGACAAGTTCCGAGGAGCGGAGCGACGACATGCCGAAGACCATGTCCGCGCTCCGATGGAGTCCGGCATTTTTGCGGTCCCGGCGGAATCGAAAACTTCCGCACGCGTCCGTGGACGAAGGCGCTCCTCCCGCTCTTTATTCTCGCGCAGTTCGTTGGATAGGAGTGACCGGGACGAAGAGATTGAGACGTTTGACTCACTTGAAGACCTGAAACGCAGTTGGGCTCAAGAATGAGGCTCACACAGACAGCCCGGTTCAAGAAAGACCTCAAAAAGCAGATCAAAAGAGGCAAGGACCCGGAAACCCAAAGCCAAATGATCGGAAAGGGCATGGAATCGGAAACGGCTTGACATGGCTATCATCGATAGCATTGTCGGAAACATGGCTCAGCTTCTTGTTCGCAAGCTCGACGAATCCCTTGTTCGCAAACTCAAGCGCCGGGCCCGGGCGCACGGTGTTTCCGCCGAGGAAGAGCACAGGCGAATTCTCGCTGATGCCCTTGCCCGCGAGGACGCGGCGAGACCCCCGCTGGGCGAATTTCTCCTTTCTTCGGCGGGCGTGGCCGCTCCCGGGGTTGAACTGGAAATCCCGCGCAATCGCCTCCCGGAGAGGCGGGACACCGGCTTCTGATGGCCTACCTGCTCGACACGAACGTTCTCAGTGAGTTGAGGCGGGGGGACCAGGGCCATCCGGAGGTGCGCAAGTGGATGGGGCGGACGCTTGCCGAGGGCCATTTCATCAGCGTGCTTTCCTTTGGAGAGATTCGCCGGGGAATCGAGTCGCTTCGCCGCAAGTCGCCGGATCAGGCCGCTTCCATTGAAAAATGGCTTCAGCGATTGGCCGACACGTATGCCGAGTGCCTTCTTCCCATCACAGGCTCGGTGGCGGAGCGCTGGGGGCGGCTCAATGCCGAGCGCACGCTTCCGGTCGTCGATGGTCTCCTCGCCGCCACCGCAGTCGAGTTTCGCCTCACGGTCGCAACCCGCAACACGGCCGATTTCCCCGAGGCCGTTTCCGTGGTCAATCCGTTTGAGAAGAGGCGCTTCTCCAACCCTCCTTGATAACCACCGGCAATACAGCAAACTGGCTCAATGAAAGCAACGTACCAAATTCCCGACGCCTTTTACGCCCGTCTGCCCCTCATCACCTTCGAAAAAACCACCGCCCGCCTGCCCGACACCCGGGTTCTTCGAGTATCCTGAGCCCTCCACTGGAATGCATACACCGGGTCACACAGTGAAACCCCCGATGCGGAGAGGAGCCGCGTGCTTTAGCCGCGGAGAAAACGCCTGCCTTGGCCCGCTGACGAAGCCACCGCATCCGGCGGCTGAAGCGCGCCGCTCCCGAACCATTCCTGCTCTTTCGGTTTTTCCATGATCGTCCAGCAAAGCGAGCGTTGGCATCCCCCTTTTCCGTGATTGCCATGGCGTGAATTGCTGATCCCTTTAGGTACACCCATGGCCCGCATTCTCATCGAAACGCACCATCCGGCGCACATTCACTTCTGGAAATACCCGATCCGTGAGTTGCAAAACCGTGGACACGAGGTGCTGATGATTGCGCGGGATCGGGATGTGATGCGGCGATTGCTCGAAGTCTATGATTGGATTCCCCACGAGATTCCACCCCGCCCAAACCAGAAGAACCGCTTTCCCTTGCGCGAGATGTTCTCGCGGCAGTGGTATGTGGCAAAGGCCATTCGGCGATTCCGACCTGCTGTGGTGGCCAGTCTGATGGGCAGTTACACGCAAAGCGCAAAGCTCCTCGGCGTCCCCAACATCATCTTCACGGACTCTGAGTTCCAGCACTTCAACCATCGCATCGCCCATCCGTTTGCAGACGAAATTCACACGCCCGAGTGTTTTTATAAGCCACTGGGTCGACGGCAGAGGAAGTATCGGTCGATTCACGAATTGGCTTTCCTCAATGAGCGCGATTTTCGACCCGATCCCAGTGTGCTGATGCGCTACGGGTTAAAGGGCGGAGCTTACATCGTCGTTCGGCTATCGGCTTGGAATACCTTGCACGATGTGAAGCACCGGGGGTTGGGCGAATCGATCCGGAAGTTCTTCAAAGAACATGAGTCACAAGGCCCCATTCTCCTGGTGGCCGAAGAGGGAAAGGTTCCGCCGGGCCTCGAATCTTTCCGCGCGGAAATTGCCCCGGAGGATTTTCACGGAATTTTGGCCTTAGCCCGCTTTGTCCTCACTGAAGGGGCGTCGACCGCGAGCGAGGCCGTTTGCCTGGGTGTGCCCACCGTCTACGTCAACAGCACCGAACCCCGTGGGTATTTGAATTTCCTCGAAAAGGATACGATGCTCCTCAAGACCTTTGACGAAGCGGCCCCCGGAATCACCGAAGCGAATGATTGGCTCGGTCGTCTCCAGGCCGCTTCCCCCCCATCCGACATCGGCGAAAGAGAACAGTTCCGGTCCTGGCTCAACGCCCGCTGCGAAGACCTCGTGGCCTACGTGGTCAAGGTTGTTGAGCGGTCAGCGGGTTCGCCAGGGAAAGATGACAAGTATGATCCAAGATAGCAGCGAGATACATTTTATTTCGGTAATTGTTCCGGTGCTCAACAACCCGAACGGTATCGGCCGACTTCTGTCGGCGTTAACGTCGCAAACGTATCCGCCTGACCAGCTTGAAATACTGGTGGTCGATAACGGATCAAGTGACGCCACGCCTGAAATTGTCCGTTCCCATATATCGCAGAAGCCACACAGGATCCGCCTTTTGGAACAAACCCAAATCAAAGGTTCGTATGCTGCGAGAAATCTGGCTATTCCTGAATCGCGTGGAGATTTGCTGGTTTTTATCGACGCGGATTGCGATCCGATTTCCTGTTGGCTTGAAAATGGGGTGAACACGCTGATGAAAGAACAGGCAGATTTAGCCGGGGGAAAGGTTACGTTCACCTACGCTGGTCCCACGCCGTCGGCAGCGGAGAGGATTGATGCGCGCACCAATATGCAAATGGAGCAGGATATTCTGAACCGGGGAGTGACCAAAACAGCGAATTTGTTTGTACGGAAGAGGCTCTTTGATGAGCTTGGATTGTTCAGAGATGACCTGAAATCCGGGGGCGACGTGGAATGGACCTCGCGGGCAACAGCGAAGGGATACAAGCTTGTGTATGCTTCCGGAGCAGAGATCAGGCATCCAGCCCGGGGATGGAGGGAGCTTTTCATCAAGCAAGTTCGGGTCGGCCGTGGGCAGATTCTGCAACGGACAGGCAAACGCCTTTCAACAGGGACCAATGTTTTGAAGACGGGGCGTTCTCTTCAATCTGTGATCAGCCGCGGTGACGAAACTTTTTTCGGGAAAACCGCCATGCTCATCGCTTTGCTTTGGGCACGAATGGGTACTTTGGTTGGCCGGCTCCAAGCGACCGTGGAACAACTAGCGAGGAAGAACCGGTGAATAGAGAGACCTTCAGAATTAAGCTTCTTGAGGCAGCGTTCCACGCAATCCAACTTCAGAAACCCGATGGGTCCATGCCAGCAGGGCACAACGGGCCCTACCATCACAAAGAATCACCCCTCAGAAATACAGGACATTGGCTTTATACCTGGGCTCACCTCTGGAGACTGGACGGGGATCGTCGCTTTCGCGATGCCGCCTCGAAGGCGCTCGCCTATGTCTTGCTCGATACCCATCGCCCTCAGAAAGCGAACTGGATGCAACGGATGCAAAAAGGACGGGACGCATGCAACGGAGTCATCGGAGCGGCCTGGACGGGGGAAGCACTTTGGGCTGCGGCACTGTGCCTCAATTCAGAGGATGCACTCCGGCACGCGAAAGATGTCTTTCTGAAGCATGTTTTTGATTCCCGTGCCGGACTTTGGCAGCGTCTGGAACCCGACGGCAGAGTGCTCAGTATCGACCAGACGTTTAATCATCAGTTGTGGTTTGCCGCGACGACGGCACGCCTGATCAATGCAGGCGTGGATGAGCTAGAGGAACCTCTCGAAAAGTTTATGGATGGATTGCCCCGCATTTTTGCAATCGGAAAATCGGGTGTAATCCGGCATCGCATACCTTTGTATTGGCGGGATCACATTTTTTATCCGGGAGGTATTCCGTTCAAAATCTTCCAAACCTGCAAATCGCTCAAGACAGGACTGAAACCCGTCGATGCCGCGAGCCGCGACCTGGGCTACCACGCATTCAACCTTCATGCGTTTGCCATTCTTCATCGCCATATTCCAGAGCATGCTTTCTGGGAGAGTAGTGGTTGGCTGGCTGCATTGGCCTTTGCCCGGAGCGAAAAGCACATTAATGGAGTCGCTATGGGAAATCCGTATGCTTACCCCTATAACCCGGTGGGATTCGAGATGGCCTTTGCGCTTCGGCGCTTCGTTCCCGGCTCTGAAGAAGAGCAGCAACAGTGGTTGGAACGCCAATGGTCAGTTCTGACCTGCGATCAAACCCTTTGCTACGGACAGGAAGCGGCAGATCCCGTGACCGCAAAAGCCAGACTTTATGAGGCAGTCGAGTGGCTCGTGGAATCGGATTTTTGATTCCCAGGCAGCAGGCTTTCGACAACCTCGGCAACACGGGCACAGGAACCGGCATTCGTGTAGGTGTGAATCATCTCCCTCAGATTCCGCCGTTGATTTTCACTCTTTTGGGGATCGCGGATTGCCTCAGAAAGCCCGCTGACAAATTCATCCATGGTTTTGACCAAGGGTCCCGGCGCCAGGGCTATGTAGTCGTAGAGGAAGCCGTTTTGATAAGAAAATTCATCGAAATCGTATGGAATTAGAATTATCGGACGGTCGAGCAAAAGGAAATCATGATAGAGGGCTGAGTAATCCGAGATCAGAATGTCAACAAATGGCAGCATGGAATTGACGTCCGGCCAGTCATCATGTGTGGCCAATCGGACAAAGGGACATTCTTCCGTCAGAGAAATCAGAAACTCCTTCTGATCAGGATATTTCAAGAGATCATTGGCATGAGGCCTGAGTAACAACAGCGCGCAATGATCTTTCAAAAATGAAAATATCTGCTCTTTCTCGAAGTCAGGGAAAGGGAAAAATCGAGTGGGCTCTCTGCCATGCCGCCAACTGGGTCCGTAGAGGATAACTTTTTGGACCTCTTGCTCCCCGAGAAATTGAGACCAGTCACGCCTCATGGATGCAGTGGGCTCCAGGAGGCAATCATTACGAGGGTATCCAGTAACCACATGTTTATCCCGGCCGATTTTCAGGCATTCCTCCTGGATATCGGAGATGAACTCGGACGTGGAGATCGCCTTCGCGATCACTCGGCTTTCACGCATGCGTTCGCGCTCTTCTTTGGGAGAAAGCGCATGCTCAAGACGAGCAAACCGGACACGCTTGACGGATCGCCCATGCCTCAGGGCCAGAAGGCGCATACGTGTGGGGACGAAAGCCGCATGAGGCGAAAAGTCTGTTAGTCTGTTGGTGAAGACAGCCAGAGGCGCACGTAATTGTAACCACCAGCCCCGGATTGAGCGAGTTTTCGCAACGGGTTTTCCCTCTCGCTTCAAGGCCTCATGAACAGAAGGATTTCTGGTCATCCACACGGGTTTGAGGTCAGGCCTGTTTCCGAGGATCCATTCGAAGAGATCCCTGCTGTTGTCACCGTACCACCTCCCATTCATCGCCCCGAACAAAACGAGCTTGGGTGCTGTTGGAATCAGTTTGGAGAGCAGCCATGTAACCGCAGTCGCGATCTGTGCGACTGATAATTCAAGTATGGTTTCTCGATTGTTACGGGACATTACTCAATTTTTTGACAACAGGTTATGAAGAATGCTTTGGGAGAGCTCCTCAACAGTGGTTTGACTGAAGACTTCCAGGATTACAATCTTCTGCCGCTTCGCCCAGCTCTTCGCTGCTCGCTCGTAGGCAATTCGCCTGATTTCTGCCTCAAGCACAGTCTTGTACTGCCCCTTCGATCGGGTGAAAGCGATTTCCGGTTCAGGGAGCAGGATATATACGCAATCAATCCGTGGAAAAGTGAAGCGGTAAAGGAAATCCCAGAAATATGCCGCTGGAAAGCGGAGAACAAAATGGAGCCACGGGATTTGTCTTTGTGCTCTCTTCAATTGCAAGCTATGGCGACCTACGGACCGATCAATCGGATGGCGGTCATAGATTTTCACATGGTCAGTTATAGACTTCCCGAGCGAAAAGCGCATTCGATTCTCGATGTACTCGATCGGATAAAAGATCGTGTGTTTTACGATCAAACCAAGTAGCGAAGAAACCTCTTTCGATTTATCAAGTAGTTGCAGCGCGTAAGGACTGAGTTCAAAAAGATGCGATCTATTCTTTCCAGCGTATTGGATGCTGGAATTTGGAATGGCTGCATTTAGGGAAGCGCAAAGAGTGGACTTTCCGGATCCATCTTGGCCTGCGACAGAAATGCGTTTCATGATGAGCAAAGAGTACGGGCAAGAGCCCTTTCCCCGGACCTTCGAACTCTGAAGCGAAAAACTGGATAGAGCGGAGTCGCTTCAGAAATGATCTGACGGTCAATCAAATCAGCAATTAGCCTGTCGGAGGCCGGCGAGCTCCAAACTGGTTTCTTGTGAAACGATAGACTAGGGGGTCGTTTGAGGAAACGGCCCAGTCGGCCCGGAAGGAGCGCCTCGGCGATCAACACCTCATTTTCCGTTTGGAATCGTTGAGAATCCCTGCGGACGACGGGTTTGAGGTTGTGCGATAGCCCACACAAGACATCTTCCTTTTTCGGTCCGGGCATCACCAGATAAGAGGTTGAGTCCGCAAAACCAGATGGTAGAATGGCTGGACGACCATCCACGAGTTGCTGGCTGTCATTGTAGTAGGTATATCCTTCTTCTTCAGATCCGACTACATCATGATGGGGTTGATCGACAATCAATTCGGTTTCAAAATTACCAAGGATCGATTGGACTGGTCGAAGGAATCGGGTAACAATTCCCATTCGATTTGCCGCAGCCCATTTTCTAAATAATGGAATATTATTGCCGAATTGAATTGAATCAGGACAATAAGAATGCGCTCGTTTCACTTTCATCCTTGCTGGCACGCTCGGGATCTTACATCCGCATGAGTGAAGCAGAATCCAAGATTCATCTTTACCTTCATTAGAAATTTGACTGAGGACGTCCAAGTAATGGCTTCCGGTTAATTCAAATGGATTGAATGAACACCTCTTCTTAGAATAATCGTGTGTCCAACCAGAGCAAACAGATTCGAAAAGGCTCGCTTCACTACAAATATTCTCCGGTGATCTGAAATGCAATTCTTGATTAGGTATGAAAAAATCAAATTCAGGTCGTGTATTATCTGAAAGCAAAATTGACTTATAGAGAATATCTTGCAATGAGTAGATCAAGTCGATGGTTTTGATTCCGACTTTCATTAGCAGAAACCCGCAGCCAATTTGATAATCCGCAAGTTTTGCGTCTACTCCTGAGGCTTTTAACACAATGTCATCGCAACGAAAAAATCTATGTCTGCTGTTTAAGGAAATCTCTTTTCGCTTGAACGATGGTAGGATCTGGATCTCCGAAACGAGGTTGTGTGCCTGAATAGCATTTAAGGCTTCGAGATCTCCAGGTGAAAGATGCACACCAAACTGATTTTGAATTTTATCGAACATGGACCAATTCCATATTTATTACTCAGTAATCCATCAGGTCAATCACATCTTTGAAGTGGTCACCGATGAGTCTTATTTCATGAGGTGTCAAAATCTGTGTGTAATCCCGATGATCTTTCCGGTGCCCCGCTTTCGCCATGGGGAGGCGAATTTCCGATGGGAGCATTAGAGTTTTACGAATGGAATCTAAGTTCTTTTCGAGTTCTTCGTATTTGAAGATTCGATCAACAACGATGTTGTTATTAATCGTATAAATGTCTTTTCCTTTTGACATTAGGTCTCTGATGGTCTCTGCGGTTAAAAAATCACTGATCGTGGGCCTTGGAGGAGATTGATTCTTCCAGTAGTAGGCAGAGATGACTCGTTCCCATGGCGACCTCTCAAAGCAAAATTTAAAATAGCTATTCCAGATTTCCGGGGAAATGAATCTGGATGCTTCTTTCGCCGATATGTGGCTAAAAAATCGAACTTTTCTCTTTCTCTTTCTAATTAAGTCGAAGATATCTTTAACGCTGTAGTCGGACAAGGGGGCAAGGTAGTTTTGAGCTTTCGGGTATCCAAGTTCTACGCGGATTCTCTCATCTTTCCTTTGAATGGGGCTAATAATATCATTTTCTCCGCAAAACTGAGATAATGCGATTTCTAGGCTTGTTCCGGCGGTCTTACTTGTTTTCAAGAAGATAAATTTGAATCTATGGCAAAGTATCATGGAAAGATTTGTGTTAATAAATTATCTGGCATCTTTTGTTTACGATAAATGCTGTGACTGAATAGGGAACAAATATTGAAAGCGCAATTGCTGTAAATACCAAGGCAGTAGGCTTGAATGGGAAAAACAGAATGAAAGTAACTGCAGGAAGAGAGGATAAGGATGAATAGAAAGCAGGTTTTAAAGAAGATATAATGTCTTTCTCGCTTACGCTGATAAGCCTCTTTAAGTACCATTGTCCAATGAACCGAGCAATTATTTTCGAGAATACCATCGAAAGGGCAGCGCCAATAAGTCCAAACAGGAGGATCCCAGTTGCATATAGTGGTATTGTTACAAAGAGGGTTTTAAATGTATAAATATAAAAGTGGAGGGATGTTTTTCCCATACCTCGAAAGACTGCACCAGTTGTTCCTCCAATTGAGTGAATAACTGAGGCTACAGCCATTGCCTTTAAAGGGACGATGGCCTCACTCCACTCGTTTCCAAGAAATATCTGGATAATCTCTTCCGCCATAAAAAAAAACAAGATCATCACAGGCGTGACCGCCAAGGTGTTGTAGCGTACTACCAATAAATAATGCCGTCGGATTTCAGTGGGATGATCCTGGAGTCGTCCGTATATCGGGAACATAACTCGATTAAGAACAGCCATGATTTGGCTTCGTAGCAGATCAGTCATTAAAAAGGCGATGCTATAGGCCCCTAATGCTTGAGGTCCAAGAAATTTGCCGACCATAAGATAGTCAACATTCTTCGAGAAATAGATAACAATCCGGACGAGTGCATCATAGATACCAAATCCCAAGAGGTCGCGGAGGGCCTCTTTCGAAAAGCGAAACTGCGGAAACCAGCGGAGATTGAGCCAAAGCAGGAGGCAAAGGACAATGGCTTGAATCAGGGTCTGGAACACCAGACTCCAAGCACCGTATCCGTTGAGGGCAAAAGTAATGGCGGCGATGGCGGCAACAATCGCTGCAGATGACTCAGCGATAACGAGCGTTCTGAACGCCAAATTCCGGGTGAGAATGGCTTTGGGAACGACTGAAAAAGTGGAAATCGACATCTGCAATGCGCTGACAGCCACGATTGCATGAAGAATTTCGCGATCGTAAAACCAGGATACCAAGGGGCCGATCAGACCAGCGAAGAGGACCAACAAAACCAGATTAAAAGCAGCGGAGGCCCAGAAGGCGGTGTCCAGATGCACCCTATCGAGCTGTTCCTCTCTCCGCTGAATGATGGCTCCGGTCAGGCCAAGATCTCCGATTACAGTAAATAACCCGGTGAAGATCAACGCAATCGCCACGAGACCAAAATCATCCGGGACCAGGATGCGGGCCAAAATCAAAAGAGCGATGTAGGAGACCCCCTTGCTGAAGAAAAGATTGAAGAGGTTCCAGGCTGCTCCTGAGAGGATAGATCTGGAAAGCCCTCTTTTTGCATCAGGGAATATATCAATTTGATCTTGAGAGCTCATCAAATGTTAAGGGGTTTGTTCCTTCAATTATGCGGAGCTGATAATGTTTGTGTTTTATTGATCCCTAACTCTGTGATTGAGAATCCGGAATTTTTCAAGATTGATAGATACTCTGAATAGGAAAGTTTGTTGATGCCTGAGTATGTGGAGTCAATGGTATCATTCTGGCTAAGGTAGTTGATTATCCGAACAAATCTTGACTTGGAGATAATCAAGTGGCTCCAGGGAAAGATGAATTGAGGACAGCTGTAACCACTCGTCTTGGCTAATTTCCGGTGAAAACGCCGGTGGTCACCAAATGGAGAGGTCCAAAGCGGTCCGAACGACGCGTAGACTCGTCCGTTTTGCTTTAATCGACACTTAATCTGCTGCAACAAGTCTGGGAGATCATCAACGTGTTCAAAAACATTTTTCGAAAAAACAAAAACGAATTTTTCGTGTTCGAGATGACTTAGGGCATGTGGGTAAAATTCAATTTTATCTTGGAGTTGAGGGTAATGCGTTCCAACATTTTTCTGGCATGAATCAATGAGTTTTTGATTTAAATCAATACCAACAACACGATCCGCTCCATTTAGTGCAGCAAACACGCAAAATCCGCCCCGACCGCATCCAATTTCAAGTATGTCTCTACCGGCGAGGTGCGTTGGTCCAACGTCAAAATGCGAAGACAACCATTTCTCGAGAGACGGCATGTCATCTTTAAAGGCTCCCTTCCCTTTATCTCCGTGAAATTTAAAGAGGCTCATTAGAAGATCATGTTGCGTGGCAGAGCCCTCCCGACATCTCGCGGGGCAGTATCCCAACGCAAATTTTTGAGGTCGCTGCAGAAACGCTTGGAGACGGTATCGACTTGGAGGAGGATTTCGGACACGGGTGCGGATGGCGTATAGCGAATGAATGATGGCTGATGCCTGATGACTGAGATGGAACAATGGGGAGGGCGGTGGCGGGGATCAAGCCGGGAATGAGCGTAGCTGATGGCTAATGGGTGATTGCTGATGGCGGAGTGTGGGTCGGATCGCCATATGGGTGCTATTCCCCTTCACGCGGAAAAGCGGCAGGAGGCCGCTTCTACTCTTGGGGGCTGCGTCACGCCGGTCTGTGCCCGGTTTCCAGGCTTTCGAGAAGACGGCGGAAGTTGGCGGCGTGTTGGGGGATGCGTTCGAAGACGGCGACCGCGACGGCTTCGATATAGGCGTGGGAGGTGCGGTTGCGGTCTTCGATGGACTCGAGCAGGGCGGCGGCGAGGGTTTCGTCGATTCGACCAATGCGGAAGAGTGCGCGGTAGCATCCGCGTGGATGGTTCTCTTCGATCAACTCGACTTGGCGAAGCCACTCCCGCGCAGCCTTCCAGACCGCCTCGCTGGTGTATTCGAAGCGTTGGATGGTGGCGTCGCGCACAAGGATGGAGGCTGGTTCCAGCAAAACGGCTTCGAGGCTTTCCAGGGCTTTGTGTGCCGTCGCTAGCTTTTCCATACGATGCCTTCTTCCTTAATTTTCTGTTCCAGCTCCGGGGAAGCGTCGCGGATGTCGAGAACATCGATGGGGTGGATGATGGCAGGGGATTCTTCGAGGGCCTCGCGGAAGCGGATAAGCTCTTGGGGGGAAAAGTGCGGTCCGGGAATAACGGCGAGATCGAAATCGCTGCGGCGACCCGCCGCTCCCGTTGCCCGCGAACCGAAGAGGACCAAGCGGGCGTGCGGAAGGTGGCGGGCGGCGGCCTCGATTACGGCCCGTTGGGTCCGCTGCGGAGCGGTTTCTTGTGCGACCGTTGTCATGGGAGGTTTTTATGCGGTCGATCCCTTCCGGCGTCAAGCATTGGGCAGCCCTAATCATTAGCGACGCAGGAAAAGGTTCACCGTGCGGGTGAAAAAAAACTT
>JAFIGH010000114.1 GCA_020831525.1 Opitutales bacterium
GGCGGGTTGGGGGCGGGGGCGGAGGGGGGGTGGGCGCGGGCGGGGATCGGAGGGATGCTGGGGACGGCGGCGAGAGAGGGAGAGGAAAGTGAAAAGGAAGCGACGAAGTTTCTGGAGTCGTATGGGTTGTTATTGCGGGTGAAGGATGATACTGGCGGGGATTCGGGGGAGTCGGCGCTGGATCTGTTGGAACGGATACCGGGGCTGCTGCGGGGCGCGGCGGTGGGGACGCGGGACTTTGTTGCCGGCGTTCTCGGAGTGATCGGAAGGAAACGACTGCGTGGGCCGGTGGTCTGCCGGAGCGCCGACGGAGGCGGTGAAGCGTTGTGCCATGCGGTGCGCCCGCGTTTGTGAAACGGGCGGCGGCATTCTTGGGAAATTGCGGGAGGCGGCTTGCTTCCGGCGTGCGGTGCGTTGATAAACGCGCGGTATGAAGGAAGGTTCCGTCATGGACCGTTTGCGGGAGGGTTTGGTGCGCGCGCTGATGTTGAGCGGGCTGGGATTCCTGTGGTTGTGCACGCGCCTGCCGTTCCGCGTGCAGGTGGCGGCGGGACGCGGATTGGGCCGTCTTGCTTACGCGGTGTATCCCTACCGCAAGGATGTCGCGCTGACGAATCTGCGCCTGTGTTTTCCGCAGTTGCCTGAGAAGGAGCGGGAGGCGTTGGTGCGCCGTCACTTTGAGTCGATGGGAATCGGCCTCTATGAAGTGGGGATGGCATGGTGGGCACCGGACCGGCGCTTCAAGGGACTGGCCCGCGTGGAGGGCATTGAGCACCTGCGCCGTTTACGCGAGGAGGGCCGCGGCGCGCTCTTATTGACGGCGCACTTTACGACCTTGGAGATCATCGGCCGGTTGGTGAACACGGAGCACCGGTTCAGCTGCCTATACCGGAAGCCCAACGACCCGACGGTGGCTGAGTCTATGACGCGTTCCCGTGAGCGCCAGATGGAGCGGATCATTCACTTCGACGACATGGTGGGCCTGATCCGCGCGCTGAAGGCGGGGGATCATGTGTGGTATGCGCCGGACCAGGGCAAGCTGTTTAAATATACCGCGCTCCTGCCGTTTTTCGGCGAGCCGGCGGTGACGAACACGGCGACCTCGCGCATTGCGAAGATGGCGGGTGCGGCGATTGTGCCGTTCTTCGGGCGCAGGGAGGAGGACGGGACCTACACGGTGACGATTTATCCGCCGTTGGAGGGCATCCCGGGCGAAAGTCCGGAGGCGGACGCCCGTGAGATCAACAAGCTGTTGGAGTCGTTTATCCGGACGGCGCCGGACCAGTATTTCTGGCTGCACAAGCGGTTCAAGAACCGGGGTCCGGACCATCCGGATCCGTACGCGGCGAAAACGTGACGGCTTCGCCGACGGCGGGGGAGCCTGAGCCTTCGATCCATCGCAATCCGATGGATTCGCCGTAGCGCAACGGTGTGACCTCCCAGCGCGCGGTGATGCGGAAGGCGTCGTCGCGTGTCTCCACCTCCGTGCCGGCGCGAACCGGACCGGAGGTATAGAGGCGCATGACGCCGTGCCCGCGGGCGGGGTCGAACCAAACCAAGGCGCCGAGCGTGTGCACATCAAGGAGGACCGTTTCGGGCGGGCCGGCAGGTTCCGCGGCGGTGGGCGCGGGGTCGGTGCCGGTGCCCGCGCAGGCGGTGAGGGCAAGCGCGAGTGCCGTGCTGACCGTCGCGCGGAACCACGCGGCGGTGTAACTCCCTGTGGGCGCGCGTTGGTTCATGGCGCGGAGCCGCGGCGGGAAAGCGTTTAGCTGTCGTTGCCGGCTTTGCCGCCTTCGGGCTCGAAGAAACCGTGGAGCTGGCGAATGCGGGTGGGATGGCGCATCTTGCGCAGCGCTTTGGCTTCGATCTGGCGGATGCGCTCGCGGGTGACGTTGAACTGTTTGCCGACCTCTTCGAGGGTGCGGCTGTAGCCGTCGACGAGACCGAAGCGGAGACTGAGGACGCGGCGCTCGCGGTCGGTGAGGGAGTCAAGGACGTCCATGATCTTCTCGCGCAGGAGGCTGAAGGCGGTCATGTCGTAAGGATTCTCCGCGCCCTTGTCTTCGATGAAATCGCCGAAGTTGGTGTCGTCGCTGTCGCCGACGGGGCTCTGCAGGGAGATGGGCTGCTGCGCCATCTTCATGATCTGCTGCACGCGCTCGACGGGAAGATCCATCTCCTCGGCGACTTCCTCGGCAGTGGGCTCGTGACCGAGTTCCTGGAGGAGCTGTTTCTGCACCTGCATGACCTTGTTGAGGGTCTCGATCATGTGCACGGGGATGCGGATCGTGCGGGCCTGATCGGCGATGGAGCGGGTGATGGCCTGCCGGATCCACCACGTGGCGTAGGTGCTGAACTTGTAGCCGCGGCGGTATTCGAACTTTTCGACGGCCTTCATGAGGCCCATGTTGCCCTCCTGAATGAGGTCGAGGAAGGAGAGGCCGCGGTTGGTGTATTTCTTGGCGATGGAAATGACGAGCCGGAGGTTGGCCTCGACCATTTCGGTCTTGGCGCGGTGTGCCTGGCGCATGGCCTTGCGCACCTCACGGATCGTGCCGAGAAAGTCTTCCGGAGCAATGCGCAGCTGATCCTCGATCTCGTTGAGTCGGCGCTTCACGCGCTCGACATCGACCTGCCGCCGCTTTCGCGTGTGGGCGCGGTGGGCGAGGGAGAGGCTGTCGACGAGGTCGTTGATCTCGCGGATCATGGGGTCGAGTGTCTCGAGGTACTCTTCGAAAACCTTGAGCTTGAAGCAGAACTTGCGGAAGACAGCGGGAAGCTCTTTCTCCAGCTTGCGGTAGCGCTTCTCAGTGCGGGAGCGGACGGCGTCCTCTTCCGCGGCACGGAAATCCTGCCATGTTTTGTCGAGTTTCTTCTCGATGTTGTCGATGGCCTCGATGAGTTCCGGCAGTTGCTTGTAGTAGGCCTCCCGGCTCTCGACCTTTTTGTCGAGGACTACGCGGTCGAAGCGCTCTTCGCGGGAGACGAGGCGGCGCCCGAGGTCGCGCTGGAATTCGCGCGTGAAGGCGATGGAAAAGAGGGCTTCGGCAGCGCGGGTCTCCGCTTCCTCAATGCGTTTGGAGATGGCGACCTCTTCCTCACGGGTAAGGAGAGGGACCTGCCCCATCTGCTTGAGGTACATGCGCACGGGGTCGTCGAGGATATCGGCCTGGGCCGTGCGGATCTCCTCTTCCGTATGCTCTTCGAGGCGCTGCTTGTAGGTTTCAACCTCCTGCGAATCGATGATGTCGATATCGAGGTTCTCGAGAATGGTGATGACGTTCTCGATCTCCGAGGGACTGTCGACGGTCTCGGGCAACTCGTCGTTGATGTCCTTGTAGGTGAGATAGCCCTGTTCCTTCGACTTGCGGATGAGGGAACGGATGCGGTCGTTGACCTCGGTCTTTTCACCGGGCGCGTCCTCGGACGACTTGCCTGCGGACTTCGCTTCCTTTTTCGCCTTGGCGGGCGTACCCTTGGCGGCTTTGTCCGGTTTATCGACCGACGCCGCGGACTTCTTTTCCGCGGATTTACCGCCCGCCTTCGCCTTCGGCTTCTTCGAGCTTTTTTTCGTCGCCTTTGCGGCTTTGGCTTTCTTCGCAGGAGCGTCTTCCGCCGCACCGGGGGCAGCTTGCTCTTGCGCAACAGCTTCGGCATCCGCGGGTTTCACGGACTTCGCTTTGCGGGGAGCGCTCTTGCGCGTCTTTGTTTCGGTTGACGATTGTTCTGTAGGCATCGTGGAAATGGATCGGGTTTAACTGGAGGCAGCGCCGGAGGGACGGGGGGCGTCCGCCACGTGCAAAAGATGGAAGGGAATGTTTGCCGTAAGCGAGCGGACCTCGCCGCGGCGGCGCAGGAGTTCGCCGATGGACGTTTCCGGACCGGCGCCCGATATTGCGCGGGTGAGGCGCTCAAGTTCGCTCTTTTTGAAGCGTTCGGCGAGGCAATGCACGCAGGAGTGAACGTATTCCGCCGGGTCTTCGGGAGAACCCTCGCGAAACGCCAGACTGTAGTAGCTGTTTCGTTCTTCCTGTGTTTCGAGCAGACTATCCACGTTCTCCGGACCCTCCCAAGTTCCTTCGTGCGCCTCTGCCAGAATCCTGCCGAGGACCCGGCCCGCGGGAACGTCCCGGTCCAACCAGGAATCTTCCACAACGAGGGCCAGCGGTTGCACCCAACGATCATCCAGCAAAATGATCCAAAGTAGGTCATTCTCCAACGGTGTCAACCGGTTATTTACCGGAAGCGCGTCCTTTGGCGACGTTGCGGCTTCCCGCGCCCGCGCGGCGGCGCCGGACTGGCGGCGGAACCAGAGGCGGCGGGCGTCGGTGAGGGCGGCTTCGGTGTCGACGTCGAGGAGTTCGGCGGCTTCGGCGAGGTAGGCGCTGCGGGCGACCTCGCTTTCGCACCCGCGCAGGAATTCGGCGACCTGCTGCAGGGCGCGGCTGCGTTCGGCCGGGGTGGGGCTGTCGCCGTCGAGGAGGGCGGCGACGGCGAAGGGCACGGGCGCCATGGCATCGGCGCGGAGTTCCTCGACGGCCTCCGCCCCTTTTTCGAGGAGAAACGTGTCGGGATCGGCGTCGGGCGGGAGGGCGATGAACCGCGCCTCGATGCCCGCCGTGAAAGCGAGCGGGAGGATGCGCAGGGCAGCGGCGCGGCCGGCGCGGTCGCCGTCGAGGAGGATGTCGACGCGCGTGTGGTAGCGGCGCAGAAGGGCGAGTTGCTCTTCCGTGACCGAGGTCCCCTGGGGCGCGACGGCGGCGCGGAGGCCCGCCGACCAGCACCGGATGGTGTCGAGCTGCCCCTCGACCATGAGGAAACCTCCGCTTTCCTCCGCATGGTCGCGCGCACGGTCGAGGTTGAAGAGAAGGCGGCTCTTATGGAAAATCAGGGTTTCGGGGGAGTTGACGTACTTCGCGTTGCGCGTGGGGTCGCTCTCCGGCGTCTGGGGAAGGACACGCGCGGTGAAAGCAACGATGCGCCCCTGCGCGTCGCGGATGGGAATCATGAGCCGGCCGCGGAATCGGTTGCGGAAGACATTGGGATTGCGGTCGCTCTCATTGGTGTAGAAGAGCCCGCAATCGCGGAGGGCTTCGACGGAGAACCCCTTGTCGATGAGGCGCTTGTTGAGGTGGAAGCCGCCCGCCGGGGCGAAGCCGACGCGGAAGTCGCGCGCCGTCTCTATGTCGAAGCGGCGCTCCTCCGTCCAGTAGCGGCGGATCTCCGTCCCGGCCTCGTCGTCGGCGAGGAACCGTTCGTGGAAAAACTCCGCCGCGTAGTCCTGGATCTCCTCGATTTCGCGGCGCAGGCTGCGGTTGACAGCGGGGGCACCGCCCTCGCGGTAGCGCACGGGCACATTGAAGAGCCGCGCGATGAATTCCACCGCCTCGACGAACTCCATGCGCTCTTTCTCGCGCACGAGGGTGATGATGTCGCCCGCCAGCCCGGTGGAAAAGCACTTGAAGATGCCCTTCTCGGCGAGGACGTTGAACGATGGCGTTTTTTCGTCGCTGAACGGGCTCAGGCCTACCCAGTTGCGGCCGCGGCGCTTGAGATTTGTGTAGCGCCCGGCCAGCTCGACGATGTCGACGCGCGCCTTCAGCTCCTCCACAAAATCATCCGCCAGCCCAGCCATGGAGGGAGAGGCTTGGCCCGCTCCGTCCGGCGTCAAGCCCGCACTCAGTCGTGTGCATCATGGATTGCATTCCGGCGGGGGTTGGGTTTGGGTCCATCGGCATGGGATTGATCGACGCATCATTGCTCGACCGGGGTGGCCCTGTCATGTGGATCCTGCTCGCGGTGAGCCTGTTCGGGTTCATCGTCTTTATTGAGCGGGCGCTCTTTTTGCACAAGAGCCAAATCCGCTCGAACGACTTTCTCGCCGGCATCCGAAACCTCCTGCGCAAGAACCGCCTCATCGAGGCGCTGACGGTCTGCGAGGAGACACCCGGTCCTGTGCCCGCCGTCGTCAAGGCCGGTCTCCTGAAGTTTGAGGAGTCGGACGACCGCATGCGCGCCGCCATGCAGGAGGCCGCGCTGGTCGAAATCCCCATGCTGGAGCGCCGACTCGGAACCCTCGCAACGGTGGCGCGGATCGCGCCTCTGCTTGGCCTCGTCGGCACGCTTCTCGGGTTTATCCATGCCTTTTATGATCTGCGGGCGGGTGAACTGGTGGCGTACCCGCGTTTCACGGAGATGGCGGGCGGCGTGGCGGAGGCGATGCTGACAACGGTCGTGGGTCTCTGTATCGGTGTGATGGCCCATGTCGCGCATCACTTTCTCGCCGGGCGCGTGCGCGCGCTTGTTCACGACATGGAGTTCGCCGGCCACCAGGTCCTGCAATACGCCCTCTTCGGCACAGAAGACGACGGCGAGGGTGGCGACGTAGAAACGGAAAAGGCCGCTGACTGAGATTTCGGGTGTCGCCGCCAGCCGTGTCGGCCTCCGTGGCGAAGGGGTAGGGTGATGGCTCCAGTGAGGCGCGGGCGAATGGTCATTCGTATGCTTTACGCAATTGTATCGGGAATTCAATCGCATAGGGTGCAATCCCTGTCCGTACTGGGGTAAATAAAGCTAATCGGCGGCATTAGTTTTTCTTGACCGGCGGTCTTGATCGTGGGATTCTCTTCTCGGTGTTCGACGACACGATTCACGCTGCATGATCCGTCCATTCATGTTCTTTCGCTCTCCGGTTCTCTTATCCCGGGTTCTGAAATCTTCCGTGGTCCTGGCCGCTCCGCTCTGGGGCGACGCCGTGACCCAGGTTGGCCTTGGAGATGCGGCGGGGACGGCACCGTACGTGGAAGTGCCCTTTTTCTTTGTCTCGGGGGAGGGGCCGGTGGCGATGCAGTTCGACTTCGCCGTGCCGCAGGGGGTCGATTTGGAAAGCGTGGTGGTGGGCGGGGGCGTCCCGACGGACCATCAGCTCGACTTCGAGGTGCTGGAGGGCGGTCTTGCCCGCGTGGTCCTGTACTCTCCGACGAACGAGCTTATGCCGGACGGGCGCTTGCTGAGTCTGCGCTTCCACGCGCAGGGGGGCGGGTCGTTCCCCGAGCCGGACCTTGTGGCGATGGTGTTCAGCAACGCTGACGGGGTGCGCATCGACCGCGCGCCAGGTTTTCCGCAGCCGGCCATTCTCGCGCACCCGCAGTCGCAGGTGGTGGCGGCGGGGACTGGGGTGAGCCTCTCCGTGGCAGCGTCGGGGGTGGACATTGCATTCCAGTGGTACCGCGGCGCTTTCGGGCAGACGGGCAATCCCGTGGCCGGGGGCACGGCGGCCACGCTGCATGTGGCCGCGATCGCGGAAACGACGACTTTCTGGGCGCGGGTGACGGATGCCTTCGGCGTATCGCTCGACAGTGCCGCCGCCACAGTGACGGTCGTCGATACCGTGGAGATTTCCATGGATCCGACGTGGCGCGAAGTGGAAGCGCCCTCAGGCGGTGGGGTCGTCGCAGTCACTGCCACGGCGGCTGTTCCGTGGACGGCGGTGTCCGACGCGGATTGGCTTGCGGTGGTCGCGGGCAGCGGGACGGGCTCCGGCGAAATTGAATACACATACACGGCCAATCCGGGCTTTTTCCCGCGCGTGGGGACGATTTCCATCGGAGAGACGGTCTTTACGCTCATGCAGGCGGGCAGCGAGCCGGAGAGCATTTTCCGTCATCTGCCGACCGTCGGGGGTACGGCCTGGCGCGAGTCGGAGTGGTTTGGCTGGGTGGATGATTCGGACTGGCCGTGGGTCTGGCACGACGAGCACGGTTGGCTGCGCTTCTACATCGCGGGCACGGAAGACGAGACGCTGTTTTACTCGATATTCGGCGACCTCGGCTGGGTCTTCACAGGGAAGACGCTCTACAACGAGTCGCACACGCTTCTGTATTCGCACGGCCGCGGGGCATGGCTGCACTACTCACCGGGGGGCAATCCGTGGTCCCGCTCGTTCCTCAATCTCAACTCGAACACGACCTTCGTCGTCTCGCCATGAAAGCGCGAATTCCCACGCAGCTGCGCGTCCTTTTCCTCTGGACGACCGCCCTCTTTGGGGCCGCCGCGCCTCTCTGGCCGGCCCAGGCACCCATCCTCGGCGACCTCAACGGCGACGGCGTCGTCAACGTGCAGGACCTCGCGCTCCTCGTAAACCACTTGCAGGCCGTGCGCTTCCTTCCGGCCTCGGCGGTGCCCTATGCCGACATCAATCAGGACGGCGTGGTTTCGGAGACAGATGTGGAGACGCTCGTCGGGATCATCCTTGAGCGGCATCCGGAGCGCCCCTTGCCGCTGACGCGCGTGCTCACTGTTTCGCCCACAAACGGCGAACTCAATGTCTCGCCCACACGGGAGACGATCGTGCGCTTTACGATGCCTCTGGCAGAGAACACGCTCCTGACGAACGACAATCTCTACGCCACCTTCGGCGGACGGCGCCTGCTCACGCGTGTGGAGCTGTCGAGCGACCGGATGAAGGCGACGCTCTTTTACCTCGAATATTTGCCGAGCGCCGCGCGGGTGCGGGTGACCTTTGATGCAAGCGGTGTTTCCGATTTTCTTGGGCGCGGGTTGGACGGCAGCGGCGACGGTCTGCCCGGCGGCCTGCGGCGCGTCGACTTCGAGACCCTCAGCTACGCGCCGGTGGCCAACACGGGGGTTGTCGGCACCGTCTATGCGGCGGCACCGGACGCCAACGGCGAAAACGTTCCCCTTCAAGGCGTAATCCTCGAGGTCATCGGCGACGAGGAGCGCACGCGCACCACAACCGGTGCCGACGGGCGCTTCCATCTCACTCCGGTTCCGGCCGGGCGCTTTTTCGTGAACATCGACGGACGGCCGATCACGGGCGGGTACCCGAACAACGGCTACTATCCGTTTATCGGCAAGGCGTGGACCGCCGTGGCGGGACGGCAGGACAACCCGGTCAACGGCACGGGCGAGATATTCCTGCCTTACATACCGCCTCAAGCCATGCGGACGGTCAGCGCGGTGGCGGAAACGGTCGTCGATTTTGCTCCGGTAGTCCTCCAACAAAATCCGGAGCTTGCGGGCACGGAGGTGCGCATCCCGCCGAACTCGCTTTTTGCCGACGACGGCACGCGGGGGGGCAGCGTGGGTATCGCGCCTGTGCCGCCCGACCGTCTGCCCGAGCCGCTGCCGCCGGGCCTCGACCTGCCGCTGGTCATCACCATCCAGACAGACGGAGCGACGAATTTCGATATCCCCGTTCCCGTGCGCCTGCCGAACACGCCGGACCCCGTCACCGGCGAGCGTCTTGCCCCCGGAACGCGCAGCGCCCTGTGGAGCTTCAACCACGACACCGGCGACTGGGAGATCGCCGGACCGATGCGTGTGACCGCCGACGGCAATTTCCTCGTCACCGAACCCGGCGTGGGCGTGCGCCAGCCCGGTTGGCACGGGCAGCGGCCCGGTTCGCAGGGCGGCGGCGGAGGAGGCGACGGTGACGGCGACGACTTCGGCGATTCCGACGATTTTGATGACTTTGACGGCGGCGATGAGGACGCGGATGCTGACGCCGACGATTTCGAGGACCTTGACGAAGATTCGGACGAAGACGCTGATGAAGACGCCGACGAAGACGACGAGGAAGACTGCGAAGACGACGCTGAAGACTGCGAGTGCGAAGAGGGCGATATCCGCTCCGCCGCAAGTGTTTCCGTATCCATTCCGACAGGTGCGATCAACCGTTTCTCCCAAGCGCTGAGCCGTATTCCGCGTATCACCGCAAAAGTGGACGCCGTGCAGGGATCGACCGGCGGCTGGATGCAGGATTGCTGTCCCGAAGGCGCGACGCAGCCAATTTCCAACGGCAAAATGGAGACGTCCACATCGCTTACCCTCAACGGAACGGTTGAAGGTCAGGTGTGGGGACCTCCGATCGTCAGGATCCAAGCGGACTTCAAGGTCGTGCGCGGGACGGTTCTCCTCGAGGCAGGCGTCTTCGTATTCGCGAACCCCTCGGTGGGCGGAAGTTTCGGAGCCAAGCGCAACGACTGCATCAATGAACGATGCGCCTTTTTCGAGTTTTCCGCCAATCTCTCTATCGGACTTGAGGCAAGAGTGAAGGCGACGGCCGAGGGATGTATCGGCTGGTGGTGCGGAGGGTTCAATATCGAAGTTGTTCCGGCGTCGATCGCGGCGAATTTCAAGGGCGGAATCAAGGTGGACAGTTGCGAGGGTGTCACCGGGACCATCGGGCTGGATTCCATCGTCTTCTCTTGCGCGCTAAAGGCCTACGGCATCAGCGTGGGCTACTCCTATAAGATTTATCCATGAGAGCCCCGCGTCCAACGGTTATGCAACTTCCGCAGGCGCGGCTGACCGCCTGTCTGTTTGCCCTTGGCTATGCGCTGGGTGTGCGCGGGCAGGATGTTGTCGTGGAGCGCTGGCCTGTGCCAATGCTTGTCGATCTTGAAGACGTCCCCACAGCCATGGTCATCGAACTGCGCTCGCAGCTGATCGATACCCCGTTCCTTGATTTTTCGCCCGGCGGCGACCCCGACAGCGCCGCAATGGCCTCCTTTGTCGACGCGCTTGTCGCGGGCGATATCGATGATGCGTTAGCGATGACGGTCGAGATTCCCGGCGTGTCTTCCGACGACAACCGTCCGCTCCTCGACGCTTTTCAAATGATGTTCGGGGAGTTCCCCGAGTTTCTCCACCTCGACCGCGTGATCCACCTCGGCGATGACCGGCTCCTCGTTTGGTCGTTGCCCGTGGAGGACGGGACGGAGTTCGTCGGATCCCTGCGGTTTCAGCGGGATACGGATGGTGAACTGCGCTACGAGGGTATCCAGAGTGATCCGCTCACCTCTCTGATTACCCATACCATGGACATCGGACGCGCAACCGGTCCGGACGAGCGGGGACCGGAGGCGTTTACCTATGATTACGTCGTGCCCCCGACGGACGATGATCCGGTCCGTTTTCGCTTCAACGGCGTGCTGCTCGAGGTCGATGCCTTCAACCCGCTTGGGCCCACCGGGCATGCTCCGGTGGACTTCTTCAACACCTCCATGGGTGTCTTTGCCGCGGGCGGACCTTTCGAATACGGCCAGCTTTTCAGCCCGTTCAGCGCCGAACGCTATATCGAGTGGGCGCAAGAGCAGGGCGACGGCTACGAGGTCTACCGCGCCGAGACGGTGAACTACGGAGCGCGGGTCGTCTTCATGCTCGATGCCGATCCGGTGTATCTGATTTTCTACCTGCCTACGGATACTGGTATTGAGGGAGAGCCGTTGCGATACGGTATGGTACGCCGGCATCCGGACGGCGGATTCCAGTTGACCAACTTTTTCAACTTCAGCTTTGCCGACATGCTCTTTCAACGCCGGGAGTATTTTGAGGAGCCGTTTCTGCGGCCGCTCCTCCGCGAGGAGGGGCTGATTGTCGACAACCCGACGCCGGAACGTGCGGTTGTGCCCGCGCGGGGCGCACAACTTCCCGACCCGGACGCGTTTGTCGTGCCGCGCGAACCTGCCGACGAAGATGAAGACGGCGGACCGCCGCCGGAAGACGTCGATGACCTCCTGCGCGAAGGCAGCCTCTGGCCGTGGATCGCCATCTTTTTCCTCGTCGTCGTTGTCGCCGCCATTGCATTGATCATTCGTCAGAAAAGAGGAGGTCCCCGGACATGAACAATTCTCTTCTTCGCTGGTTGTCCGGTTGCCGCATTCGCTTCCGCGTGTGCAGTTTCCTTCCGCTCATGGCCGCGGCGGGGCTTTTTGCGCAGGACGACGGCATCGGCGGCGACCCCGACCGCGAGCCGGACCCCGTTGACGAGCGCCGGGAGCGCGTGCGCACAGTGATCGCACGCGAGGACGTATCGGGGGGCGGGCGGTTTTTCTACGTGATTTTCCGCGCTCCGACAGAAGACGATCTTGCCGACCCCGAGTTCAACATTGAGAGCAGAGTCGTGGCGCGCGGCGACATGGGTTTCGAGGGCATTTCGCGGATCATCCTCGCCCCGCAGACAGACTATGAAATGTATGCGCTCTACGCCGAGTCGCTCATGTTCGGCGCGACTACCTTCCGGACTCCCCGCGCAGGCGAAACCTTCACCATCCCGCGCATGGGCTTTTTCGACTTGGACGATGTCGACACCGACCTCGACGGACTCAGCGACATCCGTGAGTTCGTCGTGGGAACGGACCCGCTAAATCCCGATACTTCGGGCGACGGCGTGCTCGACGGCACGGCCGTAAGGCAGGGCATCAACCCGCTTGCTGAAGGCATGGTCGCGGCCACGGGTATCATCGGCACGGCGCCGGTCGAAGGGGTGGCCCACGACATTACAGCTGTCAACAACATCGCCGTGCTCGCGGCGCGGGCGGGCGGGGTTACGGTCTTCAATGTGGACTCCAGCCGGGCGCCCACCCGTATAGCACAAGTCGATACGCCGGGCGATGCTTTCGCCGTGGCGGCCTTCGGCACACGGGTGGCCGTGGCCGACAGTAGCGCGGGTCTGACCGTTGTCGACATATCTGACCCGGCCGGGGCGGCGATCACCTTCACGCGTGGGTTTGGACAACCGGTGTATGCTGTCGCCGTCTACGGCAGCATTGCGATTGTCGGCACAAACAACGGCCTTCTCGTCACCGTCGACATGATGTCCGGCGCCGAGATCGACCGCCACCGGAGCCTCTCCGGCCGTATCTGGGACCTGGCGGTGACGGGCGACACGCTCTACGTTTTGCGCGCCGGCACGGTCAGCGTTTTCCGCATTGACGCCGGTGGCCTCGAGTTCATCCGCAATGTCACCGCGCAGGGCAGTGCCGGGGCAGGGCAACGGTCACTGAAGCTGTTTGTCGGCACGGACAAGCTCTACACGACATTCTTCAATGGGCTGAATGTCTTTTCCATCGCCGATCCGTGGACGCCGGTCCTCGAGGCGCGCCACACCACGGCACAGCAGGGCTGGAAGCAGATCGCCCCCACCGGCAGCGGGCTCGCCGTGGCCACTGTCTCGCCCAACAGCACGCCGGACGGCCCGCACCATGTCTCCCTGTATTCCATCGGCGAGGACGGCACGGAGCTGGACTTTCTCACCGAGTTCGAGACGCCGGGCCTCGCCTCGAGCCTTGTTCTCTACAACGGGCGTGCCTTCATCGCCGACAGCACCGCGGGCCTGCAGGTGATCAACTACCTTGCCTTCGACCGCTTCGGCGTGCCGCCGACCATTGAGCTGGCGACCAACGCTGTGGACGGAAAGTTCGAGGAAGGGAAGCTCATGGACGTGTCCGCCCTCGCATGGGACGACGTGCAGGTGCGCAACGTGCAGTTTTTCGTCGACGGCGAGATCCGCATGACCGACGGCAACTATCCCTTCGGTTTCCGCCTCCTCACGCCACTCCTCGCGGAGAAGCGCACGCACTTCGATCTCCATGCCGTTGCCACCGACACCGGTGGCAACAGCACCACATCGGAGACGCTCACCATCGAACTAGTGCCGGACATGACGCCCCCGCGCGTGCGCTCCGTCGATCCCGGCAACGGCCGCTACATCGGCGAGGCGCGCATTGTCACGGCGGTGATGAGCGAGCCCATCGACACGGCTACGCTCACGGCGGAGTCCTTCCGGCTGGTCGGAGCGGGCGAGGACAATATTTTCGATACGGCGGACGACACGGTCGTCGCGGGTTCGCTATCCTTCGATGTCGCGACCAACCGGGCGCGCTTCACCGCCGCTACGGAAGTTCCGCAGGGCCGTTACCAAGTGCGCATCGGTCCGCCTCTCGCCGACCTCGCGGGCAACGTTATCGAGGATACCTTTGTCTCCTCGTTTATCGCCCTCGGCCATGTCGACTCTTCGGGCGACGGCCTGCCGGACTGGTGGAAAATCCAGCACGGCCTCGATCCCTTCTCGACCGACACGGGCAACACGGGCGTGCCCGACTGGATGCGCGATATGGACGGCGACGGACTGATCAATATTGGAGAGTTTCTCCTCGGCACCGACCCGCGCAACCGCGATACCAGCGGCGACGGTATATGGGACGGTCACTATGACACGTCGGGCGACGGCCTTACCGACGGTCAGAAGATTCTCCTCGGGCTCGACCCCTTCAAGGTAGACACCGACGGCGACGGGGTCAGCGACTACGACGAAATCAACGAAGGCACTGATCCGCTCGACCCCAACTCGTTCCCGAAGACCCGCGTGATGAGCCCGTCCATCGCCTACTTGAACGCGGAACCGCACGCCCCGCTTCCGGGCGAGACGGTGTTTACCGTTGTCTCGCGTCCGGCCAGCTACCTCAACGCGTTCCCCGCCGCGCCGGACGACGACGTCGTCTTTCATGTCGCATCGCCCGCCGCCAGCTTCCTCAACGCGCTTTTCGCGGACGACGAGGGACAGGTTGCCTTCGCCGCAGCCTCTATGCCGGTGAGTTACCTCAACGCCGTGCCTCTGGAATCTGAGGAAGATGAGCAGATAGCGATTTCACCAATTGTCTCCTTCGAGGCCGTGGCCCCGTGAACCCTTTGTATCTATCCTATAACTTCACCAACAAGGCACTATCATGAAGACACGTATCACATATCACACCAGGCGCGGCTCCGGACGCACGGCCTCCGTGCTCCGGGTGTGGATTGCAGCCGTCGTCTTTTCCGGCGGGGCGGGCTTGCCCGTTTCCCTGGCCGCCGAAGACCTGCCGTTTGAGAGCGGCTCGACCGGCGCGGACGGACCGCTCGTCGTCCCCATGCATCCCGTCAACCGGGAGAATCCCGCCATGGCCTTCGATCCCGTGCGGGAGCAGTTGGTCGTATTCGGGGGCAATGTGAGCAGCACGTATTTCCCCGAGACGTGGGTGTCGGACGTTTCCGGGGTAGGCTGGACGCAGGTTCAGACGTCCACGTTTGTTTCCGGTCGCCACAGCGCCGCGATGGAGTGGGATGCCCTCAATGAGGTGGTCGTGATGTTCGGCGGTCTCCGCGCGGACAATACTTTCCTCGACGAGTTCTGGGCGTGGGACGGCACGGACTGGAGCCAGATAAACGTTTCTCCGCGCCCGCCGGCGCGCTACAGCCACTCCATGGTGGCCGATCCCGCTACGGGCCATGTCTACGTCTTCGGCGGACGCGGCGTGGGCAACACCAACCTCAACGATCTCTGGCGTTGGAATGGTGTGGCATGGACGCTCCTCGACGAAGTCGGCACGCCGCCCGCCGGGCTGAACTACCGCTACTTCGAGGCGGCGTGGGACTCCGCCGACAACGCCATCGTTCTCTACAGTTCTTCACCGCAGCGCACATGGAAGTTCAAGGACGGCCAATGGAGCGAGGTCAATACGATCAATGACCGGCCCAGCCCTAACTGGGGATTCCGTATGGAATACGACCCCGTGGGCAACCGCACGATCCTTTTCGGTGGTTCCGCTCACCGCGGGGTGACATGGGAGTTCCGCAACGACGAATGGTTTGTCCTCGACCTCGACGAAGTCCCTCCCCGCCGCTACTACCATACCTCGGCCTACGACAGTGTGAACGATGCAATCGTCATGGGCCTCGGTTGGATGGACGCGTTTACGAACACTGTGTCGAACATACGCAACTCCGACACATGGACCTTCAAGGACGGTCAGTGGTCCTACCACTCCGGGCGCTTGTTTCACTTCGATATGCGCGACCGTCCGGACGGTATCTGGAATTTTACGTCCATTCATGTGCCCTCGACCGCGGAGGTCCGCTTCATCAAAAACAGTACGAACACCCCGGTCGTCTGGCTGGCGACAGAGGAAGTGCGCATCGACGGGATTGTGCGCGTCGACGGGGACGATGCCGGTGGGAACTCCGGCGCAGACAACTACGCCGAAGGCGGACCCGGCGGTTTCGCGGGCGGTCTCGGCGGTATCCGCTGGGATGTCTCGGGCAGTTTCCTTGGCACGCCGGGGCAAGGCCCCGGGGGCGGCGCGCCCGGCGTCAACTCCGGACAGAACGGCGCGCATGCGGAGTTTATGAATGTCTACGGTAATTCGCTCCTCCTCCCGGTTATCGGCGGATCCGGCGGCGGGGGCGGTGCCTCCTCCAACAACAATTTCGGCGGTCACGGCGGGGGCGGGGGCGGTGCCATTCTCATCGCCTCCTCGCGCGACATTATCGTCAATGGCTCGATCAACGCCGACGGCGGCCAACGGGCATGGGGCGGCACATCCTACGGCGGCCACGGCTCCGGCGGTGCCATCAAGCTCATGGCCGACCGTGTTCTCGGTTCGGGTAATCTCCGCGCCCGCGGAGGCCGGTCCGCGGCGACAAACAACCAGGCCGGCCGTATCCGTATCGAAGCCTTTTTCCGTCCTCTTGCGGCCAGTACACAGCCGACCCCGTCGGCCACCGCGCCCATCGCCGCGCCCGACCTCAGCGAGCAGCCGACGCTACGTGTGATCTCGGTCGACGGCGAGAGCGTGAAGCAACCCCCCACGGGTAGCCTGCAGAATCCGGACGTCGTCTTTACGGCGGCGGGTGTGGTGACCATCGTTGTGCAGGGCACCAACGTGCCTCAGGGCACTCCCGTGCGGCTACGGGTCACGAGCAGCGGGGAGATCATCGACCTGCCCGCGCCCGGTGCCCCCGAGATCCAGATGGGCGCCGCCGGCACGGCCAGCTTCTCCGCGAATGTCCCCGCCGGGCTCGGAACAATTCAGGCCTTTGCTGAGTTTTGAGAGATAGCCTGACTTCCCCGACATTGAGGCTGTAGGCCCCGTGTTTACCGGGGGCGGCG
>JAFIGH010000115.1 GCA_020831525.1 Opitutales bacterium
CACCCTCGTTCCCGCCGCCTGCCAAACCGCATAGACAGTGAAGTTTCATGGAAGCGCCTGCGCAAACTGCGACGAACCAAAGTCCTGGTGACCTTTGATCCGCTCCAGCCCTTCGCGCCACACAGTCGAGCGGGTCACGCCGTAGCCGATCTTCAGCCCCGTCGCGAACGGCTTTGTCAGCGTCCCGGCGTAGAGAACGGGATGGTCACGCCATGCCTCCATGCTGAGCATTGAGGGGATCGCCGGGGCTGCTCCGAAATACAATTCGCGGTAGGCCATATCCTCCACCACGGGGAGTTCCGGCGCTTCCGAGCGGAAGACCTCGGCAAGGGCGGTCTTTTCCTCCGCGGCAAGACTGCGCGTCGACGGATTGGCGAACGCGCCCATGAGGTAGGCGAGCCGCGGCCGCCCTGTGCCGCCCTCCAACCGCCACTGTTGCAATTGGCGGCGGCAGCCCTCCGCATCCACGGTCCCGTCCGGAGTCACCGGCATCGACACCGCACGCACGCCGAGCCCGCGCAGCAGCTCAAGAAAAACAAAATAGCTCGGCGCCTGCACCCACACACAATCTCCGGGGTCACAAAAGAGCTGCACGGTCATGTAGAGGAGTTGCTGGGATCCGTTTGTCACCACGATGTCGCCGGGATCGATCCCCGGCAGGGTCTCCCCGGGAAACGTTCGCATGTGCCCGGCGAGCGCCTCGCGCAGCGCGGGATCGCCCGCGTTGCGCCCGTATTGCAGGTAGGATTTGCCGGGGTCCGACACTCGCAGGGCGGCCACCGCGCGCTCCACGGCGGCGGCGGGCAGGCGCGCGTTGTCCGTGAATCCGGCGGCGAGTGACAGCAACTCGGGCCGCTCAAGCGCCGCTGTCATCAGGCGCGTAATCACCGGCTCTTCGCGCAGGGCCAGCTGACCCGTCGCGGATAGCCGCAGTCCCGTTTCACGCCCGTTCGTCATCTATGCACCTTTTACCACGCGGGCACCGGGACGCAACCCGGAAGCGCCCGGCACGCAAACGAATCCGCAGTTGCCAATCCGCCCGATCACTGAATCCATCGGACGATGATCTCAACGGACTACGCGCTCCTCCACCGCCAGTCGGCGGCGCTCTTCGAGGGCATCCGCGACCAGACGGCGAACGCGGCCAATCTCGCCGCGATCATCTATCACGGTGTGGAGGGACTCAACTGGGCGGGCTTCTACTGGTGGAAGGACGGCGGGCTGATACTCGGTCCGTTCCAAGGCCGGCCCGCCTGCGTACGAATCGCCGCCGGACGGGGCGTCTGCGGGGCGGCCCTGCACGGGCGGCGCACCCTCCGCGTGCCGGATGTCCAGGCCTTTCCCGGCCACATCGCCTGCGATCCGAAGTCGCGCTCCGAAATGGTCATACCCCTCTTCGTCGGCGAACGACCGCTCGGCGTCTTCGACCTCGACAGCCCGCGCCCGGGCCGATTTTCACCGGAGGACCAAACCGGACTGGAGGCCATCGCCGCGCTCTTCCTGGCCAACATCGATCCCGAGTCCGGATAGAAATCCGCTGGCGTCTCCGCAAACCGCCCGAATCCGGTTGAAAAGACCGCTTCGCGCCGCCATCGTTCAGGGATATGGCAAAAACGAAGAAACAGAAAGTTATCGGAAAGACGAAGACCGGCGGCGGCGAATTGACGCAAAGCCTCAATCTTGTCCTCGCCGACACCTACGCCCTCATGGCGGCGACACACGCTTTTCACTGGAATGTCGAAGGCCCGGGGTTCTTTGCCCTGCACGCCGCGTTCCAGGAGCAGTACGAAGACCTCTTCACCGCCGCCGACGACATCGCGGAGCAAATCCGCCAGGTCGGCGACTACGCGGTGGGCGGTCTGCGCACGCTCGCCGAACTCGCGCGCATCGACGAACCGAAAGCGCCCATGGACGCCAAAGACATGGTCGCCGCGCTGGTCACGGCGCATGAAAAGTGGATCGGCGATGCCAAGCGCGCCCGCGATCTCGCCGGCGAGGCCGGCAACACCCAGACCGAAGACCTCATGGTTGAGCGCCTGCGCGTCCATGAGAAGACCCTCTGGATGCTTAAGAGCTACCTCAAGTAGGGCCCCCGGCATTGCCACCCGGCTTACCCCCGCCCGCCCAGCAGTTCGATAATGGTGCGGTGATGCCGCGGGTGCGCCGCGACAAGTCCCTCCGCATCCTCTGCGAGAGGGTCAACGCCGTGCCAGTCGGAAACCGCCGCGCCGCATCCGCGCAGAACAGGCAGAAGCGCGGCGACATCCCAGAGGTTCATCGCCGGATCGGTCATGATGTCCGCGCCGCCCGAGGCCAGCAGGGTGTATCCAAAACAGTCTCCCCACGAGCGGTACATCCCCGTGGCGGCGAGGAGCGCGTCCCACCCGGGTGCACCGTGGTATTGGTACGGCGCTTTCGGGTCGGTCGTGAGCAGGGTGCAGTCGGCAAGGCGCGGGGTCTCGCGCACGTGCAGGCGGCGGTCGTCGAGCCATGCCGACTCGTTGTTGCCGATGTAGAGTTGCCCGAGCGCAGGAATGTGGATCGCGCCCCAGAGCGGCATTAATTCACGCCGTAGGCAAATCAACGTCCCGAAGAGCGGCGAACCGGCGGCAAAGGAGCGCGTTCCGTCGATCGGATCGAGCACCCAGGTGTATTCGGCGTCCGCCGCCACGTCGTCCAGCTCTTCGCCCACGATGCCGTGGTCCGGCCATGTCTTTGCGATCTCCGCGCGCAGCACTTCCTCGGCTTTGCGGTCGGCGTAGGTCACAGGCGTGTCGTCCGCTTTCCACTCCACCCGAAGGGAGGGATTGGCAAAGTGCGGCATGATCACCCGAGCGCTTTCGCGGGCAAGGTGCCTTAGGAACGGAATCATGGTATTTGGCTCCATTGCGTGCGGAGGTTTGAGCCCGCCGTGGCCTGTCGCAACCGCCAAATCCATTGACCGCGCCCACCCGTGCACCGACGATCACGCCCATGCGTTGGAGCGAGGCAACCATCCACGTGATCGATTTCGAGGGGCACCCAGGCTACGGCGTCATCGAATACGGCGTGGCTACAGTGCGCGGCGGCACGGTCGCAGCGGCGGCGACCCGCGTTTGCCGCCCCACCGGCACCATCCGCGAAAGCGATTCGCGGGTACACGGACTCTTCGGGCACGACACAGCAGGCCACGCACACTTTTCGGAGGATTACGGGCAATTCGTCGACTGGCGCCGCACGGGCGTATTCGCTGCGCACAACAAGTCCGTCGAGCACGGACTGCTCAAACACACATGGGCCTACCCGCCCTTTGTTCCGGACTGGTGGTCACCCGGACAGGAATCCGCCAACTGGGGACCTTGGATCGACACCCTCCGCCTCTACCAAACGCTCTATCCCGGACTCGAGTCGCACAGCCTCGGGGCCTTGGTCGAGCGCTTCGCACTCGGGGCCTCACTTGCCGCCACCGCCCGCGAACACTGCCCTCCCCGTCGGCGGCAGGCCCACTGCGCCCTATACGACGCCCTCGCCTCCGCCCTCCTTCTCAACCGCCTTCTCACCGTGCCGGAAGCCGCCGAGGCCACACTCACCGCCCTCTTGCGCTGGAGCGGCGAAACTCCGCCGCCGGAGCCCGGTCTCTTCGGCGACTGACAACGACACGGCCCACAAAGCCTGCCGCAACATCGCCGCCCCAGCCAATGGCTGGTGAAACACCCACCGTCACCATAGCAACCCGGATTTCCTCCAATATTCTAACCCACAGTTAAATTTATTGACGGAATTTCTTTTCTCATAATTAAATAATTTGCACCCATATCGTATTTAACAGATATATTTAATTGACGACGGCGCACGCGCTTGCCCCCCGCGGTCCGGTCGTTCACATTATTCCTTCCAATCCGAATGCCCCGACCATGAAACGACCGCTTCGCATCGGAATCATCGGCTCCGGCCGCATCGCCGCTGTGCATGCGCGCAATATCGACGCCCACGCTCTTGCCACGGTGAGCGCCGTAGCTGGATCGTCCGCCGCCAAAGCGCGCGCGTTCATCGACGCCAACCAACTCGAAGCGCGGGCCTATGGCGCGGGCACCGAACTTATCGAACACGAGGCACTCGACGCCGTCTTCATCTGCCTCCCACCCTTTGCGCGCACGGAAGTCTTTGAGGCCGCCGCCGCATCGCGCCTTGCAGTCTTCATCGAAAAGCCCGTCGCTCTCACCTTTGACCACGCGGAACAGATGGCCGCGCTCGCGCGGAAGAACCGCCTTCTCACCATGGTCGGATACCACTACCGCTTCGCGCGTTCTGTGCAGCGCCTCAAAGCCGCGGTCGAGAGCGGCGAAGCCGGACACCCCGCCCTCTTCGAGGGCCGTTTCCTTTGTAACGACCTCCATGCACCGTGGTGGCGGGAAGTCAGAACCTCCGGCGGCCAGACCGTCGAACAGATAGCTCATCTATACGACCTCGCCACACACCTTTTCGGCAATGTTACTACCGTCTCCGCCCGGTTCGCCAATCTCCTCCACCGTGCGACGCCGGGCTACACCATCGAAGACAACGCCGTCGCCACACTCGCCTTCGCCAACGGGGCGCTCGGCAGCATCGCCTCCAGCAACTGCGCCGTCCCAGGCGAATGGTCCGTCGACTGGAGCGCTGTCTGCAAAAACCTCACCGTCACCGCCGCGGGCACCGGTAACTCCCGGTGGACCCAGACCAACCTCGATCCACCCCGCCGCGAAGACTTCAACGACAGCGACGATCCCTACGTCCAGGAGGTCGACCACTTCCTCCGCTGCGTCCACGAGAACACCCCCACGCGCTGCCCTCTGGAGGACGGATTGGCCACACTCGCCCTTACCCTCGCCGCTGTCGAATCCGCCTCGCGGGACGGTGCCGTTATACGTGTTTGAACAGCCGAGACGGCACTGCCGCGCTCACGAAGCCCGTTCCGCCTCGGCACTTTGATAAGGATGAAGCCGGGCAATTAGCCACATCGAGGCAGCCTCGGCGAGAAAACCGAAGGCAAGCAGCAGCGCTCCCGTGCGCGGCCCCAACCAGCCCAGCGAGACCATCGCCCATGAAGCTACGGCGATCACCGCCACCCGCGCAACCGCGGAAACCCCCATTCGGCGGGTCGTCTTGCGCAGAAGCGCCTTTCCGTGCTGCCAATTGCGCAGCCCCATGGCCAGCGGCACAAGCGCCAGCGGCAGCAGCGCGGCAGCAGCGTATTCAAGAACCTGTCCATCCAGTCCGAAGATTACGGCAAACACCCAGGCACCCGCCGGTGTCAACCCACTCAGCAGGAGCAAGCCACTCAGCACCAGCACCACCACCAGCATAAAACGTCCGATCCCGGAAACATCGCGTAACCCGAAGGTCACCATGACATGACGGAACTGGTTCACTGGGTTAAAGAACAACATTGAAAAATCAAAAGCCACACGCAATGCCGCGATAAGGACAAACGCATCCGGCGCCCACGCCGCGAAGAAAAAGATCACCGGGCGGCTCAAGGCGAAGCACACACTTGTCAGCGCAACTGGCCAGAAATACGCCCATAACTCCCGCTGTGAAGGAGGGGGCACATCGTCTTCATGGGCAAGGTACAGCCGCGACCAGAGGAAACCCGTCGCCGCAAGCGCGGCGAGCGAGCCGCCAAGCTGCGCTATACCTACTGTCCAGACCGCCGGGAAGCCTGCCCGGAAACCGTAGAAGAGCAGACCCAGCACCACCGCGAGAAAGCCGACATTGAGAACCGTTACGACACCCGTGCGCCGGGCCTGAATGAGAAGACCGGTAAGCGCATGCCGCAGGCCGTCGAGAAACACCGTCGGCGCAAGAAGCCGGAAATACAACTGCATCGTCTCCGCCATCCCGTCATCCACGCCGAATATCCGCTGCGGCAGGACAAGGCCTGCCCGTGTCCAGCCAAGGATTAGAAGCGGAAGACTAAGAAGAGCACCGGCCCGCGCCGTAAATGCGAAGCAGGCGCGCACCGAGACGCGGGAGCGCCCGTAGACGTTTGCCATCTGCGGCACGAATACCAACGCCGCGTGCAGAAATGCATGAAAACTCACGGCGAGGGCGAAGGTTGTCAGTTCCTTCGCGGCGTCGGGATACCGAGCGAGGACACCGTTCTGCACTTGATTCGCCAACAGCATGGCCAGCCCCGTAAGGGTCAACGGCCAATAGAAGCTCCAATACTCACGCTGGCGGCACCATCCCTGCATTCCGGAATCATGCGCAGCCATGGACCGTCGGAGCAACAGGAAGCTACCGCGGCCACTCGTATGGAGCGACCGGGCCACGGATCCGCCGCCCCTCCTCGATCCGTTCTCCTTCAGCTCGTCGGGTCGCGGTCCGCGGGGCGGACCGATCCCGAGCCGGAGATAGTTACATCGGGTACGGCGCCTCCCTCGAAGGTAATCCGGCCCGAACCCGAGACACGGGCGCGCAGAGTCTGGGAGGCATGCACGTAGATGACGCCGGATCCGGAAATATCCGCAACAGCATCACGGGCGTGGATTCCATCGGTGTGGATACGACCGGAGCCGGAAATGCGCGCGCGCACGGTTTCCGCTGTGCCCGTGAGATGAATCCGACCCGAACCGGAAATAGCCGCATCGGTCTCCGCAGCCTCCACCGGCAATTCGATTCGTCCCGAGCCGGAAATCCGCGCGGAAATGGATTCGCCGCGGAGCGTCGCCGTGCCGCCGACGGTGGCTGAACCCATGATAGAAACGGACTGTATCCGCGGCGCAACCACCGTCACCTCGATTGGCGGGTCGGCCCGCAGATTGCGGTCGGTACGGATGCGCAGCCGGTCACCGTCAACCGTGACCTCGATGTGGGGCAGCAGGTTCTCGTAGGTATGGATCCTCACTGCGTGGGTCTCTCCTTCTTCGAGCGTCACCTGCGCGGCAAGTTCCTGCGATAAGGCGGTGAAAGCCGACGGGGAGTATTCCTCCGTCTTCATCGGGCCCGAGCCGGTGATTGTCTTGCATGCGGTGAGTGCGAGCGCGGCGGCGCAGACGAGCGGGAAAAGCATGGCCCGGAGAACGGCGCGGAGGAAGCGGTTGCAGTGCATTGGTTTCATGATGGTTGGATGTTGGCGATTCGCTGAACAAAAAAAACAAGTTCAGAAATCAAAACCCGTGCCAACTCCCTTGGCAATCCCATAAACCCCTCACAAATGGATAGATGGAGTTTCCGCGAATTCCCGCACAGAGCCCTACGAGGCAGAATCCACCGCAAACCGGCGGAATCCGCCGCCTTTGCGGTTGGGCGGCCTCCATGGCGCGGCGAAGGTGGTGAAGAATCACCGCCCTTCGGCTTTGCCCATGGCCTTGAGCCTGCCGAACGGCAGTCCATGGCGGGCTTCGCCCGAACGATGCAGGGGTCGAACCAAGCGAGAATGCCGTGAGTGCGCCGGCCGTTACGCGGTGGCGAGTTCGCGGGTTTGGCCGGAGCCTTTGTCGAAGCGCATGGAGACCATTTTGGTGACACCGCGCTCGGGCATGGTGGCACCGTAGATGGTGTCGGCGATGCCGATGGTGCGCTTGTTGTGCGTGATGATGACGAACTGCGAGTATTCGAGGAAGGACTCGAGCATCTGGCAGAAGCGCCCGATATTGGCGTCGTCGAGGGGGGCGTCGATTTCGTCGAGGACGCAAAAGGGACTGGGTTTGACCATGTAGATGGCGAAGAGCAGGGCGACGGCCGTCATGGTTTTTTGTCCGCCGCTGAGGAGGGCAAGGGAGCGCAACTGGGTGCCGGGCGGGCGGGCCGTGATTTCGATGCCGGATTCGAGAACGTCCTCGGCGTCGACGAGGCGCAGTCCGGAGGTGCCGCCGCCGAAGAGGGTCTCAAAGGTGTAGGCAAAGTTCTTCCGCACCTGCTCGAAGGTGTTGGCAAAGAGTTCCTGGCTGCGCTGGTTGATTTCGTCGATGGCGCGCACCAACTCGTCCTTGGCCTTCCACAGGTCGTCGCTCTGTGTTTTGAGGAATTCATGGCGCTCGCGCAGGTCGCGGTATTCACCGATGGCCATGACGTTGACGGGCCCCATGCCGCTGAGGCGAGCGCGCAGGGCCTTGACCTCGGCCTGCACTTCGCTCCAGTCCGGCTCGGTGACGGCGACACGCTCCTCTTCCGTCGGCTCGGTGCGCTCTTCCACAACGGGCTCGTCGTCCCCTTCATCGTCCTCGATGGACACCCGGATACGTTCGGGCAAGGGGTCGCCGGCGAGAAAGATTTCGCGCCGCCAGTCGACTGTCTTCACATCGAGTTCGTACTCGCGCTGGATTTCGTCGGTGATGAACTGGCGCTGGGACTGTTCGCGGGCGAGCTTGATCTCGACTTGGTTGGACTCCTTCGCGAGGCGGTCGGCGGTCGCCCGCTTCTCCGACGTGCCCTCCTCGATCACGCGTATCGACTTTTCCACTTCGGCGAGGGCAGCGCGGTCTTTTTCGAGGGCGGCCATGACGCCTTCGAGGGTCTTGCCGATCTCTTCCGCACGCGCTTTCTGCTCTTTCTCCTCCCCGGCAAGGCCTTCGATCTGTTCGCGCAGATGGTCCTGCTCCTGGCGGCGGCGGTCGATTTGGGCGGCGGCCTGCTTGGCCTGGGCGTCGATCTCGGCAAGGGTGCGGTCGAGCATCTGCAGGCGCTGGTTTTTCTCCGCCATTTCGAGCCGGATCTCATTGAAGCGTTCGCGCAGTTCCTCGCGCTTGGTGCGCAACTGTTCGCAGGTTTCCTCGGCGGCGGTGATGGCGCCTTTCTGCCGCTCGAGATCGTCGACCGCGGCGGCAAGCTCGGTCTGCGCTTTTTCGAGACGCTCCGTCGATTCCTTCTTGCTGGTTTCGAGCTTGGCGAGTTCGGCGGCCTTGGTCTCGGTGGAGCGGGCGTTTTGCTCCGCGTTGCGCTCCGCCCCCTTTACCTGCGCCTCGAGGTTGGAGACTTCCTCCGCAATCTCCATGACCTTGCGGCGCTGCTCCTCGATCCGTTTTTCCGCCGCTTCGATCTTTGCCTCGGCATGGCCGGCCTGCTGCCGCAGGGTCTCTTCGCGCGCACGCAGATTTTCCAGCTCCGCCTTGAATTTCTTGATCTCGTTGGCGCGGGCGAGGAAACTCTGGTTCTTCCCCTTGCGGGCGCGCCCCGCGAGGATGAGCCCGCGGGCGTCGATCAGCTCGCCCTCCGCCGTCGCCACGTACTGGAAGCGGAATTCCGGGTTCGCCTCCCAAAACTCGAGGAAGGCCTCCATTTCATCGCAGTAGTAGCACCCGCCGAAGAGGCTTTGCACGAGCGCGCCGGTGGCGTCGTCCTTCACGCCGACGGCTTCCCATGCGGGAAGCAGCCACTCCGGAGCCGCCGGGCCGCCGGGTTCCGGTGCCGCCTTGGTCGGCGTGTCGATGACGAGGCTGGCTCGGCCGAGATTGTCCTCCGCAAGCTTGCGCGCGACGGGGGCGGCACGGCTGCGCTCGCCAAGGACGACGCCATCCGAAGCCGCGCCGAGGAGCACTTCCACGACCCGCTCGGCGGCGGGCTGGACTTGCAGGCTCTGCAGGAGCAAACGGACGTCTTCCGGAGCGACAACGCCCTTGAGTTTGCCCTGCATGATGGCTTTCACGCCGTCGGAGAAGCCTTCGAGCTTTTCCTGCAGCCCTTCGAGCACGCCCACCTGGGCCTGCACGCCGGCGAGTTTGCGCCCGTTGTCCTGGATCTGCGTCTGGACGTCCCGGAACTCGGTCGTGAGCCGCGTCGTCTGCTCGCGCAGTTCGCCCACGCGGGCGTCTTCCCGCAGCCGGTCTTCGCGCCGCTTTTCAAGGGCGTGGCGGAGGCGTTTGACCTCGTCTTCGAGGACCGCCGCCTCGTCCTTGAGCGACTGTTGCTCGTCGAGGAGGTTGGCGTGGCGCACTTGGTAGGTCTTGAGGTCGACCTCAAGTGTCGTGGCGTTGGAGCGCAACCGTGTGACAGCGCTTTCTTTCACGAGGAGGGCCTGCTTCGCGCGGCCGTGGGCCGCCTCGGCTTCACTCAGCTCGCGCTGCAGCTCCGTCAGTTCGTTGCTCCGCTCTTTGAAGAGGCCGTCGGAGGCGCCGAAAAGCTCCATCTGCTCCTCGCGCGACTGCTTTTCGCCCGCCGCGCGCTTGGAGAGCGCATCCACTTGGTCGCGCAGGCCGTTGACCTCGTCTTCGATCGCGGCGATGCGCTTTTTGAGGTCGTCCCGCCGCGTGGCGGCGAATTCGCAGCGGTTTTGCGCATTTTCTTTTTCGCTGCGGAGGTCAAAGACATGCTGCTGCGCGGCCTGCAGGCGCTCGGTCAGCCCGGAGCGCTTCTCGCGGCGCTCGGAAAGGCGGCGGTCGGTCTCGTCCAGCTCTTTGCGCACGCCCGCAAGCTGCTCCTGCAAAAAGGTATCGCGGCGCTCCAACTCGGCGATCTCGGTCGAGAGCGCGGCAAACCGCTGCGCCCCGTGCCCCAGCTCGAGGTGGGTGAGGCGGTGCTTGATGAGCTGGTAGCGCATGGCCTTGGCGGCCTGCCGCTTAAGCGATTCAATCTGCCGGCCGACCTCCTCCATGACGTCGGTCACGCGCGCGAGGTTGGTGTCGACGTGCTGGAGCTTGTTGAGCGCCTCGCGGCGCTGCGCCTTGTATTTGGAGATGCCCGCGGCTTCCTCGAAGATGGCGCGGCGCTCCTGCGGGTTCGAGGAGAGCACTTGGTCGATCTGCCCCTGGAGCATGAAGGAGTAGCTCACCTGCCCCACCCCGGTATCGAGAAAGAGCCGCTGGATATCCTTGAGGCGGCAGTGCTTGCCATTGAGGTAATAATCGCTGCCCCCGTCGCGCACAACCCGGCGCGTGACCTCCACCTCGTTGTATTCCGTGCCGAGCTGTTCCTCACACTCCGTGAAGGTGAGCGTCACCTCGCACAGCCCCACCGGCTTGCGGGTGGTCGTGCCTTGGAAAATGACCTCCTGCATGGCACCGGCGCGCAGCGACTTCGCACTCTGCTCGCCAAGAACCCAGCGGATGGCGTCGGCGATGTTGCTCTTGCCGCAGCCATTCGGCCCCACAATGGCTGTCACGCCCCGGCGCAAATCGAGGCGCGTCGGGTCGGCAAAGCTTTTGAATCCGTTAATCCGCAGTTCCTTTAGGTACATAGGGCTTGACCGCTCAGAGAAAAAGCGCGATTCAATGCCGCACGGCCCATGCAGCAAGGGAATTCTCGCCGACGTCACCACATGGAGCGGGATCCGGGCCACCCCGAATCCACGGACCGGGCAATTCCCGCCAAGTTTCCGCCCGCCGCGCAGTCAATTCGGACCGGCGGTCGAGGCACGGAATCTGGTTATTCAGTTACCCATCGTCTACTTTCGATGGACACGGGCGGTGTTCTTCCTTCGTCTTGGTCGCAGTCGCCGGTCACAGACCTGACTGTCCCCACTGTATTTTCCGTTTCCCGGCAGAAGTAGAGTAACGGAATTTCCCTGACATCACTGAACTTCCCAATGTATACAGCAAAACTCCCTACCCTTGCGCTCGCAGGCCTCGCCTGCGCAGTCACCGCCGCCTACGCCGTCGACACCGTCTTCTACGCGGGCGGCGACGGCAACCAACGCTTCAACGGCGTGCATGAACTCTCCGACGGCACCGTCCTTGTCAGCGGGCTGGCCGATTCCATGGCATGGCTGCCGGACGCCGCCCCCGTCACCGAGATCGCGGCGGACGGCATCGACTCCTCCGCGGCAGGCCGGTACGGCTTTCTCCTGCACCTCTCCGCCGACCTCGGCGAGGTGCTCCGCGCGATGCATTTCCCGCAAGGCACCGTCGAGGACATCAACCACATCCGCACGACCGAAGTGCCAGGTGACCCGACGGGCGACCTCTACATCTCGGGCCGGCGCGCCGGCGGATCGACCCAAGGCTACTTCGTCGCCCGCCTTGACAACAACTTCGTCAACGGCGTGCCCGCGGGCCTCGTCTGGGCACAGAACATCGAGGCGCTGCGCCAATACCGCGACATCCAGCCGTGGGATGTACGCGGCGACGGCAAAGTCGTCGCCGCCTCGGGCGACAACAACCGCTGGGACCCGGCTTTCTTCCTCATGCTCGGAGCGGACGACGGCGAGCCAGTCGTCGTCGAAGGCTGGCGCCGCCACTACCGCGCGTCCGGGGGCTTCTGGGAGGGCGGACCGGCTTCCGCATACCCCGACCACGACACCGATCCGCTCACCCACAGCGTCCACATGCTCAACGCCAACAGCCATGGCGGCCTGCGCTCGCGCACGCAGGAGGACTTCGATGCCATCGAGTTCGACGGACACGACGGCGTGCGCATGGGCCGCTACCCCGACGACCTCTACTTGGCCGGTCCCAACACCACCAGCGGGCGCGGATACACCGGCTACCGCATGACCAGTTCCTCGTACGGGCTCGGTCAGATCGCCGTCGACCGCCGCAACAACCACCTCTACTTCGGCGGCAATGTGCAGACCAACCACGCGGGCAACTTACCCGATTTCGAACTCCACGCCGCCGCCCTCGACGAAGACGGCAACATGAAGTGGTGGAACCGTCTTTACACGAGCATGCGCTCCGGCGACGGCATCAGCCGCACGACCAACGCCGCCGCCTCGTGGTCCGCCTCCAACAGCGGTCTCGGCAATCCCCACGTGCGCGCGCTCGCCATCGACCCCGCCGATTTCTCCGTCGTCTACGCCGGAACCTACGGCGGCATCTATAAGTCGACCGACGGCGGCGCTACATGGGCCTCCGCCAACACCGGTCTCGACGCCGACTGGATCCTCGACATCCAAATCGCCGCCACCGACACCTCCGTCGTCTACGCCGCCACCAACAAGGGCGTCTTCAAGTCCACCGACAGCGGCGCCACATGGGCGCATGCGCACGACGGCATCACCTACGCTTACGTAAATACCCTCGCCGTGCATCCCGACGATCCCGGCACCGTCTACGCGGGCACCGCTGGACACGGACTCTTCAAGACGACCGACGGCGGCGCCACATGGACCGCCCGCAACACCGGTCTCACCGGCGACGACAACAACCTCTGGATCAATGCCGTTGTTCTCGACCCCGTCGATCCCGATACCGTCTACCTCGGCTCGGCGGGCGGCAACGGTGTCTCCCGCAGCACAGACGGCGGGACCACATGGAACGCCGCCAATTCCAACCTTTCCACCGCCGGGCGCTACGTCTTCACCCTCGCCGTGCACCGCGCCGACGCCGGAACACCGGCCACCCTTTACCTCGGTTGCATCCAAGGCGTCTACCGCAGCACCGACGGCGCGGCCACATGGACCGCCGCCTACGGCGACGAGCGCTCCGTTTGGATCGGTTACCGCGGCAACAATGGAAACACCGGCACACTCGGCAACGTGCGCGCCCTTGTCATCCACCCCGACGATCCGGGTACCGTCTACGCCGGCCACGCCTACTTCGGCGCGTTCAAGACCACCGACGGAGGCGCCTCGTGGTCACGGGTCGTCAGCGGCCTGCCTAGCCTGCCCAACACCATAGGCTTCCTTCACAACATGGTGTTTGCCCTCGCCCTTGATCCGGTCGACCCCGACATCCTTCTCCTCGGATGCCTCGGGCGCCCGCAGGCCTCCATCCCCGACCAGTACGTCGACTCCGTCGCGGTCGATTACTCCGCGCCGCCCGGCGAAACCCTCATCGGCGTCATCGCCCGCCACCACGGCAACGACCACTCCAACCTCTGGCGCGGCGACAACATCAACCCCGACAACAACCCGGACCACCCCGGCACGTCCTACCACAACGGCTTCACCGGAACCAGCGGCAACCTGCACCTCAGCTGGATCGGCAAGCTCGCCGACGACGACGGGCGGCTCATGTACTCCACCCGCCTCGCCGAGAACCCCGACCAAACCAACTGGGGCGCGCGCTTCCCCAACGACCACATCCACTACGGTTGGCCCAACCCCAACGCCGGATGGCCCAACCTCAATACGACGCGCACCTTCGGCCGCACCCCGATGTTCGACAACGAAGGGCGCTTGCTCGTCGTCGCGCAGGGCCGCCGCACCCACACCACGCGCAACGCCTACCAGCGCATGCCCAACCCGAGCCGCGTGGCCTCCGTCACCGCCGTCACCTCCGCGCAGGTCTTCCGCTCCGACGCCCTTGTGGGCAACACCGAAATCCGCGGCGGCGTCTCCGAGATCACCATGACCTCCGCGCCGAACAACAACGTCACGCGCACAATCGCCGCCTTCCAGCCCGCCACGGGCGAAATCACCCTCGACGCTCCGCTCAACAACACCCCGGCGGCGGGCAACTCCTTCCGCATCATCGAGGGCGTCAGCTCATGGAACAACTTCGTGCGCGTCTTCAGCCGCGATTTCACCACCCTCGAATACTCCTCCCTCCTCACCGGCGAGTGGGATACCTCGCTAGCCTCCGGGGCAGACAATATTGACCTCCTCAGCGTCGTGCCCTCGAACAACGGGCTCCTTCTCGCGGGCTACCACCGCGTCGACACCGAAGGGCACCCGCGCGGCCACCCCATGCCCACGCAGAACATTCCCGCATGGGGCATGCACCTGCCCGACGCCGAGTCCCCCGTCCTCGCCCGTCTGCACTATACGCGCGACGTCGATGTCACCGTCACCTCACCGCTTGCGCGCAGCAGCTTCTTCGACAGCGAGACCGTCACAGTCGAGGCCTTTGCCCGCGCCGCCGCGGGCGGCATCGAGCGCGTCGAGTTCTTCGTCGGCGAGACCATGATCGGTGAGTCCACCGCGGCGCCCCACTCCTTGACGTGGAGCGCGCCGACGCCCGGCGTCCATCTTCTGCGCGCCGTCGCCCACACTGACGGCGGGCTCACCGGCGACTCCCCCAACGTGGCCCTCGAGATCATCGTGACTCCGGATATCCCCGCCACCCCGGTCGATTTTGAGGCAATCTCCGTGGCGGCCTCCGCTGTCACTCTTGAATGGGCTCCCGGTTCCGGTGACGAAGCCGCCTACCACATCGAGCGCGCCACCGGCACGGGCGGGACATGGGACGAGATCGCCGTCGTCGAAGCGCCGCAGACCTCCTACAGCGACACCTCCGTCGAGGCCGAGACCGCCTACCAATACCGCGTGCGCGCCTCCAATGTGAGCGGCTCCTCACCCTACTCCACGGTGATCACCGTCAACGTGCCCGCCGTCGCGGAAATCTTCCTGCGCATCAACTTCCAGACGTCCAACGTCACCCCGCCCGCAGGCTGGCTCGTCGACAGCGGCGACGCCTTCGGCGACCGCGGCAACGGCGAAATCTACGGATGGACCGGCAGCCCGGGCGATACCCGCGCCCGCAACAACAGCAACTCGCCGGACATGATGCACGACACCCTCATCCACACCACCGGGGCGGTATGGGAGATCGCCGTACCCAACGGCGACTACGAGGTACGCGTTGTCTCCGGCGACCCCAACCACTTCGACAGCGTCTATCAGACAACCGTCCAAGGTACTCTCACCGTCGACGGCACCCCGACGTCCGGCAACCGCTGGATCGAGGGCACCGTCCTCGTCTCCGTCGACGACGGGCGCATCCGTGTCGCGGACGGCCCCGCCGCGAGCAACAACAAGCTCTGCTTTATCGAGATCAGCCGCGTGCCCGACGCTCCCGACGAAACCGCCTTCGCGACGTGGATCGCCGATCCCGCGCTGGGCGTGCCGGAAGACCAACGCGGCCCGCTCGACGCCCCCTTCGGCGACAACATGGCCAATATCGTAAAGTTCGCGTTGGGCATTCCACCCATGGCTGACGGCAGCCATGCTCTCCCGCACGCCGAGCGCGAGAGCACCGGCGACGCCGAGTACCTCGTCTTTGTCTTCCGCCAGCGTACCGGAGGCACAGGTACACCCGGTATCGACTATACCGTCGACGGCGTGAGCTACCGCGCCGAGGCATCCGCCTCGCTCGGCGAAGGAACATGGCACTCCGGCGGCGACTGGTTCGAGCTGGACGGTCCCCCCGTCGACAACGGCGACGGCACCGAAACCGTCTACCTCCGCCTCAAAGAACCCGTCGCACCCGGCGCACCGAAGTTCATCCGCCTGCGCATCGATGGGGAATAAAGAATCGTCTGGGCCTATTGTTCAACGCGGCGGGCATCCCATGGAATCATTCGAGCCTCCAAGCCGTTCGCACACTCCAATGTAGCGGGTTCTACGGACGTTTCACTTCGTGCGCAGCCACTGCCGCGCGCAGGCCAGCGTCTCTTCCCCCGCGGGCGACGGCACCGGCTTGGGCGTGCGCTTGCGCCGGTAGCGCAGGCCTTCGTCCCCGCGTATTACCGCCTCCACAAAGGCCTTCGTGCCCAGCACCAGCCCCTCGCTGAACTGACGCGTCTTGCGCAAAAGCAGTTCGTGCGCGGGCAGACGGCCCCCGCGCTCACGCGCCTCCGCCGCGACGTGGTCCGGCACACGCGCGCCTGTGCCGTCGCGCTTGGGCAGCCGTCCCTTCCCCAGCACGTAGATCCGGTAGTCCGCCAGCGCCTCCGCCGCCTCCTTCGCCTGCG
>JAFIGH010000116.1 GCA_020831525.1 Opitutales bacterium
GACTGGGGCGGGCTGTGCAGCCTGCGGGATCTGCAGAAGGATGTGGTGGGTTGAGGGGTCTCGATCAAATGTGGCTCCCAGTTTGACTATCGATGCCAGTGTCTGGGCGAAGCTGAATCCTTTTGTACCTTTGCACTCCTCTCTCTATTGGAACACTGAGTTTAAAGAGAGATATAGCCGTCTGGGCTTGGATGTGATTGATTTGGATTCGACTCCGTTGTTCGCCCGCTCCGCTGTGCAGCGGACGGGCAGTCAACAAAATATTACATTGTAAATAAAAAAGAATTTGAATTGAACTTGGCGTTGGATTTTCGGGGCGGAGTCGGGTAGAGGTGGGTCGATGGAGATTTTCAAGAAATCAACCGCTATGCCGGTCAACGCGCGTAAGTTGTGGGACTGGCACATGCGTCCGGGGGCGTTTGAGCGCTTGACGCCGCCGTGGGAGGGGGTGGAGGTGGAGGAAGGGGCCTGTGTGGAGGCGGGCGCGCGGGCGCGGTTTCGCATCGGAGCCGGGCCGCTGCGATTGCGCTGGGAGGCGGAGATCGATGACGTGATTCCGGGGTCGCAGTTCCGGGACCGTCAGGTGCGGGGTCCATTTGCGGAATGGGAGCACACGCACCGGTTTTTGGACGAGGCGGAGGGCCGCGCGTTGCTGGAGGACGAGGTGCACTACCGCCTGCCGATGGGGGCGGTCGGGGCGTTGGCGGGCGGTGCGCTGACGCGTCGAAAGCTCCGACGCATGTTCGGCTACCGCCACGAGGTGACACGCCGGGATCTCGAACGCTGGTTCGGCGGGGATTTGCTGGAGGCGAAGGTGGTCCTTGTCACGGGCGCGGGCGGCCTGATCGGGCGGTCGTTGGTTCCGCTCCTGCGCATGCTCGGGCATACAGTGCGAACTCTTTCGCGGCGCCCTGTCGGAGCGGGGGCCTTCGGGTGGGATCCTTCCGCCGGACGGATCGACGACAGGGCTTTGGAGGGCGTGCAGGCCGTCATTCACCTTGCGGGGGAGAACATCGCGGGCGGCCTGTGGACGCAGGCGCGACGGGAGCGCATCCTCCGCAGCCGTGTGGACGGTACGCGTCTGCTCGCCGAAGCGGCGGCGGCGTTGCCGGTGCAGCCGGAAGTTTTTGTGTGTGCCTCGGGCGTGAATATTTATGCCGCCGACGGGCGTCCCCATGACGAGACCGGACGGGGCGGCGACGGATTTCTGGCTGAAGTTTGCCGGAAGTGGGAGGGCTCGGCGCAGGCGGCGGAGACTGCCGGGGTGCGCACGGTGTTTGTGCGCACGGGTGTCGTTCTCTCGCCCGGAGGAGGGGCGCTGGGCAAGATGCTCCCGGCTTTCCGGCTCGGGCTGGGCGGTCCGGTGGGCGGCGGCGCGCAGCATATGAGCTGGATCGCTATGGATGACCTTGTGGATGTGTATGCGGCGGCGATGACGGACGTTACGCTGCGCGGCCCGGTGAATGCGGTGGCGCCGGAGGCGGTACCGCAGCGGGAGTTCGCCCGCGTGCTCGGACGGGTCCTGCGGCGTCCGGCGGTTGCGCCGTTACCGGGGTTCGTGGTGAAGGGCGCGCTGGGGCAATTGGGCCGCGAGACGTTGCTGGCAGACTTGAATGTCGTACCGGGAGTCTTGCGCAGCCGCGGCCATTCCTTCCGCTATCCGCGCCTGGAAGGCGCCCTCCGGCATCTTCTCGGAAAGTCCGCCTGAGCGCGCCGCATGGACAGCCTCTACTACATTCTGCCGCTTACCGCGGCTGCTTTCTACGCACTTTCGTCGATCTTTGTTAAGGTGGCAATGGGGGCGGGCGCGGGCATCACGCGCACGCTCTTCATCAGCAACTGGGTGTTCCTCTTTGTAGTGGGGCCGCTCTGGCTGTTGACCGGGGCGGAGAGTCCGGACTGGTCGCTGTGGTGGGTGCCGCTACTGGCCGGGACAGCGGCCTTTTGCGGCGCCCTTGCCACCTTTGTCGCCCTGAAACACGGGGATGTTTCGGTGGCGACGCCGCTGCTCGGGGTGAAGGTGCTCTTTGTCGCGCTGCTTTCCCCGATTCTGCTGCGCGAGAGCGTGCCGCTAACGTGGTGGCTCGGTGCGTTGATGACGGCGGCGGCGATCTACCTGCTTGGGGCGGCGCCGGCGGGCGCGGCCCGCCGCAACATGGCGTTCACGGTCCTCGCGTCGATGGGGGCGGCCTTCGGATTTGCGCTTTTGGACATCGCAGCGGCGGGGTGGGCTGCAGACTTCGGATTTTTTCCGTTTCTGTTTTACACCCAGCTTGTCGTCGCGCTCGGTTCGTGGATGCTCCTGCCTTTTTTCTCCGCACCGCTGCGCGAGGTTCCGGTCCGCGCATGGAAGTGGCTGGTGCTCGGCTCGGTCATCGTGGCCGGGCAGTTTGTCCTCATGGCGTGGACGCTTTCGACCTTCGGCAAGCCGACCGGGGTCAATATCCTTTACGGTTCGCGCGGCCTGTGGTCGGTCCTACTGATTGTAGCCATCGGTCCGCTTGTGGGCAACTTCGAGCGCGACGCCGGGCGCGGGATCCTCGCGCGGCGTTTGGTCGGGTCGGTGCTGTTGCTTGCCGCGATCACAGTCGTTGTGCTGGAGGCGCCGCCGGCGGTGGATTGAGGCGGGCTCACGGGTGTGGTGTCGGTCGTGTGGTCAACCGCTGCCCCTTCAAGGCGGAAACGAGTTACATCCGTCATCCATTGGCGGCCGCCCTTGGCTGTCGCACTTTGCCTTGTTCGTTGGGGCGGTGCCTTGTCCGGATCCGGACGGACGGTTCGGGTGGACCCGTGGCTGTCATAAAGTGCTCTCTTGGGCCGATGCCGTCGTCGGCGAAGCGACGACGGGCTTGCGGCGGCGGCGGGGACGGTGTGCTATCGGCCCTTCGATGAAGGCATGGTGGCGCAAGCGTTTTTTTGGCCGGAGGGAAGCCCCGGAAGAGGGGGAGGCGTTTGATCCGGCGTGGGAGCCGGTGCTCGAGCGCAATGTCGTGCTTTACCCGCGCCTGCCGGAGGCGGAGAAAAAGCGACTGTGTGCGCGTTTGGTTGAGTTTCTCGGAACGAAGAGCTTCGAGGGCTGCGGCGGGCTGGAACTGACGGAGGAGATGATGGTGACGGTGGCGGGGACGGCCTCGCTCCTTATGATGAACCGGCCCGGCCCGCTCTTCCCCGCTTTGTACACGGTGCTGCTCTACCCGGGCGTTTTCCGTGCGCGGCATGTCGAGGAAACCGACTCGGGCATCGTCCATGAGTCCGCGCCCGAGACGCTCGGAGAGTCATGGGAGTCGGGCTCGGTCATCCTCGCATGGGACGCCGTGCGCCCCGGCGACCGCAACCACACGCCTGGGCAGAACATCATCCTGCACGAGTTTGCCCACCAACTCGATCTTGATGACGGGGCCGAGGACGGCGCACCCAAGCTCGACTCGCGCGAGGCGCAGCGCACATGGACACAGGTTTTCCATGAGGCTTTCGAGGAGCGCAAATGGATGCGCCGAATGGGGCACCGCTGCGTGCTCGACGACTATGCGACGACGCACCCGGCGGAGTTCTTCGCCGTCGCCACAGAGGTCTTTTTCGAGCGTCCCGCCCGGCTTGAACGGACTTTTCCCCGGTTGTATTCCGAACTGAAGCGGTATTTCCAGTTCGATCCGGTAGTCCGTGCAGGGCTTGGCGTAAGATAAGCGCTGCAATCAGGGGGCATCCCCGAATTCTAATGAGCAAAAAACCCTAATTTTTGCTTGCTTTAATCGCTTCAGTGTGGGCTTATAACCCCATGAAACGGTGCTTTGATGCCTAAAACGAGGTACGAAACGAGATGATGAATCCGTGTTCCCGCGCTCCATTCCGCAGCCCTGCAGCCCGCCGCCTCCTCGATACCGATGTGGTTTCTTTTCAGACGGAAGCCGAGGCGGGACCCGATGAAGAGGCTTTTTTCGATCTGTCATCCGAGATGTATTGCCGGGTCTACCGCTCGGGCCTCGTGGAAGTGGTGAACACGGCCTTTCAGCGCGTCATGGGGCGTGATGCGAGCGAGTGCGTCGGGCACACGCTCTTTGATTGGGTGCATCCGGAGGACGCAGACACGTTCATGCGCGCGATCGCCGCAGTGGACGACGGCGGGGCCGCGCTTTGCCTAACGGTGCGCATGAAGTCATCCGGCGCGGGCAACGTGCCGGTGCAGTGGCGTGTGGCGCGCTGGGCCGAGTCGCTGTGTTTGCTGGGAGTGGACCGGCGTCCGGAGATAGAGCGGGAGGCGGCCCTTAGCGAGGCACGGGAAGCAGCCGAGTCCGCTGAGCGGGCCAAGGCCGCGTTTCTCGAAATGATGAGCCATGAGATGCGCACGCCGTTGAATCCGATCGTGGGATTCTCAGACCTGCTCCTCGACACATCGCTCGCGCCGGAGCAGCGGGAATCCGTCGAGAACATCCGCAGTGCGGCGCGCCATCTTACGGGGATACTGGCTGACATCATCGAGTATTCGCGCATCGAGGCCGACGGAATCGATGATGCGCAGGAAGCGTTTCAGATAACGGACATGCTTTCCTGCGCGAACGATATGTATGCGCCCCTCGCGAAGGAGAAAGGGATCGACTGGAGTGTCGCCTGTGGGAACCTCGGTGAAACCCTCTACCTTGGTGACCACCGCTACCTGCGCAAAGCGCTCGACAACCTGCTCGAAAACGCGCTCAAATTCACGGATACGGGCGGTATCCACACGCGGGTACGGCAGGTGGCGGCCCGCGGCGCGCTGCAGCGGCTGCGATTCGAGGTGGAGGACACGGGCATCGGCATGACGCCGGAAGATGCGGAAAAGGTTTTTCAGCCGTTCTACCAAGGCGACCGCGGATCCGTGCAGGGCGTTGGAGGGACGGGAATGGGTTTGGCCGCACTTGCCAAAATGGTGGACCGGTTGGGCGGATGCTGCGGCGTGCAGAGCGAGCCCGACACCGGTAGCTTGTTCTGGTTCGAGGTGGAGATGCCGGAGGTGGAGCGGCCGCCGGAGGAAATTTGCCGGGTGCGGCGGGAGCCGGTCGCCGGACTGTGCGGCGACCGCAGGCGGGTATTGCTTGTGCACGGTGACAGCGAAGAACGCTCGCGGCTGGAGCGCGCGTTGAACCGTATGGGACACTGGGTGGAGGCGGTGGACGGGACTTCTGTCTCCGCGGAGAGGACAGCGGTGGATCTTATCTTTTTCGATCTCGGTGAATCGGAGGAAGCCGGTATGAGAAGTCTTGCTGCCTTGCGCGCATCGCTTGGCACGCGACCGCCGCGGGTCGCGGTGATTTCCGGGGAGAACTCACTGTCGGCGCGCGGGCGGTGCCTCGCAGCCGGAGCGGACTACTTTCTCCCGGCGCCTCTGCGCGCGCCGGACCTGCGCGGTGTCTTCCGGAAGTTGCGGGAAAATTGAGCTAAGTTGCTTTCCGGCGTAGCCGCACGCACTGTTCCGCCATGCATGCATGGCAACTCATCTTTGGCGGCTGGCTTGTTCTTGCCGTTGTCTTCGGGGCGGTTTGGTTTTGGCGCGGCCGCGACAGCAACGCGGCGTATGTCGACGTGCTGTGGGCCTACGGTATCGGTTTTCTCGCGCTTGTTTTTGCGCTGGGCGCGGGAGACGGCGGTTGGGAGCGGCGGGCGCTCGTGGCGGCCTGCGCGGCCTTGTGGTCCGTCCGCCTCGGCACGCACATCCTGCGACGCGTCCGCGCGGAAAGTGCGGAGGACGCCCGCTACCGCAACCTGCGTGACCACTGGGGTGAAGGGGCGGGAATGAAGTTTTTCTGGTTCTTCCAAGGGCAGGTGCTTGCCGATGTGTTGCTCGCCGCGCCGCTGCTGCTCATTATGCTTAACCCCATTCCCGCGGTGACGGTGTGGGACGGCGCGGGTGCGGCACTTATCGTGCTCGCCGTTTTCGGCGAGCGCGCGGCTGATCGCCAGCTCGCCCGATGGAAACGGGACCCGGCCAACCGCGGCAAGACCTGTCGCGAAGGGTGGTGGGCCTACTCGCGCCATCCTAACTATTTTTTTGAATGGCTGCACTGGCTGGGATACCCCTTAATGGGCATCGGATTGCTGGGCACGCCGCTTGCCCCATGGTGGCCGCTCACCGTGCTTCCCGCCGCCGTCATGCTCGCGCTCCTACTGCGCGGCACCGGCATCCCCCATACCGAGCGGCAGGCCCTGCGCAGCCGCGGCGAAGACTACGCCCGCTACCAGCGCGAAGTCAGCGCCTTCGTGCCGTGGTTTCGACGGGAGACACAGGTATGAGTTTTCAGCAGTAGGTTGACCGACTGCATTTGACCGGCTGAAGCTCCACGCCGCGGGTGCGCGACGATCAGGAGCTGAATTTTTCAGGGAAGCATGGCTGTTGCTTGCTGCAATTGGTGTCGACGATGTGCGGAGGGGGTGTATGGGCTCATCTGTTTTTCCGGTCAATCCAGACCCGCTGCGGAAACCGCTTCCAGGAATTGTGCAATGTTTTCGCGGGCCGCCCCTTCGGTGGCCATGCGAATCCGCGTCACGGCGGCAAACGCGGCCCCCGCCGAAGTGGTGTGTTCCGTATCAATGTTTTCTTCGAACACCACCGTGCCTTCGCGGAGGTCGGTGATCCGGTAATTGACCTCGATGGACACAGTCATGGAAAATCCCATCATCGGCTGTGAAAGCATTCCGATATGCGCGTCCAACTGGTAGCGTGCATCCGAACGTTCTTCAATACCGGCAAAGACACGCGAATCGCGAATGGATTGCTCGAGGGCCTGTCGAAAGTCTTCGTCGGAGATCTGCGACGTGCCCGTAGCGGAGGTTTCGTCTCCGCCGCTTACGGTAACCGCGACGGTTCCGCTGCTTCCCGGTAGAACGGCCTGCGGCGCTACCACCATGGCCGCGGGTTGCGTCGGCGTCGAGCAACCGGCAAAAGCGAACATTCCGGCGAGAAGGAGAGCGACGGGCATCAGCCCCGCCCGCCGGGTACTACTGGCTGAAGATTTCATCAAGCACCTCCTCCACCATACCTTCGGGCGACCTGCGTTGCATCGAGGGTCGCCGCGACTGCGCGCTGGCGAGGACTCGGTTGGACTCTCCGTCGCGGATCTGAACATCCAGCTGGATCATATACATGGTGATATCCCACGTCCACCGGTCCTGATAGGTGACTTTGGCGTCGACCGGTTCCGGCGGATTTTCCCCGTCTCCATAGGTGCTCTCCTTGCCCATTGTGTTGAGCCGGTCCGAGATGAGACGTTCGACACCGCGGTTATCGGCGGGGAGCTTTTGCACATAGAATGTCTGCAGCTCCGACAAGTCCGTTCCAGGCGCGAGATTCGATTGGGTGGATGCGCAACCCGCTCCGAAGAGGGCAAGCGACAGGCACGCAAAAGCAAGCAGTGGTCTCTTCATACGATTGGTCTGTTATTGTGGTTTATTGTTGCTGTAAAATTATCAACAATGTAAGTAGTCATTGACAGGCAGCGACTGCTTGACGCGGACAGTTCGCGTGACGCGGGGGTTCGCGGGTGGCTCTGGGGCTCAGCGGCGCCGGTAGCGTTTGCGTTTTCCGCCGCTTTGGCCGGCTTTGGTGGGTGCGGTTTTGCCGGAGCGGAGGGCGTCGACTTGGTCGCGGAGGACGGCGGCGCGCTCAAACTCGAGGTTGGCGGCGGCTTCGAGCATTTCCTCTTCGAGGGCGGCGATGACGGCGGCGACGTCTTCGTCGCCGTGCGCTTCGGCGACGGAGACGGGGTCGGCGGCGGGTTCTTCGCGCAGGTGGAGGCTGGCCTGGATGCCGCGGCGGACGCCGCGCGGGGTGATGCCGTGCTCGGTGTTGAAGGCGAGCTGCTTTTCGCGGCGTTCGTTTGTTATGCGGAGGGTTTCGTGGAGGGAGTCGTTGAGTTGGGCGGCGTAGAGGATGACGCGTCCTTTCTCATGGCGGGCGGCGCGTCCGGCGGTCTGGATGAGGCTGGTGGTGCTGCGGAGGAAGCCCTCTTTGTCGGCGTCGAGGATGGCGACAAGGGCGACTTCGGGCAGGTCAAGGCCCTCGCGCAGGAGGTTGACGCCGACGAGGACGTCGAAGTCCCCGCGGCGGAGGTTGCGGAGGATCTCGACGCGTTCGATGGCGTCGATGTCGCTGTGGAGGTATTCGACGCGCACCTTGCGCTCGCGCAGGAAGGTGGCGAGGTCCTCGGACATGCGCTTGGTGAGGGTGGTGACGAGGATGCGCTCGCCCGCCGCGACGGCTTCCTCCACTTCGCCGATGAGGTCCTCGACCTGTCCGTCGGACGGGCGCACTTCGAGGACGGGATCGAGGAGGCCGGTGGGGCGGGCGATCTGTTCGGCGACGACGGAGCTGAGGCGCAGGTCCTCGGCGGAGGGTGTGGCGGAGACGAGGAGGATCTGCGGGCAGACTTCGCGGAATTCCTCGATGCGCAGGGGGCGGTTGTCGAGGGCGCTGGGAAGACGGAAGCCGAACTCGACGAGGCGCTCCTTGCGGGCGCGGTCGCCGTTGTACATGCCGCCGATCTGCGGCACGGTGACGTGGCTCTCGTCGACGATGGCGAGGAAGTCGTCGGGGAAGAAGTCGAGGAGGCAGAAGGGGCGCTGGCCGGAGCGGCGTCCGCTGAGGTGCAGGGAGTAGTTTTCGATGCCTTGGCAGAAGCCCATTTCTTGGAGCATTTCGAGATCATATTCGGTGCGCATGCGGATGCGCTGGGCCTCGAGGAGTTTGCCCGCCGACTCGAACTCGGCGACGCGCGCCTCCAGCTCCGATTTGATGCGCTCGACGGCGAGGAGCATCTTGTCGCGGGGGGTGACGAACTGGGTAGCGGGGTAGAGGTGGAAGGTCTCGAAGGTGTGGCCGCATTCGCCGGTGAGGGGATCGAGAGCGCGCACGCGCTCCACTTCGTCGCCCCAGAATTCGACGCGGATGGCGCTCTCCATGTAGGCGGGGAAGACGTCCACGGTCTCGCCGCGGACGCGGAATTTGCCACGAGTGAAGTTGACGTCGTTGCGCTCGTAGAGGTTGGCGACGAGCTTTTCGAGGAAGGCGTCGCGCCCGAGTTCGTCGCCCGTGCGCACGGGAATCATCATCTCCTTGAAGTCGTCGGGCGAGCCGAGGCCGTAGATGCAGGACACACTGGCGACGACGAGGACGTCGCGGCGGCTGAGGAGCGAACTCGTCGTGGCGATACGGAGGCGCTCGATCTCGTCGTTGATGGAAGAGTCTTTCTCGATATAGGTGTCGGTGGCGGGGATATAGGCCTCGGGCTGGTAATAGTCGTAGTAGCTGACGAAGTATTCCACCGCGTTGTCCGGGAAAAAGGCCTTGAATTCGCTGTAGAGCTGCGCCGCGAGGGTTTTGTTGTGGGAGAGAACGAGGGTGGGGCGCTGGAGGGCCTGCACGACGTTGGCCATGGTGAAGGTCTTGCCCGAACCCGTTACGCCGAGAAGCGTCTGGTATTTGTGGCCTGCGCGGACGGACTCGATGAGCCGCTCGATGGCCTGCGGCTGGTCGCCGGCGGGTGCGAAATCGGATTTCAGGGCAAACTCCATTGGCGGCATTGTGCGCGGACGACCGGGGATTTCAATGCCGCTCGGCGCGACGTAGCCGGCCCGCGGCGGCGGCGGTCGTCCGAAACGGTGGCGCGCGGCTGGCGTCGGTGTAAGCGCCGGATCCGCGCGGGACTTCGACCGTCCCGGGATCGGGCGATGAATCAGCCCGAAAACTTCGCGCGGCGTCGCGGCAGATGTTCGGGGGCGGTGCGTGTTCGAACGTCGGACCTGTACACCGTCACCGACGACGTCTGCTGGAAACCCTACAAGGTGAAACGCGCATGGTGATCGTCTTTTGCGTTGCCCACCAGCGGACAAACATGTGACAAACGGGCGTTCTTTACGCAATCCATCGGCGGAAGACGGGGGCGGCACCGCCGCGCGTCTCCGCTGCCGCCGCGACCCGAAGCATCTCCGTGATCATCGAAAAAAACGACCTCGCCGCCCTCCTCAAGGCGGAACACTGGCAACCGCACGCCGTCCTCGGCATGCACCCCGTCAAGCAGAAGGGGAAGAAAAGGGTCGTGGTCCGCGCCTTCCTGCGCGACGCCGCCTCCTGCGAAGTCGTGGATATCGCCACGGACGAGCGCTTCCCGCTCACGAAGATCGCGCCCGAGGGCGTTTTCGAGGGGCTCGCGGGCGACCGCGCGGAGGTGTTCCGCTACCGCCTGCGGGTGGAGACGCATCAGCGCGAGATCCACCAGTTTTTCGACCCCTATGCCTTCCTGCCCACGGTGGGCGACCAAGACCTTTATCTTTTCAACGAGGGCAACGAGCACCGGCCCTACACCAAGCTCGGCGCGCACCTGCGCGCGGTTGACGGGGTGCCGGGAGTATCTTTCGCGGTATGGGCGCCGAGCGCGCGGCGCGTTTCCGTCGTCGGCGACTTCAACCATTGGGACGGGCGCTTCCATCCAATGCGCGCGCTCGGCTCGTCCGGTGTGTGGGAGCTGTTCGTGCCCGGTATCGCAGAGGGCGCGAAGTACAAGTTCGAAATCTTCGACCAAGCCGGGCTCCTCCAGGTCAAGACCGACCCCTACGCAACATTCTACGAAGCGCCGCCCTACAACGCCTCCATTATCCGGGACGTCGACCACTACGAGTGGAGCGACGCCGAATGGATGAAAAAGCGGGCCGCGACGAATTGGAAAGACGCTCCCGTGAGCATTTACGAGGTGCACTTCAGCTCATGGAAGCGCGTCGTCGATGACGGCGGGCGTCCCTTCAGCTACCGCGAGATGGCGCACGAACTCACGCGCTACGTGCTGGAGATGGGCTTCACGCACGTCGAGTTCATGCCCCTTGCGGAGCATCCCTTCGACGGTTCGTGGGGCTACCAGGTGACTGGCTTTTTCGCCCCCACGCAGCGCTTCGGCGAGCCCGCGGACTTCCAATACCTTGTCGACACCCTGCACCAGAACGGGATCGGGGTGATCATGGACTGGGTCCCCGCGCACTTTCCGACCGACGCCTTCGCCCTCGCCAAATTCGATGGCTCCGCCCTCTACGAGCATGCCGATCCGCGGCAGGGTTTCCACATGGACTGGGGTACGCTCATCCCCAACTTCGGACGGCATGAAGTGGTCTGCTTCCTCATCGGCAGCGCCCTCGCGTGGATGGAGCGCTACCATATCGACGGCTTGCGCGTCGACGCCGTCGCCTCCATGCTCTACCTCGACTACTCGCGCGAGGAGGGCGAATGGATCCCCAACCAATACGGCGGGCGCGAGAACATCGAGGCCATCAACTTTTTGCGCAAGGCCAACGACCTCGTGCACAAATACTATCCCGGCACCCTTATGATCGCCGAGGAGTCCACCGCCTTCGGCGGCGTCTCCCGGCCGACGGAGGGCGGCGGGCTCGGCTTCGACTTCAAGTGGAACATGGGGTGGATGCACGACACCCTCGAATACTTCAAAAAGGACCCCCTCTACCGCCGCTTCCACCAAAATAGCCTCACTTTCGGAATGATTTATCAGTATTCCGAGGATTTCGTGCAGGTGTTTTCGCATGACGAGGTCGTCCACGGCAAGGGCTCCATGCTCATGCGCATGGCGGCGGGCAGCATCACCGACAAGGCCCACGCGCTACGCGCGCTCTACACCCTCATGTGGGCGTGGCCCGGCAAAAAGACCCTCTTCATGGGGTGCGAGTTCGGGCAGTCTGGAGAGTGGAGCTACGACCGCTCCCTCGACTGGGGACTGCTCCAATACCAGGACCACAAAGGCGTGCGCGACATCGTGCGCGACCTCAACAAACTCTACCGCAAAGAACCCGCCCTTGTATACGGCGACACCCGCTCCGACGGCTTCGAATGGGTCGCGGCGGGCGACGCCGAGAGCTCCGTCATCGCCTTCCTGCGCAAGGGCAAAGACCCTTCGGACACCCTCCTCGTCGTCGGCCACTACACACCCGTCGTGCGGCACAACTACACCGTGGGTGTGCCCTTCGCGGGCTTCTGGCGCGAACTTGTCAACTCCGATGCCAAAGAGTACGGCGGCGCAGGCGAGGGCAACCTCGGCGGCAAAGAGGCCGAAGACCTCCCGTGGGACGGTCGCGCCCACTCCCTTCGCCTTACCCTCCCCGGCAATAGCACCCTCGTCTTCAAATACGAGGGGTGAGGGGGTTGCCCATCGAATCTCCGGGGAAGATTCGCTACGTAGCGACGGAGCCACGCCTCCGTCGATCCCGCGTTGAGGTAGGTTGGCGCGGGAAGTCGGTGTCTGCCCCCAATTTGGAGCGGGTTGCCCCATCGAATCTCCGGGGAAGATTCGCTACGTAGCGGCGGAGCCGCGCCTCCGTCGGCCCCGCGTTGGAGCTGGTTGGCCCGGGAAGTTGGTTCCTGCCTCCCGCTTGGAGCGGGTTGCCCGTCGAATCTTTGGGAAAGATTCGCTACGTGGCGACGGAGGCTTTTTGGGGTTGGATTCCGCACCGGGGCACCATTGCCTGTGTTCCATGCGTTTCCGCTCCCTGCATTTGCGTGACTTCCGGAATATCCCGGAGGCGCATGTGGACCTGGACGCCCCCGCTGTGTTTATCGCGGGGGCAAACGGGCAGGGGAAGACGAATTTGCTGGAGGCGCTCGGACTGCTTGCGGCGTTGCGTTCGTTCCGGGCGGGGGACCGACGCGCACTGATCCGCTGGGGGGCGGCGGAGGCGGGCGTGCGCGTGGAGCTGGAGCACGACACACAGGGCGAGACGGAGGTCACGATGGCACTGCGCAGCGGCGCGCTCACGGTGGCGGTCGACGGTGAGCGGGTGGAGCGGCTGACGGGTTTTCTCGGGCTCTTTCCGGTGGTGGCCTTTTCGTCGCAGGACATCCAGCTCCTGCGCGGTGCGCCGCAGGGGCGGCGGCAGTTCATGGATCTCTCCTTTTCCATGGTGGATGCGGAATACCTTGAGGCGCTGCGGCGATACCACGGCGCGCTGCGCGAGCGCAACCGCCTCCTCAAGGGCCGGGCGGCGCGTTCGGTGCGGGCGGCCTTCGAGGCGGTCCTCATTCCCGAGGGGGCGCGGGTCATGGCCAAGCGGGCGGAGGCCCTGCGGCACTTTGCGGCGGAGCTGGCGCGGGCCTACCGGCACATTGCTCCGCGCGAGGAGTCACCGGAGTTGGTCTACCGTCCGGCGGTTAAGGGAAGCGGCGAGGATGCCCTGCGCGCCGCGTTGGAGGGCGCGCGCGACCGCGACGAGGCGACGGGCACGACGACGGCCGGGCCCCACCGCGACGATTTTTCCCTGCGGCTCCTGGATCACGGTGCCCGCGAATACGGCTCGGAAGGGCAGCAGCGCGGCCTCGTCCTCTCCCTGCGCCTTGCGCAGGCGCAGTGGTTCGGGACGCACACGGGCGTGCGCCCGGTCATCCTTGCCGACGACATCCTCGGCGAATTGGATCCGGTGCGGCGCACGCGTTTCTGGGGTGCGCTGCCGGAGGATGCCCAGATTATCGCGACGGGCACGGAGCTGCCGGAGACCGGGCCTTGGGGCGAGTGGGCGGTCTACTCCGTGGAGGCGGGCGCGTTTCAACGGGAAGATGATATCATTTTCGAGTGATGGAGATCGAGCTTTGGCAATGGACGGCTGCCGCGCTGGGCGCGCTTTTCGTGGGACTGGGCAAGGGCGGGCTGCCCGGGGTCGGCAACCTTACCGTCGTGATCTTCGCGCTTACCTTCGACGCTAAGGCATCGGTCGGGCTGCTCCTGCCCGTGCTCATCAGCGCGGACATCGTGGCCGTCTACATCTACCGGCGCGAGGTGGCGTGGCGGTACCTCTGGAAGCTCCTGCCGTGGATGTGTCTCGGTGTGCTCGCGGGCTATGCCGTCTTCGCCCGTATGACGAGCGAGCAGGTGCGCGTCTTTATCGGGGCGATCGTCCTTGTCATGACGGCCCTGCATTTCCTGCGTCTATGGTGGCGCAAGCGCAACGGCGATGCGGAGGACTGGCTGCCGGAGAGCCGTTTCTTCGCTGTGTCGATGGGCATTACGGGCGGCTTCGCGACGATGATCGCCAACGCCGCCGGTCCCGTGGCGCAGCTCTACCTTCTCGCCGTCGGTCTGCCCAAGATGGCCTTCATCGCCACGGGGGCTTGGTGCTTCTTCCTCGTCAACCTTTTCAAGGTGCCGTTCCAGGTGGACCTCGGGATCATTCACATGGAGTCACTCGCCGTCAGCCTGAGCCTCGCGCCTGTGGCGATGTTCGGGGCGCTGATCGCGCGCCCGGTTGTGGCGCGCATCCGGCAGACGTGGTTCGAGGCGATTGTGTGGGGATTTATCATTCTTGCGGGCGTGCGCATGCTCGTGGGATAGTCACTGCCGATGCCGAGACGCAATGCACGAACCCTTTGGGCCGCCAAACTCGCGGGCCGCGACGTGGAGCCGAGCGCGGAGACGTTGCGCGCCATGGGCGCGCGCGAGCCATTTCGCGGAATCGTCCTCGGCATCGACCCCAGCCTGCGCGGCACGGGCCTCGGGCTTGTCGATTTTGCCGGGGCGGGCAACGGGCGCCTCATTTTCAGCCGCACCGTGCGCGCGCCCGCGAAGGCCTCGGCGGTCGACTGTCTCGGCCACATCGCCCGCGCCGTCGCGGAAATCCTCGACCGCTACGATGTGCGCCATGTCGCTGTCGAGGAGACCATCTACGTGCAGAACTTCCGCACTGCGCAGATCCTCGGCACCGCCCGCGGCGCGGCCATCGCCCCCGCCGCCATGCGCGGCACGCCCGTCTTCGAATACCCGCCTCTGCGCGTGAAACAGGCCGTCGCAGGCTTCGGGCGCGCGAGCAAGGAACAGGTCGCCGGCCAGTTGCGCGGCATCCTTAAACTCGAAGACACACTCGGCCTCGACGAAACCGACGCCGCCGCCGTCGCCCTCTGTCACGCGCTGACATTCCGGCAGTAGAGCGATCCTGCTTTCCGGACCGGGACGCCCGGAGGTTTGCGGCAGGAGAAACGCAATAGGCTGGGTAGCAGACAGGACTGCCAAAGCCGGATTCGTGCGTCTTCTTGTTTCCGGGATGAGTCGCGCGTTTACCCGCGAAAAGAATCCGTGCGGGAGGCGCGGATTTCGCGGGCGGAGACGCCCCATTCTTTGCGGATGTGCAGGGCCATTTGCTTGTAGTCGCTGAAGCCGCAGGCGTAGGCGACGTCGGCGATGGACTCGTCGGATGTGGTGAGTCGCTTTCTCGCCTCGCGCAGGCGGCGGCGAAGCAAGGTCTGCTGCGGGCTCTCGGCGAGGACGCTTTTGAAGCGCATTTCAAGGTAACGGCGGCTCACGCCGATGCGTTCGGCAAGTGCTTCAATCTTGAGCGGCTCGCGGAATCCGGCTTCGATGATTGCGCGGGCGCGCGCCACGACGCGGTCGTCCGCCGCCGCGACGTTAGTGGAGGCACGTTCGACGACACCCTCGGGCGGCACGGTGACGCGGGATGGAGCACTGTCCGTGGACGGGCCGTGCTCGATGCAGCGGGCGAGTAGCGCCGCCGCCCGCCGACCGATTTCGCGTGAGCCGAGGGCGACGCTGGAGAGCGGCACCGGCGTGTTTTCGCAGAGGAAGCGGTTGTCGTCGACGCCGAGCAGAGCAAAGTCTTCCGGCACACGGTAACCGGCCCCGAGGATGATGCGGCAGAGAAGGGCGCAGCGGAGGTCGTCGGTCGCGAAGATGGCGCACGGGCGCGGCAGGCGGGCGAGGCGGGCGCGCAGAAGCTCGGTGTTCTTGTCGGCCTGGCCCCTGTCCATTGAATCCAGCAGGCCGGGCTCGCCGAGGGTCAGGGGTGTGTGGCCGGTGCGGGCGAGTTCCGCGCGGAAGCCCTCCGCGCGCAACCGCGTGTATTCATTGTCGAGAGGGGCGAAGAGGGCGTAGTCCGGATGTTCCTGCCCGAGGAGGAAACGCGCCGCGCAGCGACCGGCCTCGCGGTCATCGGAAACAACGGAAGGCATAGTGGCCAAAGGCAGAACGTTGGAGACGTTGACGGCGGGGGCGGCCCGCCCGGGCCGTTGTCCGTCGGGTTTGAAACAAGCGACGATGTATCCGTCGACGCGTTCGACGAACTTCGCGGATCCGGCGACATCGAACATCCATCCCGGGCGGTTGCGGAACCATGCTGCCGCGCCTTCGGTGATGCGTAGAAAGTGCGAGCTGTCGACGGGTAGGGTGGCGGCGGCGACGCGGGTGACGGTCTGCCGCTTCGGACGGCGGGAAGCGGGGGGATTGGCAAGGGGCATGACGGGGGGGGGGAGTGGGGAGGCGAAGAGGTGACTTCGCATTTGCCGACATTTTTTGACGCATTGAACC
>JAFIGH010000117.1 GCA_020831525.1 Opitutales bacterium
CACACCACCCAATCCCATCGAACGGAGGAACCTCGTAAGTCCGACAGGCTGCTAGCGACAATCCAACGGCGCCCCTTCAGGGCGCGGGTGTGTGGCGGGTACCGCATCCCATGGCCGGGACCATGGGCTATCGCCTTACGCGCCGTTGGCGCGGGGAGAGATACCGGCGGTTGTCGCCGCGCCCCTGCGGAAGCCAGCGCACCGTTGCACCGTGTGCCGACGGCTGCGCCCCGAAGGGGCACCGGGTGACAGCCCATGGTGACAACCATGGGTTTCCGGTCCCGTATTTGTGCGCCCTGAAGGGGCGCCGGGGGCTTCGGGGTAGCCACTTGCAAGCGGTCGAATGCAGCCGGGCGGAGGGCAAGCCAATCCGCCTACGGGGCAACGCCACCCCCCTTCCTCGGCTTGGGGTCATCCCGCAGGGCCAATTCATCCGGCCCCCGGGGGCCGGATGGCCTGTTTTGCCACGTGAGGGCGGGCCGATGTCAGCGGGCTCCGGGGCCGACAGGGACGTCGGCGCTCCCGGGAGGAAGGGCGCGTTACTCGTTGTATTGGAAGCCGTGGCGGAGGAAATGGCGATCCGGAGGGGGCGAGAGGAGGCGAATGGTGTCGTGACCGAGGCGCTCGTAGTCGACGCCTTCGGTCATGGGCTCGAAGTCCATGAGGTCGGTGGACATTTCGAAGGTGACGTCGACGTCGAGCACGCCGGTTTGCAAGGGGTAGCTGTAGAAGGCTCCTTGAATTGCGCCGGTGGGGCGCTTGCCGCCGGGGGCTTCGGGATCGTTGCCGATGGCCAGATCGACGAAGGCGGGGAGGCTGTTGTTGTTGCCGTCGGCGAGCGGGTTGAGGTCGGGGTAGAGGGCTTCGAAGCGGAGGAAGGCCCCCTCGTAGGCCCCGAGGTCGATCGCGACACCGACGATGCGGGGTTCCCCCGCAAGGTCGAGCTGTTCGCTGTTGAGCGCGTTGTCGCCGGTGTTGAGAGCGGGAGAGCCGCGGAGGAGGCGGAGGTCGCCGTAATCGTTGTCGGCGGTGCTTTCCCAGCCACCGTCACCGGGGTCGGGATTGCGGACAAAGCGGGGGTCGCCCGTGAGCAGGTTGTCTCCACCGTGGGCAAAGGTGCCGTCGTTGGTGTGGTCGGTGGTTCCGTCCCCGCGGGTGTTCTGGAAAAACAGGGAATTGTCGAGGGTCGCACTGCCACTGATGGCCGCGCCGGAATCGAGAGCATGGTTGTCGGCGGCGCTGAGGTTGACAGCGCGGGTGGTTCCTCCGGCTGTGCGGATGCCCCCACCCTGTTCCGCGCCCGGTGGGCTGGCGGTGCCATCCGATCCGAAAGATCCCGAAAATCCGGGGTTGCCGTTGCTTCCGTTAGAGGCACCAATACCACCGCTCCCGCCCGATCCTCCCTGTCCGCCAGTGCCGCCTCCCCCGCCGCTGCCGCCGTGGTTGTTGGCGTTGACCTCCGGGACGGCGATCGCGTGATTGGCGACAAGAAGCGGATTGATAAGGTCGACATCGGCGCTGCTGAGATGGATTGCCCCGCCGAAACTGCGGCCGGACGCCCCGGCATGGCCGCCCGAGCCGCCGACTCCGCCTTGTCCGCCGTTGCCGCCATTCCCTCCATTCTGGAAAGGCCCGCCATCGCCACCGTCACCGCCCCTGCCCCCGGTGCCGCCGGGGCCTCCATTGCCTCCGGTGCCGTTCTGCGGCGAGAAGGTGAAATTCCCCTCGAAGCGGGTGTTCACAATCAGGGTGCTGCCGTCGGAAAGAGCAAGGCCGCCGCCATAACTGGTTCCTCCGGCTCCGCCCGCACCTCCGGATCCACCGGGGCCGCCCATGCCCCCCGGCCCTCCATTGCTGCCGGAACTGCCCTGCGTGCCGGTCGGTCCGGTCGGACCGACGATTCCGTTCCCCCCTTTGCCGCCGGCCCCGGCACGGCTGCGGTTTTCGCGGAAGGTGCTTTCGAAAATGGTGCCTTCCGACTCGAAGCCGTGGAGGGCTCCGCCGACGGCGTCACCGCCATGATGTCCAGGCTTGCCGTGGCGGCTGCCCGGGGTGCCGTGGGCTCCAACGCGCCCGTCTCCGCCGATGGCCTCGTTGGCGTGGAAGCTTACCCGCAGCAGATCGATCCCGCTGTTGATGTAGGCGATCGCCCCGCCAAGGCCCCGGCCACCCGAAGTGTTCAAGGGGAGGTCGGTGCCCCTTGCGAAATTATTCTCAAAATGGCAGTCCACGAGGACGGGGCTGGAGTCGATCACGGCCAGTCCGCCGCCCCAGCCATCGGCGTCGGCGGAAGTGGTGGCAGAGCCGAGGCCCGAAGCGGTGTTGTCGACAAAGGTGAGGTTCTTCAGCAACGGTGCGGAACCTTCGGTCAGGAGCATCCCGCCCCCTTTGTTTCCTTGGGTGGCATTCTCTCCGCTCGCGCGGCCGCCGGTGATGGTGAACCCGTCGAAAACGGTGTCCGGCGACAGGCCGGTGCCGGTGACGACGTGGAAACTGTTGTCAGCGGTGACTCCGGGGTCTCCAATATTCCCGGAGAGGATGGCGGGGTGGGCAACGGGGTCGCGGGCTTGCTCGTCAAAGCCGCCGCCCGGAGGATAGCCGCCGAGCACGGTCGCGCCGGAAGGCAGTTCAAAGGAGACCGTGCGGTCGGTGCCGCCGGTGGGGTAGTAGGTTCCGGCGGCGACGCGGACGGTGGCGCTCGGGATTGCTGAATTCAGGGCCACGGCCAGGTCGGGAATGGCATTGGCACCCTCAAGGCCGGAACCGGAACCCGTCGCGGCGGCATCGACGTAAAACAGCGATTGGCGTTCATATGCGCCGGGACTGACCGTGCCGTCCGCCGCGGGGCGGGGTTGCCCGTCGAGGTCGTGGGACCCCGACACGGCGGCGGGATCGCCAATGCCGAACACCGGGGATGCGGCCAGCAGGCGGGCATCGCCGCCCGTGGCGGGGGCGGTGAATGGATCGACCGGCGCGCGGAAAAGGGGATCGTTGGACGGGAGGGTGCCGTCGAGGTCGCCGGGGCCGCCGTTGTGGATCGACTGGATGAGGCTGTGTGAGGTGGAAAGCGCTCCGGGATCGTAGCGCACCGAGGCGTCGGGGATGAGGCTGTCGTCGGCGGCGGCGTTGTTCCAGACCACGGAGTTGACGAGCGTGATCTGCCCGTAAGCGATGCCCCCGGCGCCTTCGTCCCCGCGATTGCCGGTGAGGGTGGTGTTGGTAATGGTGGCTTCGCCATCGGCCAAATATGCAGAGTCGCCAAAGAATACATTCCCGAGCGTAGCCTGATAAAGCCCGCCGCCAAGACCCCCGGCGTGGTTGCCGGCAAGGAGGCTGTTGCTCAACTCGAGGATGCCCGAGTTGAAAATCGCGCCACCGCGGAAGGGCGTTCCGCTGGTTCCCGTGGTGACCTGGTTCCCTCGAAATTCCGCGCGATCCACCCGCACGGCAGGCTGGGCAATGCTCTCATCATCCCGCACAATGTAGCTGATGACAAGGCCGCCGCCGTTTCCGTTGCTTGAATTACCGATGAACTGGCAACCGGTGATCTCCACATCACTCTCGCCTGTCACCCTCATTCCGCGGTTGGTGTTCGCGGTGAAAAGCGAATCGCGCACGCTTCCCGGGTTCCCGTCGAAATAGAGACCCGTGCCGTTGCCGGAGAAGGTGCTCCCGCTTACGTCGACCGACCCGTTATTGATTTCCGGTTCACCACCGCCGGCCACGCGCATGGCTTGGGTGGCGTTTGCGGTGAAAACGGACCCGCTTACGCTTCCGCTGCCAGCGTCGAGGGAAAGCCCGGTATCACTGCCGGAGAACGTGCTCCCGCTCACATCGGCGACCCCGCCCACGAAGGCGACGGCAGTGCCGGCATTGTCGAGGAAGGTCGAATCTTCGATCACCGGCGAAGACCCGACCACTCGAATGGCGGAGCCCGCGACCATGGCCTGATTGTCGGCGAAGGTGCAGTTGACGATGCGGATGCGGCTGCCGTTGATGACGTGGAGTCCGCCGCCCGGGTGGTCCCCGACCGGGTTGAAAAATCCCGGCGCGGAGGAAGCGATGCGGATGCCATCCAGCACGGTGTGGGCGGTGTTTCCATCGCTGACAAAGACCGGCGTCTCAAGTATTGAGGGGGTCTCGGCAAAGCCGAACTCGGCGATGTGGGTGGAGGGATCGCGCTGGTCGCGGTCGGTTTCCGTGCCGTTGAACCCGCCCGCGAGGAGGATGCCGTTGGGCAGGTGGTAGGATTGGCCCACGATTCCCTCGCTGACCGGTGGGTGGTACTGGCCTGCCGCAACCCAGATCTCGTCGCTCGGCTGGGCGGCGCGGAGGGCGTCTTCGAGGAGTGTAAAGGCGTTCGCCCAGTCTGCCCCGGTGGCGGACCCGGCGGCGGCGGCATCGACATGGAAGACCTCGAAGAAAATCTCCGGCAGAAAGTCGGCCAGCACGACATCGTACACGCCCGGCTCCGTCTCCACAAAGTCCATCCGGAAAGAACCGGCGCCGGGGAGGTTGACGCGGTCGCCGTCGCCGCGGTTTTTGAAGCTGCCGGTAATCGGCTGATTCGAGCGAAGGATCGTAAAGCTGTCCCCGGCGGCGGGGCTGTACCCGTCCACAAGCCCCAGGTCGAGGGTGCCCCCGAGAACGAGCGGGGCGGCGCCGCCCACGATGATGCGGTCGGATTTGCCCCCGGCATCGAGCTTGAGTCGGAGAGTGGCGTCCGGGAGAAGTTCGAGATCGTTGGTGAAAGTAAGGGTGCCCGTCGCCTCGTCTCCGGGCGCGAGGAAACCGGATACCGAAACCGGAACCAACGAGTCGATGATTCCGCCGCCGATGATGCGCGAGCCGGGAAAGTCCTGATATCCGTAGCGAATCTCGAGCGTGCCTTCGACGAGACGCAGCGTGTCGTAGAGATGGAATTCGCCGACGCGCAGGACGGAAGCGGAACCCGCGACCGCAATCTCTGAAGCATTGAAGAACCGCATCTCTCCGGCATCGACCAGGCCGGAGGTGAACAGGGTCGCGTAGACGTCGACATAGCCCGCGGGGAACTCCAATCCACTGCTCAGGCTGATGTCCTGGAGGGTGGTGATGGATTCACGACCAAAACCCGAGGTGCTGCCCACCTGAAATTCACTGTTGTCATGAATGACGATATCATAGGCGGTGAGTTCTCCGCCAAACAGGATGGCATTGTGCAGACTGACGTCTATGCCGGAGATGATTCCGTCGACATTGCGGATGAGGGAATTGTCGATATTCAGGTAATCCCCGCTGATGATCTGCCCCCCGCTATTGTCGACCACCGCCTCGATGATCAGGATCCCGCCGATCTCTGTTTCGATCAGGCCGGAGTTGATGATCGCGCTGGTGCCGCTGAGGAAAAACTCTTCGGTGATCCCGAGGTCGGCAAGCGTCACGACCTCGCCGATCGGAGCGCCCGGTGCGGGAACCTCGACCTGAAGGGAAATGGATTCTCCGGTTTCCAATAACGGGGTGGAGAGCGTGATGAGGTCCCCGGAAACGATTTCGCCGTGATTGACGAGACTGTTGGCCAAGTCCCCGGTCATGCTGCCAAAGAGATTCAGCCGCGTGCCCGCTTCAATCACGATGCGATCCGTCAGTGGATTGCGAAGGGCGGGTAGGGAAAGAAAATCAAAACCGATTTCGTCACCGGTGGAATTGACGAGCCGCAACTCGCCGACAACTTCGACGGCTTCCGGGTTGCTCCCCCAAATTTCGAGTTGCCCACCCGGGATGCTCTGCTCGATGGTGCAATCCTCGAGGACAAAATCGCCCTCCAGACTCACATCGATGAGCCGCACCCCGCGGAGGGTCACATTCTCGAGGAAAATGGTGGCAAGATTAAGATGCGAGGCATCGGAGACGGGGTCGCGGATGACCCCGCCTTCGATCACCGTGTCGCGAATCGACAGGGTAGCGCTCGACTCATCGTAGAGGATTTCACCGCCGTTGTTGTCGATACGGGCGTCGAAGATCCCCAAAGACCCGAGCCCGTACGATGACTGGGTGAGATCGAGAATGCCCCGATTGACGAAGCCCGGCGCATCCCCCGCCCCCCCTGCCGGATCGAGATGCATGGAGGGATAAAACGGAAGTTGCTCATTCAAGTCTCCGAAGTCGGCGAGTCTGAGCGTGGTATGGTTTTCAAAGACCACCTCGTTCTGCCCGACCCCGCCCCCGAGGCGGAAATCAAAGTCGTCGGTAAAGACGATGCGGGGCGGGTTTTCCGGATCGGGCGTGCCCGCGCCGATCCCCCCGAGGGTGGTGATCACGGTGCGTTCGGACCCCGGGTTGGGCGTGGAACCGGGAACAAAAACAGCGCCTGGCTCCACGCTCAATGATTCGAAGAGGACGTGGACCCCGGGCTGGACAATGATTTCCCCCCGTATCTGCGCCGAATCAAAAAAAGCATGCGTTGCGAATACGGTATCCGTGAGGTAGACCGGAGCCGCATCGATGGGAGTGGAGAAACGGAAGATCCCGTCGATAAACGGTTCGGGATTGAGGAGTTCGCTGAGGATCTCCGTGATCGATGCGCCGGCGAGGTAGGCCGGGCTGGTCAGGGTCACCTCATCGAGATCGAGGTTGGTCGCCTGAATCGGCGAGGGATCCACGGGACCGGGCCAGGGAGAGTAGTATTCGAAATCCTCCGCCGACCACTGCGTCTTGAAGCCGTGCAGGGCGAACTCACCCCCGAAGAGACGGAGGTTGCGCATTTCGGTTGCGGATTCTCCGGCGATGATGCGACCGGCGCGGTTGTCGAGCAGACCGCCGCCAAACGCTTCGCTGATCTCGATTGTCCCGGAGTTAATGGCCATCGAAACTTCCCGGACGGCGGCGCGTTCGGCCTCCGTCGCGGTCGGCGTATCGAGGGTAATGGAGTCGGTGAACGAAGTGAGGGACAATTCGCCCCGGTTCTCGATAAAGAGATGGGTGGTGTCGAAAATCGGCCCGTGCAGGGACTGCTCGCTGTCGATCAGGAGGCGGCTTGGGCTGTCGGGATCGGGGCCGTAAAAGGCGTAGTTGCCGGTGGTGCCAACCCAGCCCCCGGTTCCGGTCAGAATGACGTTGCCCAGCACCGAGATGGGCTGCGGGCCGCCAACGCCCTGCATACCCGTGATGCGACCGTTGTTTTCAATAACCCCGCCGAGTTCGAGGGCATCGGGCTGCAAAACAACCGTCACCATATCCTGTTGCTCAATGAGGTCCGCGAGTTCCCAGAGCGCTTCCGGAAGCAAATAGTTTTCGTAATAGTGGTAATTCAGGTCCAACTCCCGGCTGAAGCGGTAGTTGCCGCCGATTTTGACATTGGTCAAACCTGCGGTTGCCCCCCGGATACGCACGGGAAAGAAACCGAAATCATAATCTTCAAGATCACCGATCTCCATGAACGAGGGGAGGTTGCCGGGATCGATAAAGCTGAAGTGCCCGCCATCGATGTGGACGTTGTCAAAAAGGATGGGGAAGTTGAGGGAATAGAACAGCCCGTCGTGGAATTCGAGAGTGCGGAAGACCTGGTTTTCCCCCGGAGCGCCGAAACCCGTGGGCTCAACGTCATTGGGGATGAGGATCTCGGTGTTCCGCAGGCTGAGGGTGGCGTCGAGCCCCAGGAGGACGCCACCCAGGATAGGGGAAAGCCGCAGGTCTTCGAGCGTGGAGGTGCCGGTAAGGACCAGATGCTGGGAGTTGCCGGTGATTTCCCAGAGCTTGCCCGCGCCCACCCAACGGGCGGAATCAGCGATGATGATCTGGTTGCTGTTGTCCGCGTGTATACTGGTGTTGAAGTCCGGAAGCTCTTCAAAGCGGAAATGACCGTTGCGGAGAACGAGTTCGCTGTAAAATCGACCCGGTGACAAACGGGCGCCCCCGCGATTGATGAAGCCGGGGGTGAGGTCGGACGGGCTGCCGGCCGGGTTGATGGTCAGCTGGGTCTTGTTGGGGGAGGAGAAGCCGTTGAGCACTTCGATGACCCCGTGGTTTTCGATCCGCAGCAGATTTGCCCCCAGCTCACCGACGGCGAGGATGGAATGATCCGCTTCCTGGATGAGGCTGTCGCTGGAGCGGAGCCCGGCGATGCGGTTTTCCTCATTTCTGAAGGTTTCGATTCGCCCCCCGCCGGTCAGGCGGAGGTTGCTGCCGGTAAAGCGCAGCGAGGTCGGATCACCGGTGGAACCGACGAAGATGACCCCCGCGTTGTCGATCAGGCCGGCCAAGGGGCGGACGTTGAATTTCTCGATAATCAGGTCCCGCCCGTTGAGCACGGTGAGTTCGTTGGTATTGCCGATCCCGAGCCGGTCGATGGTGATGCGGGTGTCCTGGAAGACCTGGGCCGAGCCGAGGTAAATGCCGACATTGAAGGCGCGCGCGGTGGTGTTGTTTGGCACGAGGCCGGACTCGGGATTGCCATCGAGGGAGGTGTCCCAGTTGTCCGCATTGTTCCAGTTGCTCTCCGGCCCGCCGCCCGTCGGCCCGATCCACTCGGCCTCATAGACGTTGATATCCGGATTGAAGGTGGCCGCAAAGGTGTCGCCATTGGCGAGGCGGTCGATCTCGAGGCGGAAGTCATTGCCGTCGTTGGTCGCGGCGATGACGAAGTTGAGCCCCGAGTCGTCGGTGTCTTCCGGCACCAGGAAGGCGTAAACCGCGAAGGGCGCGAGTTCGCCGGAAACCTCATGCCCGGAGCCGCCGAAACGAAAGTCGCGGGCGTAGCCCCCGTAGGTCGCCAGATGGCTGTGGAAAGGGGCCAGACCGTCGGAAAACTCCGCTACATCGGGATCGGGAACGGGTTCACCGGTGACGGGGTCGAGCTTTTGACGCGCGGCTCCGAAGCTCACGTTGGTGAGATCGTTCGTCCGGGTGTTGTAAACAAAGATCCAGTCGTAACCGGGATAGTCCTGATCGAATGGCACCGGGGCGACATCGAATCTTGAAACCGCTATCACCGCCTCGGCCGGAACCGGAGTGAGAAGGGTTTCGCTTTCAGAAAGAAAGATGTTGATGGCATCCTCGGACAGCCGTCCAAAGGCCTCCGCCCCGCCGACGAGATCCGTGAGGGTCGGTGTGGGCGTAACATCCGCGAGAAAGGGGTTGGCCACGAGCGGTCCCGCCCGCGTAAGAGAAGCCGGCCCTCCATTGACCGTGATCCCAATCTGATCGAGGGCGGTTTCCATCGCGGTCGCGGGGGCGATCCGATTGTTCCCAAGGAAAAACCGGCCGTCTCCGCCCGCGCGGTCCGGATCGCCATGGTTGCCGCCGAGGAGGAAGACCTCGCCGGAACCGACGACCTCGGTGGCATTGAAAATCAAAGTGCCGCCCGCACCACCGCCGCCCGCACCGCCGGGAAAGCCCGCGCCCCCGTCGCCCCCGCCGCCCCCGCGACCGCCGCGACCGCCTTTGCCTGCGGACGGGCCGTCGGCATCGATGAAAGAGGCAACCGTCGAAAAGGGGCTGAGGACGGTGGACATCCCGAACCCGTGAAAAGGATTGCTCCCGGACACACCCGCGTCGCCAAGCAATGGGCCGATTCCGCCCGATGCGCCGGCCAGGCCCGCACCGCCCGAGGCCCCCTCGGCGGAGGCTTCGCCCTCGAAAACAATCCGGCCCTGCGCGTGAATCAGCAAAGCCCCGCCGCCCGCGCCCCCGGGTCCCCCGTCGCCGCCGCGACCGCCCCTCTCCCCGCGGGCACCGTCGCCGCCGCGACCGCCCCGGCCGCCACTCGCCCCGATGTCGTAGGTGGGGATTTTGAAGATGTTCAAGGTCGCGCGAATCCCTCGCTTCCTGAGATAGGAATCGACCAGTTTTTCAATGAAGTGCGCCAGCGCAATGTCACCGGCGGTGGCTCCGATATCGACGAGGTCGGTCGGGAACGGTTCGGCAAACTCGCCATGACCACCGCCACCGCCACCGCCGCCGGAGCCGCCCGTTCCGCCGGGGCCGCCCGCGCCCCCGCTTCCCGAGCCCCCGCTGGATCCGCCCGCAAGGGCGAAATCATCCGCAAGATTGAGCCCGCCACTTCCGGCCCGCCCAAACGGACTCGCCGCACCGCCGGGCCCCTCATACGCATCCGGACCCGGTTGAGCGGGCGGCCGCTCCCCGTCGCCGCCGTCGCGACCGCTGTAATACTCCGCCTGAAAGGCGGTGAATTCGAAGGTGTCGGGATGGAAAACCTTTCTCGCGTCCGGATTTCCCCAGAAAATCGGCGGACGGACTTCCCCGGCATTGGGAATGTAATTGTAGGGTGCGGCCAAGCCGGCGGAGCCCGGCGCAACCGTGAAAATTGCCGGGACCGCAACCCCCGTCGCCGCGCCCTGACTTCCCCGGGCGTTCTGCGGGTTGGCGAAACCCGGGCTGCCGGGATGGCCGCTGCGCCCCGCCTGGCCCGCCCCTCCGGGCCGGCCCGCCGTTCCCGGCTCACCATCGCCCGCTGGGGGCACGCCGGGTAGTGGGACCGAAACGGGAGCCGGCATGTTGGGGGAATAAATCAAGCCACCCGGACCGAAACCTCCACGACTGCCGCCCGCGCCCCGGTCGCCCCCGGCCCCCGGCTGGCCGCCGCTGCCGCCGACCCGGGCTTCCGCCCCACCCGCTCCCGGAACAACTTCGATCGCCGAAAAATCGATCACCGCTCCCGCCGGAATGGTCACATTGTTCCCGACAAAAAAGACCGCCGGAACCGGGCCCACCCCACGCACGACATCGCCCGGTGAAAAGACCAGATCCCCGGCAAAGACAAACTGCATCGAACCGTCGGGAAGCCTCTCGCGCTCCTCGAGCAGGAGGCCCCCGAAGTCGTGCGGCACCCCATTCCGGGTGACCGCGCCCGTGCCCGTATCAAAGACAATTGGAGAAGCCCCGGCCCACGCAATTCCCCAAAAGAACAGCAAAGCAACGACAGGCCAGCGGACAGCTTTCACTCCGTTGGGATGGACGGGCGATTCAAAAAAGTCAAGGAATAAATAAGCATTTCTACGGATTCCCCCCACCCCCGTTTATGATCCCGCCCAGTCGCCTCAAAAAAGGTAACGACCCAGCCCGAGATCCCGCGGACCATCGCGCACAAACCGGAGGATGGCCGCCGCGCCCCTACGGCACCCGTCGCACCATTGCACCGTGTGCCGCCGGCAGCGCCCCGAAGCCCCCGGCGCCCCTTCAGGGCGCGGGTGGGTGGGGGATACCGCATCCCATGGTTGCACCATGGGCTATCGCCGTACGCGCCGTCGGCGCGCGGGGATCCCGTCGGTCGCCGCCGCGCCCCTACGGCGCCCGTCGCACCGTTGCACGGTGTGCCGCCTGCTGCGCCCCGAAGGGGCACCGGGTGAAAGCCCATGGTGACAACCATGGGTTTCCGGTCCCGTATTTGTGCGCCCTGAAGGGGCGCCGGGGGCTTCGGGATGACCGATGCTGTCCCTTTTACATCCAAACTGCGTTACACCCCCCACGGCCAATGCCAAGGAACGCTTGCGGCTATGCGGCGGGCGCATAGCCTTCGGTGCATGAATCTGGACCTTCTGCGCACTTTCTTTGCCGTCCTTGAAGCGGGGAGCCTGAACAAGGCGGCGGAGCGGTTGCACGTCTCGCAATCGACGCTCACGCGGCAGATCCAGAGCTTGGAGCAGCTCGTCGGCGGGCGACTCCTTGAGCGCACCTCTGCCGGGGTCGTGCCGACCGCCGCCGGGCAGGAACTGCGCGAGGGCATGCAACCGGTGGTGGAGCGTTTCGATACCATCTTCGCCAACGTCCGGCGCTTTGCCCAAGGTCAGCGCGACCGTCTCCGCGTGGGCTATGTCGCCTCCGCTGCCGCCGCTTTCCTCAACCGCGCTCTCGCCGACCTCCGCGCGGCCCACCCGGAGGTGAAGGTCCAGCTCCTCGACCTCTCGCCCGGCGAGCAAATTGCCGCCCTGCGCAAGAGCGAAGTCGACGTCGCCCTCCTCGGCCACGCGGGGGTCTTCATTTCGCGCGAATTCTATACGCGCTGCCTTGCCTCCGTGGAAGTGGCCGTGGCCCTCTCCGAGTGCGATTCCCTTGCGGAAAAGGCCGCCCTCAAGCTCGCCGATCTGCGCGACCGCGCCTTTGTCGGCGCGCCCGAGGCCGACATGCCCGGGCACAACCACTGGGTCGTGCAACTCTGCCGCGGCGCGGGCTTCCGGCCCCGGTTCGCCCTCGAGGGCGACAGCCTCGCCCACGGCCTCTCCTCTGTTGTGACCGAGTCCGCCGTCATGCTCGTGCCCGCCTACCTCGGCGACCTCACCACCCCCGGCGTGGTTTTCCGTCCCCTCGACGAACCCGCCGCCCGCTGGGAAATCTACGTCGCGTGGCAACGCGGCAAACTCGCCGCCCCCGTCAAAACCCTCCTCGACGCCCTCGCCCGCACCGCCCCGGGCCCCGGCAGCCAGGAACCATCCGCTCCACCGCGGAGATCATGACGAGACGCCCCGGAAAGCATCCCCTCGTGGGAGCAGCATCGGCACGGCGGGCGAATCGGGTTTGCGATTCCGGTTGGAGGCGACATGTTGCGGGGCAATGGATTACCGTGTTTTGTTTGTCTGTATGGGAAACATCTGCCGCTCGCCCGCGGCGGAGTGTGTCTTCCGAAAACGGCTGAAGAACGAAGGCTTGGACGCGCGCGTCGACTGCGACTCAGCGGGCACCATCGCCTACCACTCGGGTGAACCGCCCGACGCCCGCATGAGCGACGAGCTGACGCGCCGGGGTATACCGGTGAGCGGGCGGGCGCGGGGGGTCTCGCCGGACGATCTCGCGACTTTCGATCTCGTGTTGGCGATGGACCGCGAGAACCTCGCCCACCTGCGTCGCCTCGCGGGCGGCGATGCACCGGCGGAGAACGTCCGCCTCTTCTGCGAGTTCTGCCGCGAAAACAACGCGGAAGAAGTGCCGGACCCCTACTACGGGGGCCGCTCGGGCTTCAGTGAGGTCGCCGATCTCATCGAAGACGGTTGCGACGGTCTGATCGATGAAATCCGCCGGAAACTGGACGGCTGATGGATGCCGGATGGGCAGAGCTTTGCCAGCGCATCGGCAAGCAACTCGGTAAGGACGTGGAGCCGCGCGGCACCTCCCCTCTCGCAGGCGGCTGCATCCATAACGCCTCGCGCCTCGAGACAAGCGCGGGCACGTTCTTTGTGAAACGAAACACCGCGCATTGTCTCGAACAGTTTGAAGCGGAGGCGGAGAGCCTCCGCGCCATGGCCGCCACCGGCACAATCCGCGTGCCGCGCCCGATTCTCGCCGCGGAAGCCGGCGGCGGGGCCAATCTCGTGCTTGAGTATATCGAGTTCGGGAGCGGCGGAGGCGACGCCGCCCGGCGCATGGGGCGCGAACTCGCGCAACTGCACGCCGTGCCGCAGGAAAGCTTCGGGTGGACGCGGGACAATTTTATCGGTCCGACGCCGCAGCCCAACCCGCCCGTGGACGACTGGCCGTCCTTTTTCCGGGACCACCGCCTCGGGTGGCAGTTCGAACTCCTTGCCAAGCAAGGGGTGCAGTTCCGCCGGGCGGAGGCGCTGCTCGAACGCCTCGACCGTTTTTTCGAAGACGAACCGCCGCAGCCTTCCCTACTCCACGGCGATCTCTGGGGCGGCAACGCGGGCTATGCCGCCGACGGCACGCCCGTGGTCTTCGACCCCGCCGCCTACCGCGGACACGATGAAGCCGACCTCGCTATGACGGAGCTGTTCGGGGGCTTCCCGGCGGCCTTCTACGAAGGCTACCACGCCGTGCGCCCGAAACGAGCGGGCTACCACCGAAGGCGCGAATTGTACAACCTCTACCACATTCTCAACCACGCCCTCCTCTTCGGCGGCGGCTACGCAGCCCAGGCCGAGAGCATGATCGACCGCCTCGCCCGAGGCTGAGGCGGGTTCGCTCGGAACACCACCGGTCGAAATCCAAGTCGAAAAGTGTCCGGAAGTGCAACGAATAGGTTTATTACAATCCATCCGCAGAACCGTCGGCATCTCCTCATACAGCAAGTAGAGAAAACCACGAAATGTTACAGATGTAGAACGTAGGCGGGCTGATTTCATGTCCGACAAAACCCGAAGGGCGACGGTGGATTCGCCCGCCCAAAGGAGCCAACCGGGAATTTCAGAGCACCCACTCCAACAAAACGCGCGCCGACAGGTCTTCTTCCCGGCAGGTCCGGGGATGAATCACCCGGACTACGAGAAAACCCCGTTTCGAAAGAGGCAAGGAACAAGCCACTGGCAGACCTCCGACGGGAGACGCTTGCCGTATGGAAGCGGTGCGACCGTATCCCGGAATTCCTGCGTCTTCATCTCCGGTTTTGCTCGAGCGGATTCTCGCCGATCAGCAATGCCGGCTCTCTTCGATTCATGGCAATCTCTATTCTCTCACCCGTTCGTTGGAAGCGGAGGAGAACCTTGTCATCCTTGTCGAAACGGGCAAAATAATGTTTTGCAGAGGCATTCAAGGTCGACCCGATAACAACCCACCAAGAGCGGCTTGGAGCCTTTGTCACGTTTCCAATGGAGGGCTACCGGGAGCGCGGCGAATCCGTGCCCCAGCCGAGTGAAAGAACCACCCTCACCCCACGGAAATCTGCTCGACAATCTCGAGGCCGTAACCGTCGAGGCCGATGACGCGGCGGTTGGTCGTGGAGAGGAGACGGATCTTGCGCAGGCCGAGGGCGGCGAGGATCTGCGCGCCCACACCGTAGGCGCGGAAGTCCATTGTTGCGCCGGAGAGTTTGTTCTGCTTTGCGTTGCCGCCGGGGTGCCGGGCGGGTGCCTGCACCCCGCCGCACGGGTGGCTCATGTAGACAACCGCTCCCCGACCCTCGTCGGCAATCCGGCGGAGACTCCCGACGAGCGCACCGCGCTTGCCGAAACCCTCGGCTTGAAAGACGTCACTGAGGACGTTTTCGCTGTGAACGCGGACAAGGACCGGCTCGCCGCTGAGATCGCCGCAAGTGAGGGCATAGTGGATGTTGCCGTCGATCTGGTTGCGGAAGAGGTGGACCTCGAAGTGCCCGAAGGCTGTCTCCAGCGGCTGATGGTGGATACACTCGACAAGCCGCTCCCGCCGGTGGCGGTAGTCAATGAGCGCGGCAATGGAAATCAGCTTCAGTCTGTGCTCCTTCTTGAAGTGGATCAGCTCGGACAGGCGCGCGCACGATCCGTCGTCGTTGAGGATCTCGCACACCACGCCCACGGGCGGCAAGTCGGCGAGCCGCGCGAGATCAACGGCCGCCTCCGTGTGTCCGGCGCGCTCCAGCACACCGCCGGGGCGTGCCCGCAGCGGAAAAACGTGGCCCGGCTGCACCAGCTCGTCCGGCCGGCTCACGGGGTTGCCGAGGACACGGATGGTCTTCGTGCGCTCCGCCGCACTGATGCCCGTCGTGATTCCCACCGCCGCATCGACCGAAACGGTGAAGGCGGTGCCCTGGCTCTCGCGGTTTTGCTGCACCATGGGGTTGAGGTTGAGCCGCCGGAGGTCGGGTTCGGTCATGGGCACGCAGATCAGGCCGCGCGCCCATCGGATCATCATGTTGATCGTCTCGGGTGTGGCGAGGCTGGCGGCAAGGACAAGGTCGCCCTCGTTCTCGCGGTCCTCGTCATCCGTCACAATAACGGGACGGCCGTTGGCAATATCCTCAATCGCTTCCTCGATGGAATCGAAGGCAGTCACGGGGGCTGAGCACATGGCGCGGATATTTGAGCAGGGTTTACGGGCGACGCAAGACGCAACCTCGCCAAGAAGCCGGGCAAGGAAGGACCCGAATGGCGCGCGTAGCGCGGGACCGGCCGCAGTGTCGCTTCCAATGCCCGGGCTCTGCACCGCCCCCCCCCCGACAACGCGGCCGCCGCAATAGCACATGCCCCTCCGGCTTCCGCGAGTCTCCCGGTAACTATGAAAGCCCAACCGCGCAGCAATAGGTGCGAGACCTCTGGTCGACTGAACTCGTCGCAAGCTGGCTGGCAGTCCGCGGAGGCGGGACCTATCACGCCCGTCGTCCGCATGAGGGAACTGCACCTACTTATATCATCGTTCCTGCAATAAAATCTTGTCTGAACATTCAAATGAAGCCCACTCCGTCAGGCTAGCAGCCTGTCGGACTTACGAGGTTCCACCCGTTCGATGGGATTGGGTGGTGT
>JAFIGH010000118.1 GCA_020831525.1 Opitutales bacterium
CATCAAAGCCCGAATACCGCTTTCAAACTACGAATTCTAAAGCCGACAGGCTGCTCGAGAACCGGCAGCCAGTTCGCGTCAATGCCGGCGGCAGCCTGGCCCGAGGCACCGTCGGTCAGCCCGGAGGGTCCGCGGGCGAGGGCCGGGGGAGGCGGCGGATCGACGGAGGGTTCGTGCGCGAGCGCGTCGAAGTGGCCGGCAAGCGACTTGTGGTATTTGGCGAGTCCCGGCTCATCCGAGCCCGCGAATGCGTCCGCACGCACGGCGTGATAGTCGCGCAGGAGAGTGTGGGACTGAATCGCTTTGGCGTGGCCGAAACCTTCCTCCATGAACTCGAGCGCTTCCGCGTATCGACCTTGCGCAACGAGATCGCGGGCGATGTGGAGGATGGTCGTGGAGGCGTCCCACGCGGTCTTCAGGCCTTGCTGCAGGTCGAGCGCTTCGTCGTAGTAGCGCCGCGCCTTCGCCCATTCGCCTTCCTCAGAGGCAATTTTGCCGAGAATGAAGAGAGTGAGGGCGATGTTCTTTTCATTTCCGATTTCGCGTTCGAGAGCGAGGCTCTCAAGGATGAGTTCCTCGCCGCGCCGGGTGTTGCCCAGCGCAACGTAGGACTCGCCGAGATTGCTCAGCACAGCGGCGCGCTGCAGCGGCATGTCCTTGCCTTCGATGATTTGGAGGGCTTCTTCATAGACGTCGATCGACTTCTCATACTCGCCCATGCGGTAGAGCATGATGCCCGTGTTGGAGAGATTCGCGTGCAAGCGCCGGGGCGTGCCGTGGACCCGGTTGATGCGCGTGCTCTCTTCGAAAACCTCGAGGGCCCGCGGCAGGTTGCCGCGCCGCCAGTTTATGATGCCGAGAAGGTTCAGCAGCGGCGTCTTCTCCGCTTCGAGCAAGTGGAAATCGGCCAGCGTGAGGGCGGCGTCGACGATACCCGAAGCCTCGTCGATACCGCCTTCCAGATACGTCGCGACGGCGAGTGCGTGTTTTGCCATCACACGGAGGACGGTGTCGCCTCCCTCGCGGGCGGATCCCACGGCGCGCGAGGCCGCTTCGTGCGATGCCGCGTAGTCTCCGAGCGTGCGGTGCGCGACTGAGGCGAAGACCGCCGCATGGACCTTGTGAACCGCCTCCGTCAGGCTGTCGCGGTGCTCGGCAATAAACTGGAGGCACGCTTCGGGCGAGCGTTCGGCAAACGACTGAAAGGCATCCGCGTCGTCGAAGAGACCTGTGTCGGGCAGCTCAGCCGCGCTCATGGAAACCACACCCGCCAGTGTGCTCAACCGGAGGAGCACACCTTGGAAACGCCGAAGGACGCGGCCAAACCGCGGAGGCATCTGCGATGAATGGAGCACAGGGAAAGAAGTGGGGGTTCCCCCGGATTTGCAATGCCTTTTCATGTATTGCATGTGGTTTTTTCCGCATCCGCGACAATGGCGTCACCGGCCCCGGACGAGGCGGGGATCATAGGTGAACGGCTGCGGCGGGCTAATTCTGAGGGCGCTGAAGCGGGGGTGCGCGGGACTGAGCAGGAAATTGGACTCAAGCGGCACCACGGCGCTGGGAACCCGCAGCACGACGGACGCCCCCGCCCGTGCCCAGCGGTCACCCGTCGCGCGGGATTCCGCGAGCCGTGGAAAGGAAGCTTTGCCGGAGTCCGGCGCGGGTGCGGCCGAAGCGATGTCCCGGACCTCGATGGACATCCGGAAGACCACAAGCGGGGGCACCGGCGCGGCGGTATCGAGGTGGACAAGAAATTCGAGCGCGGCGAGCGCCAGCGAGGAACTCGCGTAGACCACCCGCACGCCCCGGCTGTTCCAGCGCCCGCCGAAGCGGAAGGAACCCTCGCCGTCGAACGCCGACGCGGCGTGGACCGCCTTCACCAGACGCCATGCGACGACCGGACCGACCGGGGATTCAGACATACACCCCGTGTTCGAGCCGCCCGATCAAGTCTTCAACCTCTCGCGCCCCCACCTCGGTCTCCGCGAAATCCAGCGGCGTCTCGCCGCCGAGACCGGGGGCGGGACGTTTGAGCCATGCCCGTGCCGTTGCCTCGTCGCCCTCGAAGAGATCGACCGCTAGCCAGTAGAGGCGCGCGTAGCGCACCAGTCGGTCGCTGTGGTCGCGGTCGAGCGGTTGTCGCCGCGCGCGGCGGCGCGAGAGAGTGGCCACCGACAGGCCGGTCTTCCGCCCAAGCTCTTCGACCGTGAGCCCGAGCATCTCACGCAGCGCGTCGAATTCTCCCGTCGGCAACCCGTGCCGCACGCGCTCAACCGCGGCAAGGGGGTCCGCCGAGACGACATTCGCGCTCTCTTCCACGATACACGGCGTTTCTTCACGGATTTTGTATTTCATGTGATCATGCTATACCTTTCCCCTGATAACCTTCAAGCTTTTTCCACACGTTTCCTCCCCTGCCCGCGCAAGGTCGGTAGCCGCGGGTTGACACCGGTGCGCCGGTGTCACTTTATTAGCGACAAATGCATCGATTGCCGGCACAACCGAACCGCAGTGTGATGGAGGGCATCGAAGTGCTCTTCGCCGTCGCCGGCCGCCGCACCGGAGTGCGGGTGCGGGCACTTGCGCGCGAGCTTGGGATGACGCCCACGCGCGTGCAGCGCTACCTTGGGACGCTTGCGCACCTTGGTCTTGCGCGCCGCAATCCCGACCGCAGCTACGCGGTGGGGCCGGGGATCCACGCTCTCTCCGCCATGAGTCTCTCCGCTTCGGGGCTGGCCGCCCGTGCGATGCGGGTCCTTCCGCCACTGGACGGACTGGGCTGCATCGTTGCGGTCGGCGTTCTGTGGCGGCACACCGTCAGTTATCTGTATTTCAATCTACCGGGCACGCCGCTGTCGGAGTCTCTAGGCCGCGACGGCGGGTATCCCGCCGAGCGCTCCTCCATCGGACTGCTTCTTCTCGCCCACTGCGCTCCGGCGCATGTGCGGCAATACTTTCCGGAGGAGCGGGAGCGCCTCGCGCCGCGCCTCGAAGAGGTCCGCCGGGAAGGTCACGCTATCGTCAAACGACCGGAGGGCGGCTACAGCATCGCGGTGCCGGTGGGGTCGCCGCCGGTCGCCGGTCTGGCGCTCTCGGGTGACATCGGAGCGGACGCCGTTCCCGGACTTCTCGGCAGAATGCGCGCGGCGGCGCGCGAACTCAGCGAAGAGAGCGCGGAAGAAACCCCTTTATGAAACAGACGAATGAATCCTACGATGTTGTTGTTTGCGGCGGCGGAATGGCGGGCTTTTGCGCCGCTGTGGCCGCCGCCCGGAACGGAGCGTCCACTTGCCTCATCCAGGACCGGCCGGTCCTCGGGGGCAACGCCTCGAGCGAAATCCGGGTGACGGTGCACGGCGCGGCTTGCCACCACCCCTATGCGCGGGAGACGGGTATCATCGGCGAGGCGCTCAATGCCGAGCGCAACGCCAACCATTTATACCCCATCGAAAACGGGTGGACCAACAGCGTCTTCGACGTGTCGCTCTACGACATCGCCATGCGCGAGCCGAACCTGACCCTCCACCTCAACACATCGCTCAAGGACGTGGAGATGGAGTCGGGGGAGGGCGGGCTCTCCGCCCTCGCCGCATGGCCGCCGGCGACATCCGAACCGGGCTACCTCCTGCGCCCCGCCTGCCACGCGGGCGACTGCATCAAGGCGGTACGCGCCTACGTGGCAAACGCGGAAGTCGAACTCCGCATCGAAGGCAAACGATTTCTCGACTGCACCGGCGACGCCCTCCTTGCCCACTTGGCGGGCTGTGAATGGCGCATGGGCAGCGAGTCCCATGCCGAGACCGGAGAGGTGCACGCCACGGCGGAGGCCTCCACCGACACGATGGGCAGCAGTATCCACTTCCGCTGTATCGACACCGGCCGTCCCGCGCCCTTCCGCGCTCCGGACTGGGCCATCCAATACGAGGACGCCAGCTTCTTCTACGAGCAGGGGCGCAAGCCCAACGAGCCGCAGGGCGGCTACTGGTGGATCGAGATCGGCGTGCCCTTCGACACCATCCACGACAACGAAGCCATCCGGCACGAACTCACGCGTCACGCCCTTGGCGTCTGGGACTGGATGAAAAACCGCGACCCGAAGACGATGGAAAGCTGCCGCAACTACGCCCTCGAATTCATCGGCCAGGTGCCGGGCAAGCGCGAGAGCCGAAGGGTAATGGGATTGCATTTCCTCAACGAAAACGAATTGCAGCGGCGCGAGGCTTTTTCCGACGAGTGCGCTTTCGGGGGCTGGTTCATCGACTTGCACACGCCGGGCGGGCTCCTTGCCGACTCCAGCGAGCCCGCGAGTGCCCTCGGCTACGACGACCGGGTGAAGGAAATCGCCCTCAAATACATCGGCCCCTACGGCATACCCATGCGGACGCTCATCTCAAAAGACGTCCCCAACCTCATGATGGCCGGGCGGAACCTCTCCGTCACCCACGCCGCCTTGGGCACCGTGCGCGTCATGGGCACCTGCGGGCTCATGGGGCAGGCGGCGGGCACCCTCGCGGCGGTCTCCGTGCGGCAGGGTACAGAGCCCGGCGAAGCCGTTGAGAAGTCGATCGGGGAAGTTCAACAAACACTCCTGCGCGAAGGGTGCTTTCTGCCCAACCACCGCAACGAAGATCCGCTCGATCTCGCCCGCGCGGCGGAGGTTTCCGCCTCTTCGGAATTCCGTTTTGCGGGGATGGGCGCGTGGGAGCGCGACGTCGACCGCAACCTCCGCGCGAGCTACTGGGGCCGCGCCTACGGGCGTAAACGGTCCCTCGCCGACGAGCCCTGCCAATGGATGCACCTTGCCGGGGGCCGCGTGGACCGCATCGGACTCCACCTCCACAGCGAAGCTACCGCCGCCGCCGAGGCGACAGTCATCCTCCGCAAAGTCGACTCCATCTGGGCCTACGACCGGGAAGACGGCGAAGTGTGCTGGAGCGGCCGGCTCACGGTTCCGCCGGGTTGCGACGACGTCCTTTGGCTTGCGCCGGAGCTGGACGGACTTTCGGACGGCTGCCACCGCCTCGAAGTGTCGGGTCCGGAAAACGTCCACTGGCGCTATTCGGGCGCTCATCCATACGGAATCACGGGCGGAGCCGTCATCGGCTCGGGCCGCTACCATTGGATCCGTCTCCCCGGGGAGTTCGCCTTCAACCTCGAGCCCGCACAGTCGGTTTACAGTCCGGGCGAAGTGCTCACCGGCGTCACCCGCCCGCGCGAACGCACCCACGCATGGTTCAGCGATCCCGCCGCCGCGCTCCCGCAGTGGCTCGAACTGCGGTGGACGGAGGCAAAGGAAATCCGCAGCATCGAGCTGACCTTTCCCGGCCAGCTCGTCTCCGAACCGCATTGGGAGAACCCCTTTTATGTGCCTCCCTATGTCGGCTGCCGCTATGTCTTGGAAGCATGGGTCGACGGCGTATGGACGCCGCTTGCGCGCGAATCCGAAAACGTCCGCGTGCGCCGCCGCCACGCCCTTTATACCCCGGTCACCACCGACCGCCTCCGCCTCGTCGTCCACGAAACACACGGCGGCGCCTCCGCCGGACTCACCGAGATCCGCTGCTACGCCTGACGGCAATGACGCAGGCGACGGCGCATGGTGTGGGTTCAAACTCGGTTCGGTCGGGCAGCTTACGACTCGTGCTTGTGTCGCCGCCTTCGCGGTGTTTGGCAACATTTGTGCTGCGCTTAAGGGCGGAAACTTTGCTGATACCAGCAACGTAGCGCCCGTCCCATTTGACTCGAGATTTGAAATTCCGGTAGGGGTCTAAGCACTCGGAGTTAGCGGGAAATGGTGCCATGGTTCGAGGGTTCCATTACAGTGGTTGGTATTTAGGGATTATGCTTTGCTTTGTCCGGCGATTTGACGGATGCGGATGACGACGAACTCAGCCGGTTTCAGCGGTCGGAAGCCGATGTCCATGTTGACGATGCCAAGGTCGATGTCGGCCTGTGTGGTGGTTTCGCTATCGCACTTGACGAAGTAGGCTTCGTCGGGGCTGGAGCCTTGGAAAGCGCCCCGGCGGTAGAGTTGGTTCATGAAGTTGTCGCCTGCGAGCCGTAGCTGTTGCCAGAGTGCGGCGTCGTTCGGTTCAAACTCGGCCCACTGCATGCCCCGATAGATGCTTTCTTGGATCATCAAAGCAACGCGGCGGACCGGCAGGTATTTCCATTCCGATGCGAGGCGGTCGGCACCAACGAGGGTACGTCCTCCCCAGGCAACGGGGCCGAAGGCTAGCTTGGCCTGGAGGCAGTTAATGCCCAGCGGGTTGAGCTGCCCGACTTCGCCGTCGATTAAAGCGTAGGAGAACGCACTGACCCCGACGAGCCAGGCATCCGGCCCGGCAGGCGCTTTCCATACGCCGCGCTCGGCATCGGTGCGGGACATCAGTCCGGCCATGATGCCGCTCGGCACAAAGGTTGACAGCATGTTGTCGCGCAAAGGATCGACCGCTTGCACACGTGGAAAGTAGAGCACCGAGTTCGGATCACGAAGGTCAGACATATCATCGACACCATTGATAGCCTCGTCCGGGCTGTGCCAAATCGCAGGCGGATCGATAATCAGGATGGCGCGGCGTTTTTTGCAATAGGCGAGGGCCTCTGTCCAAAGGGCCTCGGGAACGTCGGTATCCGGAGTGAGCGGTGGGATTACCATGATATTGAAGAGGTCCGTGTCTTCCAGCAGGTAGAGGCCTTTCTTGCTGCCCTGCATCCCGGTGCCGGTGATGTTGGCGGTTGTGATTTCTCCGCCGTCGTATCCCCCGTGGAGGCGGATGGGGGAGGTGGTCTCATCGGGCGCGACGCGGGGAATGGCCAAGCCTCGGGCATCGATCCTGATTAGGGCCGAAGCTTGGTGGAGGACCGTCGTGACAAAACGGGCTGCCTCGGGATCCACCGAGAGGTTGCGGTGCTCTTCGCTCGCGATGGACCGCCCTTGGCTATCCGTTGCTTCGACTATCAGATTGAAAAGCGCATCGTCTCCGGGGTTGGAGGTTTCATGGTCCACCGAGAGTTTGATTCGGTTACCCCAACTGCCGGGGTTCGCCGCAGCTACAGCAAGCCCAGTCGTCAAGAAGCTGGCGGATGCTTTAGCGTCGTCGGTCCCACCGCTGAAATGCCGACGCTCCACGGCGAGCGGTCTGCTGTTAAGCTGCGGATGATCGTCGACGAGCGATATGCGATCAAAAAAATCCGTGGGTTCATCTTCGTTTTTCCAATTGGCATCCAACTCGGCGGCGGTGGTGTTCTCGACCCTGCCGAGTTCGGTGTATTCGCCGCTGGCTTGTTGCTCCTCGGCGACAATGGTGAAATGGTCTGGACTTGTCCTACTGTGGTAAATGGAGATGGCGTTGTCGTTGGCTTCAGCACCGTTGTCCGAAGCCTCGATGGTGAGCGCAGGTGTTTCGTCGGTTGCGGCACTCGGCAGTATGGCGGCGGCCGGACGGGCGATGGGGGTCCCGCCGGTGAGGTCTGTCGCTGTCAGGTTATCCGGGAGCGTTACCCACCCGTCGCTGCCTTCGGCTGTCCTTACCATCGCAGTGTTGGCGTCAACCGCGGCAGCGAGCGCAGTCTCAAGCGAAGCGCCATCGCTGCCAGAATAAACCTCCTCCCGCACCAGGATCTCATCCCCGTTCCGCGTACGGGTATACTCGGATACGGTGAGCAGTGTATCGGCATCCTCGGTACTAACCCCCAGACGCAAAAAATGCCCGGACGGGCCGGGCATTGCTGCTTCAAGGGAGATGGTTTCGTCGCCTGCGTTCAGGTCAATGGTGGCAGGGGCTCCGAGGGTGTTGGCGATACGCACGATCACGGCATCGGCCCCGCCGTTTTGGAAGAATTGCCGCACCGCATAACTCAGTGGACTGTGTTGCCACAAGCCGCCGAATTGTTTTTCGAAACTTCCGTAGTTGGTGATGCGGGTGGCGCGGTCTACGGGACCTTTGGCAGTCCGGCCAATGAAGGCCGTGATTGATGTCGAAACACCGGTGATGGTCCGGTTCCCACTGGGAACCTCTTCAATATAGACTCCTGGATGGCTTACTTCGGTCATAGTTAGAGCCTGTCCCACAGCCACAAGCGGCTGATTTACAGTAATTTCCAATACAAAAATAAGCCGGGGCGGGGAGTTTCTCCCCGGCCGATAATCGGTCCGCATAATTTGGGTGTGAAACAAAACAAGGAACCGATTCGCCTTAAATTTGCCTCCCAACTGCTCCTGAGTCCAGCCCCAATTGAAGTCATCGCCATAGCCGATTACCGTCGCTTCACCGAATAGATCGACGAAGTCGCATGGATCCTGCGATCAAGCTGCATGGAACAACAGGCCATCGAGATTGCGCTCGAAAAGCACCCCGAAGCCGATGCGCGCGGGCGCGTGCGTCTGGCCGATTTCGCCGTTCAGCCGATTGTGGCTGTGGGACAGGCTCTATATGCGGACTTTTGAACCACAAAGGCGCTGCGCACAGTTTTGTCTTGGGATCGCGAAATTGCGGCCCTTCCGCAGCGATCCCGCCGGCTTGCGCGCTGAACCACAGGTAGAGCCCGGACTCCGTTTGCGTGAGGGAAGGCGGAGGCCGGGGGAGCCGCGGGATGCCGGAGGGGGCGTGCGGAAAACCGGATGATTTTACCGGTTTTGTGTTGACGGACGCGTCCGTCCGGTAATTGTGGGATGCAAATGAAGATGAAAAAGCGAGGGCCGGGGCGTCCGCGCGACGCGGATCTGGCGGCGCGGCGGCGGGAAGAAATCCTTGCCGCGGCGACGCATGTGTTTGCGGCGGCGGGCTACCGGCAGGCGGACGTGCAGGTGGTGGCGGACCGGTTGGGAGTGGGGAAGGGGACGGTTTACCGTTATTTCGAGAGCAAGGAGGCCTTGTTTTTCGGGGCGGTGGACGCGGGGATTCGCGCGCTGGTGGAGCGGGTGGACGCGGCGACGGCGGGCGTGGACGATCCCGTGGAGCACATGAAGCGTGCGGTTCACGCCTACCTCGGGTTTTTCGATGAGAACCCGGATTTGGTGGAGTTGCTGATCATCGAGCGGGCGGAGTTCCGCGACCGCGAGCAGGCCACCTATTTTGTGTACCGCGACCGCAATTACGACCGGCGCGTGGCTTTCATCAAGCAGGGAATCGAGCGGGGGATCATCCGCGACGTCCCGCCGGAGCGTGTCATGAACGTGATCGGTGACTGTCTTTACGGAACGATATTTACAAACCATTTTTCAACGCGGAAGATTCCGTTTGATCGTCAGGCCGATGATATAATCGATCTGCTCATGAGCGGTGTGTTTACCGGATCGGCCGTGAAGTGACCTTTCCAGAGAACCTTGACATAGACTGACTAATGAAACCAAAGAAAAACGAGACACTTTTATCGCGCGCCTTGCTGCCGGTCTCGGCCGGGCTGGCCGCCCTTGCGCTGACGGCGTGCGGCGGGAGCGACGGCGCGGACGGAAATGCCCATGGAGAGATGCCGCCGCCGCCGGTTGTGGCGGTCGCTGTGCAGCCGGAGAACGTCGACGTGGAAGTGACCTACGCCGGTCGTGTCCGCGGACTGCGGGAGGTGCAGGTGCGTGCCCGCGCGGGCGGCATATTGGAAGAGCGTTTGTACTCCGAGGGGCAATACGTCGAGAAAGGCGCGCCTCTCTTCCGCATCGAGCGCGAGCCGTACGAAATCGCCCTGCGCGCGGCGGAAGCGGATCTGGCCAACGCCCGTGCGGCGGCGGGGCAGGCGGCGCGCGAGTGGCGGCGTATCTCGGGACTGCATGAGCAGAACGCCGTGAGCGACCGCGAGCGCGACCGCGCGCAGGCGGAAGACGAACTGGCACAGGCCCGTCTCGCGCTCGCCGAGGCACGGGTCGAGGAGGCGCGGTTGAATTTGGACTACACGGTCGTGAAGGCGCCTGCAGCGGGTCCGACCGGCCTCGAATCGTTGCCTGAAGGCAGTCTCATCGAACGGGGCACACTCCTGACCACCATCGTCCAGCAGGATCCGGTGCAGGTGCGCTTTGCCCTGCCGGAGCGTGATGCGGTGACGCACCGCACGGCGCGCCGCGCCATGGTGGACCCCGGCGGCGATCACCGGTATGCGGTGCGAATGGTCCTGCCCGACGGCCGGGACTACGGCCGCGAAGGCGTCGTCGACTTCACGGACAGCACGGTGGACGCGCGCACCGGTTCCGTGCAGGCACGCGCGCTCTTCGACAACCCGGACGGCGACCTCGTCCCCGGGCAGTTCGTCCGGGTGCGGCTGTCGCTGCAGCAGCTAGAGGATGTCTTTCCCGTGCCGCCGCCCGCCGTCATCCAAGGGCGGGAGGGGCCGCGTATCTTCGTCGTGAAATCCGACGACACGGTGGAAGCCCGCAATGTGCGGCTGGGACCGGTCGTGGACGGAAAGCAGGTCGTTCTCGAAGGTTTGGAATCCGGCGACCGCATCGTTGTCAGCGGCCTCGTGAATCTGCATCCGGGGATGACGGTGTCGCCACAATTCAAGGACGGGGAGTAAAGCCATGTTCCGCTTTTTTATCGACCGGCCGATTTTCTCATCGGTCATCTCCATTGTTATCGTCATCGCGGGCTTCGCCGCGCTGATCAATCTGCCCGTGGAGCAGTATCCGGATGTCGTCCCTCCGCAGGTTGTTGTGCAGGCGACCTTCCCCGGGGCGAGCGCGGAGGTGCTGGCAGAGTCGGTGGCCGCGCCGCTTGAGCAGGAAATCAACGGCGTCGACGACATGATCTACATGGAGTCGACGAGCACCGACGCGGGCATGCTCATGGTGACGGTTTCCTTTGCCATGGGGACGGACCCCGACCAAGCGGCGATCAACGTCAACAACCGCGTGCAGGCCGCATTGCCGCGCATGCCGCAAATCGTCCGTGAGCTGGGTGTGCGGGTGGAAGCCCGTTCGACAAACATCCTCATGGTGCCCGTGCTCAGTTCATCCACCATGACCCCGGTGGAAATCAGCAACTTCGCGCTGCTGAATATAATCGACGAGCTGGCGCGCATTCCCGGCGTGGGCAACGCGTCGCTTTTTGTGCCGCAGGACTTTTCTATGCGCATCTGGCTGCGTCCGGACAAACTTGCGGAGTTCGGGCTCACACCGGGCGATGTCGCGGCGGCGGTGCGCGAGCAGAACGCGCAGTTCGCGGCCGGTCGCATCGGTGCGGATCCGGTGGCTGAGGGGCAGCCGTTTACCTACGCCGTGACGACACGCGGGCAGCTCTCCATGCCGGAGGAGTTCGAGAACATCATTCTCCGTTCCCTCGACGACGGCAGCACGCTCCGGCTCGGCGACGTGGCGCGCGCGGAACTCGGCGCGCAAAATTACTCGTTCTCGGCGACCTACAACGGCGAGCCGAGCGTTCCCGTCGGCGTTTTTCTCGAACCCGGGGCCAATGCACTGGAGACGGCGGAAGCCGTTCACGCGGCCTTCCGCGACATCGAGCAGCGGTTTCCCGCCGGAATGGAATACGCCATCCCCTACGACACGACAGAGTTTGTCGAGGTGTCCATCCGGGAGGTTTTCATTACCCTGCTTATCGCCACGGGGCTTGTCGTGTTGGTCACCTTTGTCTTTCTGCAGCACCTGCGTGCCACACTCATTCCGGTGGCGGCCATTCCGGTTTCACTCATCGGAACGTTCGCGGGGATGCAGTTCTTCGGCTTCTCCGTCAATTTGCTCACCCTTTTCGGGCTCGTTCTTTCCATCGGCATCGTCGTCGACAACGCCATCATCGTCATGGAGAACGTCGAACGCCTCATGCATGAGAAGGGTCTCAAGGCCCGCGAAGCGGCGGTGGAAACGATGGGCCAGGTGACAGGTGCGGTCATTTCCTCGACCCTTGTCCTTGTCGCGGTTTTCGCGCCGGTGACATTCCTCGGCGGGCTCACGGGCGAGTTGTACCGGCAGTTCGCCGTGACGATCGCGGTCTCCGTCGTCGTTTCGGGCATCGTCGCCCTGACCCTCACCCCGGCGATGTGCGCCGCGCTGCTCGACCGCGAGCCCAAGGCGGTGCCCGCGCCGTTCCGTCTCTTCAACCGCGGTTTCAACTGGGTGACCGGCACCTTCGTCTTCGGTGTGCGCACTATCCTCCGCTTCTGGCCGCTCGGCCTCGTTGCGTTCGCTCTCGTTATCGGTGCAGCGCTCTTTATCCTCAACCGCATGCCGTCCGGGCTGGTCCCGCAGGAGGATCAGGGTGTGGCCCTTGCGGTCTATCAGTTGCCCCCGGCATCCTCCCTCAACCGCACGGAGGCAATGCGGGACGCTCTCACCGAACAGATTCTGCAGATTGAGGAGGTGTCCGACTTCGCCGCCTTCGCTGGATTCGATATCTTCTCCATGTCCCTGCGCACCAATACGGGACTCGGCTTTCTCAATCTCACGGACTGGCGTGAGCGCACGGGCCGCGGCCAGGACGCTGCCTCGGTGGCGAACAAGGTGATGGGAATGGGCATGGGTATGCCCGACGGTTTTGTTATCGCTTTCGTCCCGCCGCCGATTCAAGGCCTTTCGCTCACGGGCGGTGTCGAGGGCTACCTGCAAGTGCGGGGCGGGGCGACGACCGGAGAGATAGAAGCCATCGCGGGCCGCTTTGTCGAGAAGGCGTCGGCCCGTCCGGAACTGATGAATGTGCGCACGACGCTGGACACGTCGATTCCGCGTTATCATGCCGAGGTGGACCGCGAGAAGGCAAAGGCCATGGACGTGGCGATTCCGCAGGTTTTCGAGGCGATGCGCAGCACGTTCGGCTCGCTCTATGTGAACGACTTTACCTATGCTGGACGCCTCTGGCAGGTGAATCTCCAGTCGGAAGCGGACTTCCGCATGCAACCGGAGGATCTAGACAAGGTTTTCGTCCGTTCCGCAACAGGGGAGATGACTCCGCTGGGTTCGCTCGTCACGCTGGAACGCGTGAGCGGCGCGGATGTGCTCAATCGTTTCAATCTCTTTCCGGCGGCGCGTCTGACGGCGGACCCCGCGCCCGGCTTCACGACCGGACAGGCGAAGGAAGCCATGGAGGCGGTTGCCGCGGAGATCGACACGGAGGCCGACACGCTCCTCGGTTGGATTGGAGAAGCCTACCAACTGGATGTTGCCGCCGGTGCGGGCGGGGCCGCCTTCGGGCTCGGTTTGCTTATGGTGTTCCTCATTCTCGCCGCGCAATACGAGCGGTGGACGCTGCCGTTGGCGGTGGCCTCCGCCGTTCCTTTCGGGGTTCTCGGTGCGGCGGCGTTCTCCTTTCTGCGCGGATTCCCCAACGACATCTACTTCCAGGTCGGGCTGCTCGTGCTTATCGGGCTCGCGGCGAAAAACGCCATCCTTATCGTCGAGTTCGCGGCACAAAACCGCAAAGCGGGGATGAGTGCTTACGAGGCCGCCGTGACCTCGGCGCAGCAGCGTTTCCGCCCGATCATGATGACGGCGCTCACCTTCATCATCGGCAGCCTGCCGCTGCTCTTCGCGACCGGCGCGGGCGCGGCCAGCCGTCAGGAGATCGGGACGGTCGTCGTCGGCGGCATGATTGTCGCGAGCACGCTCGCCCTGCCGTTCGTCGCCCTCTTCTACAAACTCTTGTCAAACATCGCCACGTGGCAGCGCGAGCGCAAGTCCCGTACCCAAGCAAAAACGCAATGACACACACTTCACAGATACAACGCGCTCTCGCGGTTCTCATCCTCAGTGCCCTCGCCGGATGCACGACGGGGCCCGACCACAAACGCCCGGAGATCGCCGTGCCTGCGGACTGGCCGGAGAATGAAATTCTCGATACCGCGTCAGACGCGGATCTCTCCGAGTGGTGGCGCGGCTTCGGCGATCCCTTTCTCGACGAACTCGTGGCGCGCGCCCTCGACGACAACTTGGAGATCCAAATACAGGCGGCGCGCGTGGAAGAAGCGCGGGCACGCCTCGGCCTCGCCCGCGCGGACCGTTGGCCGAGCCTCGACGCCCAGGCCGATGCCTCGCGCGAACGTCGGCCGGGCGCGGCGCTGGGCATTCCCGAAGCCGGCTCCACGACCACCAACCTTTTCTCCGTATCGGGAATGCTCAGCTACGAGGTCGACCTGTGGGGCCGTCTCGCCCGCGAGCGCGAAGGGGCGGAGGCTTTGCTGCGCGAGAGCCACTACGCCCGCGACGCCGTGCGGCTGAACGTCGCCGCCGATGTCGTGACGACCTATTTCGATTGGCGAGCGGCGCGCAACCAACTGGCCATCGCCCGCGATACCGTGGAGTCCCGTGCGGAGACGCTCCGCTTGCAGGAGATCCGCCGCGAGGGCGGCGACATCGACGAATTGGCCCTGCAGCAGGCGCTCTCCGAATGGGAGTTTGCCCGCGCGGCGCTCCCCGCGCGGGAGCAACGGGTGCGTGTGCTCGAAGGTGCGCTTTCGGTCCTCACCGGCCTCGAGCCCGCCGCGCTCTGGGAGGAAACCCGCGAGTGGGATGCCCGCGCCGAGACCGCGAAGCCCGGCGTGCCGGAATCCGTCCCCGCCTACCTGCCTTCGGAGCTGCTCGAACGCCGGCCCGATGTCCGTGCGGCGGAGGCCGCCCTGCACGCCGCCACCGCCGGCATCGGGGTGGCGGAAGCGGCCCGGCTGCCGCGGCTCAATCTCTCCGCTTTGCTCGGCACGGCGGCGACTTCGGCGGGCGACTTGTTTTCGGACGGCACCGAAACCTGGCGGCTCGCGGGCGGCTTCGGCGGCAATCTCTGGGACTTCGGCCGCAACCGCGCCCGCGTGGAGACGGCGGAGGCCCGCGCGCTTCAGGCGCAAGGGCAGTACGGTCTTGTCGTGCGGCTTGCTTTCAACGAAGCCCGCGACGCCCTTGCACTCTTCGAAACCAGCGGGCAGCGGGTCGAAGCCACACGCCGGCTCGTCGCCGCCCTCGAGCGCACGGAGGAACTGGCGGAAATCCGCTACGATGAAGGCTTTATTTCCTTCCTTGAACGGCTCGACGCGCAGCGCGCCCTCCTCGACGCCCGCCTCGCCTACGAAGACGCCCTCCGCGACCAGCGCTCCGCCACCGCCACGCTCTTCAAAGCCCTCGGCGGCGGATGGGAAGCGATGTAGCCGACCGTGGCTGGTGGGGTTTGGCCCCCGTCGAATCTCTGCGGGAAGATTCGCTGCGTAGCGACGGAGCCTCGCCTCCGTCGACTCGAAGACCGGGTTGCCCGCCGCGCAGGGACAACCCGAAACCGAAACCGAACTTTTTATACCGTCCCTGCCCAACGGTATTTTTCGACCACGGACACAACGGAGCGGACTGCGCGTCCAGGAAAACGCGGCCCTTTCCATACTCCCCTCCGGGACACCGCCTATGAAAAGAGAGATTCAAGAGTGCAGGGGTGAGAGAGTTAGCACA
>JAFIGH010000119.1 GCA_020831525.1 Opitutales bacterium
CCCTCCTCCCGACCACATCAAAGAACCTTGCGGTAATCTTGCATAGGCAATGCGTTTTCGGGGGGGGCGGGATTTAGTCTTGAGTCCGAGGGGCATATAAACTGCGGTTAGTGGCTTGCCGAGTGAGAACGAGCCGAGCCGCCAAACGTATTTTCAAAGAAGTCAGGGAATTCAATGAACTGGATTTCTTCCCTGTGCGGCGCTACTTCCGGGGGTATTCGAAGGCGCTGTTCGGGTCGGACCTTCGCGCGGGGGCGAATGTGGCGCTGCTCGCCTTTCCGCAGGGGATGGCGTATGCGATGATCGCCGGGCTGCCGATCCAGTACGGCATCCTGAGTTTTATCGCGGCTTCGCTGATCGGGCCGCTCTTCGCAAGTTCGCCCTACAATTCGTTCGGCCCCTCCAACGCCACCGCCGTCCTCATCCTCGGGGCGTTCCTGAGCCTGTATATGGAGGGGCCTGTCATGCTCGTGGCAGTTCCGCTGCTGGTCCTGCTTGCGGGGATCTTTCTCGTTCTGGGGTCCTACCTCAAGGTTGCGCGGCTGATCCAGTATGTCTCGCGCACGGTCATCACCGGCTACATCACGGCGGCGGCTCTGCTGATTATTGCCAACCAAGTGCGTTCCGCGCTCGGGTACACCATCCAATCGTCGGCGTCGTTCTTCGAAGTGGTCTACCGCACGGCGGCCAACCTTGGAAACACGCAGCTCCCCGCCCTCGCCATCGCGCTGCTCACGGCGGGTGTCTACTTCGGCCTGCAACGGGCGATTCCCAAGCTTCCGAACGTCGCGCTCACGCTCCTTCTCATGTCGGCGGCGGCGCATGGCTTTGCGCAGTTCGGATGGGAGGTGGAAACACTCGAAAGCCTGCGCCTCGAAGAATTCCGGTTCGCCTCCATCGCCGTCAATTTCGAGATCGTGCAAACGCTTGCGAGCGCGGCCCTCGCGCTCGCCCTCCTCACCACGCTTGAAGCCTGTTCAATCGGCAAGTCGCTGGCGGCGCGCTCGGGCACCCGCTTCAAGCCCAACCAAGAGATGTTCGCCCTCGGCATGGCCAATATCGGCTGCGGCTTGGCCGGAGGAATGTCGGCCTCGGCCTCACTCACCCGCTCCAGCCTCAACTTCCGCAGCGGCAGCAAAACACCCTTCGCCAACCTTGTCGCCGCCGCTCTGGTGGGCTTCCTTCTCATCACCCTAAGCGGATTTATCGACTACATTCCGCGGCCCGCCCTCGCCGTCCTCGTCATCGCCATCGGCCTTTCGCTGATCTCCAAGCACCAGATTCGGATCGTTACAAAGGCGACGCGGTCGGACCTCATTGTCTTCCTCGCGACGATGAGCGCCGCGCTATTGCTTGCACTCGACACCGCGATCTACCTTGGCGTAGCCGTATCCATCGTGCTCTTTCTGCGCAAGGTCTCGGAACCCGAGATGCTCGAATACGGCTTCAACCCGGAAGGCGAGCTGACGGCGCTTGAGGCAAAGCAAAAGCGCGCCCGTCCGGAAGTCTCCATTCTTCATGTTGAGGGCGAACTTTTCTTCGGTGCGGCGGAACTCTTCTACGAACAGATGCGCCGGGTGTGCGAGGACCCGAACCTCAAAGTCGTCATCCTGAAAATGCGGCATGCTCACCACCTTGACGCCACGAGTGTGATGGCCCTTGAGGAACTCTGCAAACTCATGCACGAGCAGGACCGCGTGCTGCTCATCAGCGAAGCGCGGCGCGAGGCCGTGGAGATTTTCCTCCGCAGCGGCATCGCCGAAACGATCGGCCGCGATAACATTTTCGCCGACGTGCCCTCCAATCCGACACTCTCGACCTCCAAAGCGTTGCGCAAAGCGATGAAGCTCCTCGACGGACAGGACGCCGAGGTGAAGATCTTCGTCGGATCGACCTCGAAGAAAAAAATAGAGGAACAGGACTCTACCGCCGAATCGAAAGGCGGCCACAAATCTTCCGCATAAAGCTAGACAGGGCTCAGTCTTGAATGGGGAGCCACTTTACACGCAGGCGTAGAAAGACTTTGGGAGCAAGGTCCGGCGACAGGGCGACGAAGGGATGGCTTAAGCCGTCGGTTTGCAGGGAGTCGGCCCGTGAATCGAAGACAACCGTGCTCCAATCGTCGAGATTTGTAGAAGCATCCACCACGATGGCGACGTCGGGCGGAAACGCGTGCTCCGGAAAGACAAACCTTAAGAATGAATCATCGTGTTCAAGGTATGGCAACCGACCGTCGGGCGGATCACTGAGACCCAAGCCGAAGGCGTGCCGGACGAGGTTGGCGAGACCCGAACGCAGCGGATCGGCCAGTGGCCCGGATACCGTTGGATCAGCCGCTTCCTCCGGATCGGGAAACATCAGCGCTTTCCACTCCTCAAAGGACTCCGCATCCGTGCCAATGCGAATCTCAACGACACGACCATCCGCGGCACCGTCGGCGAAGTCCGCGGTTTCCTGAACAACGTGCAGCGAAACCGCCCCCGAATAGGGCGCGTAGGCGTGCTCTCCAAAATGTACTTCACCGTCGTGATCAAGGTGGTGGACAACCAGGCGGGCATTCGAAACAGCCGACTCAAGATCGTAATCGCCGGTCGTGAAAAACGCCCCCCGGTAACGCTCTCCGGGCAGAAGATCTGCGCGCGCGATAAAAACATCGATACGATTGAAAAGCGACAACGGCGCCTCAAACGGAACTGCTCCGGTCAACCGCAGGACAGCGTTTCCGGCGGCGGCCTCGTTCTCCCAAAGCGGAGACCCTTCACGGGAGAACCCGAAACTATAGTGAAGTCCCGACAGAGAAGGCACCGTAAGAATCGTCCCGTCGAGCGCGATCTCTCCCGTGCCGCTGAGCGGACCTGCCGCACCGTGACCGCCGAGGACTGTATCCGTTTCAAGTGTGACGGGCGACCCAAGACCGCCCTGCAGGAGCAAACGTCCCCGCAAGAGGGAGACCGGCGCCGTGTAGTCTCCGTTCGGGGCGAGGAGTTCCAGCGTGCCGCCTCCCGACTTCGAAAAGCCGTGTTCACCCGTCATCGCTCCCGCGATCTGAAGGTGGTTGCGCGTGCCGTCGACATGAAGACTGGAAGGACCCGCAAAGTGCAGCCCGTTGGTCATCACAGACACATTGTCATTGGAACCCGGGTCCATACGCAGGGCACCGAGAATTCCCTCTTCCTCACCGACCGGGACGTCTCCGCCCCGCCCGGCGCTGTCGAGAAGGACTGCACCCGCGCCGAGGGTGTATTCGCGCGGTTCATGCAGCGAACCGCCGCCTGAAACCAGCCGCAACTGGCCGCCGGGGTTGACCTCGACTTTCGACGCCAGTGCGGGCGCGGCCGGATCGGTCACGCGCACGACGCCTTGGTTCACGGTAAGCGGACCGGTGAACGTCTTTCCGCCTCCGGTGAGCGAGAGCACACCATCGCCCACCTTGACGATGCCGCCCGGACCCGACCAATCCCGCCGCAGGCGTAAGGCCCCGTACTCCGGATCGCCGACAATGTTCATCACATCAACGGCAAGATCCGCCGCGAGAAAGGCGCCTGCATCGATATCAAACTCGACGAATCCTTCGCCATCGCCATCGACGGAGAGCATCGCTGCGCCAGAGGAAGTATCAAAGCGAAGTCCATTGCCCGTACCCGTATCTCGGATACGGTTCCGGAACGGGCTCGAAGCGTTGTCGACGGAAAGCACGCCCACCGTCACGGGTGCGCCGAGTTCGACATTGCGGTCGTCGAGCGAAGCGGTCCCGATGCGGGCGACCGCACCGGCGCCGTCCGGGTAGGTGCCGGAGGTCCAGTTGGCATCCACGGTCCACAGGGCGGAACCTCCGGGAATAAACCACGGATCCGCTTCGTTCGACAGCTCGTCGAGGAAGAGCGGTTCACGGCCGCCCGAAGGGTTGACGGTGCCCGGAAAACCGCCGCCTTCCGTCCGAACGCCGAGGAGCGATCCGTCGGCGAGCGAGCGTTCCTCGATCCGCCGGAGCCCCCCGGACAGATCGTTCGGAAGGAGCGCGCCCCAGTAGCCGTTTTTTGTCGCCACGATTTCATCGTAGAACGCCACGTAACGGTCGTCCGTGCCGCTGCCGGTGATCTCGACGGGCACCGCCGCGAGCGGCCGCCCGGTGCCATCCGCGTTGTCGTAGAGGACGATGAAGTTGCGGGACGGCGCGGACGATTCACCGATCACACCGCTGCCCCCGCCCGGCTCCGGCCCAAACGGAATCACCGTGACCGGGCTCGGCGCGGTGAGGTAGTGAAAATACTCTTCACCGCCGGCGCCGTCGTTGAGGAGCAGACGCATAAACACAGTGTTACCCGGCGTGAAGCGGGCGTTACCCGTGGGCTCGGTGACGAACCACGCCGTGTGCGCGCCCTCCGCATCGGTGGTGAAGGTGAGGTGCCGGCTGCCGAGATCGCCGACACGGAAACGGGGCGAATCGGTGTTGCGTATCCAGTCCGTGGATTCTCCGGTGATGAGTATGGCATTGCCCGCGCCGTTCTGTGTCGGCGGATCGTCGGGGGTGACAACGCGGTTGCCATAGCGGTAGACAGCATTGGGCAGAAGGCCCTCCAAACGCAGTCGGAAAGCAAAGGGCACCCGGTCGTTGTTATCGTTGTCCGCATCCTGATCGCCCTGGATGTAGCGCGGCATAACGAGTTCGGTCACGCGCACGAGCCGAAAAGGAACGGATTGCGCCGAGGGCAAGCCCTCCGCAGAGGCGGAAAGGGAAAACTCCCCCGCCCCGTCGACCGACAGCCCGTCGAGAACCGCCGTGCCGTCGACGGCCGACACCGTCGCGGGGCCGGACATCTCTCCGTCGCCCATGAGTGTGAGGGTTATCTGCCCCGTGAAGGCGGTATCGGAGATCCCCTGAGCATCGACGGCGCGCACGATGACAGACGGCAAGTCCCCGCTCTGACCCCATTCCGGCGGGTGTGCATCGAAGACCAGACCGGCGGCACCCTGCGGCTCGCCGGAGGCCACGATAACGTCGCCGAGGCGAATCTCCGCGCGCGGGCCGGAGTCGCCCAGAACATGGTGGTATTTCCACCGCAGCTCGACGTACGGCTGCCCGTCGACGGCCTGCGGCAGAAGCACCGGACCGAAGGCGGTGTTGTGGCCCGCCTCTTCGTGGCGGAGATATTCAATGGGCATGCCCTGCTCATCCGGAACGTCGAAAAACGGACCGGACGCGCCCACGCGGTATTGCAGGCGCAGCGCATAGACGCGGTCGTTCGGGGTCACGGTGCCCGCCGTCCACTGAACACGCACCCCGCTCTCGCCCGTGGCGTCGAGGGCGAGCCGCGCGGTGCCGAGATAGCCCGCGCCATCAACAGCCTGCGCGTTGGCGGTGTTGATGAACGACACACCCTGCGCCCCAAGGCCGTTCACACGGCTGCGGCTGGTGAGGTCGTAGGGAAGCGTCCAATACCCGTCCATCTCTTCAGTAAGGCCGGGATCGCCTCCGGAGGTCTGCTCGAAAATCATGTTGTCCGGGTATGTTCCGGCGGGAGACTCGGGACCCCAGTAGCTGAATGAGTAGGGCCCGTCGGCGAGCGGGTGCGGCACAAGCGGCGCCACCGTGTAGGCGGCCTCATTGAGGGCGCTCCACTGCCCGTTGTGCAGGACACGGGCCTTCAGCACCGCGTCGGTTTCGACGGTAACCTCTCCGTCAGCCGCAACCGCCGACGGCGAAACCGCTCCGCTGCCGTACACGCGCGGGTCGGTGCCGTCCGTTGTGAAATAAACGGTTCCTTGCGGCGCGCTAAGGGCGACTCCGCCGCTGCCGATAAATGTCGCCCCATGCGGTTCGAAAGCCGGTGCGGCAGTCTGCGGGTAGAGACCGGCGTTGCGGAAATGGTTGAGCACAATACCGGTGCGTTGCGGCAGATAATCATTCAGCAAACGGTCGCGTTCCGGTATCCAGAAATCATTTTTCGTGTAGAGGCGACCGAAGGGACCGGTAACGGGATGCTTGTCGCGGCGGTAACTGCCCCACCGCGCAGACTCCGCGATGACGGCTGTTTCGACCCGGTCCGCGAGGCGGCCGTAGCGTTCAATGGTGCGGGCGGGGGTGAGCGCTCCGTCGTTGAAGAAGTGCCGGTGCACGTGGTCGGCGAAGAGAAGGCGGTATTCAGTGTTGGCCCGCAGTGCGGCAAAGAACTGCGCGGCGTCGCGCCCGTCGGAGAGCCGGTTGTCGTGAAGACCTTCCATGGAGCGCTCCGAGTCCCAGCAGAAGAACATGAACCCTGCCCCTTCCTCGCGTCTGCGCACGGCATTCCAGTTGTTGTGCGGCCAGTCGTGCATACCCGCCCACAGGTTGACGATCATGTAGTCGGTGTACTGCGGCACATCGAGGTATGCCTTGATGGCCTCGTAGCTCTCCATGGAAGCGAGTCCGCCGCCAGCGATGGCCCGCATGGCATCCCATGCCTGACGGTTACCGTCGCGCACGCCTCCGTGCGTAATCGCATCCCAGTCTTCGCGCTCACCACCGAAATAGTTTGCGGCAAAGGCGGCGTCGATGCGCTCCGACGGATTGTAGAGGCCCCAGTAGACGCCGTTGATATAGAGATGGGCATGGTTGCTGTGGGAGCCGTATCCGGTCATGTCAATCTGCGACTGGCGGATGAACTGATCGCGCACGTATTGCCCGCGGCTGCGCTGATCGCCTCCGCCGATACCATTGGGGTGAAGCCACTCGTTGTTGTATTCTGCGCGCAGCGTGATGGTATTGAAATCGTCCATCGCCGATCCACTGGAGAGGAAGAAGGGAAACTCAAGACGACGGGCTTCGTATTCGCTTTTGAAGAGCAGTCGCAGCGATGCCTTCGGTGTGCGCTCGATGCGGCGGCTGGCACCGCCCTGGGAGCGCACCCCAGCGTTGATCTGAAAACCGGGCTGATCGGCTTCGGGATGTATCAGCTCGAAGGAGACAGGGCGCTCCCATGCAAAGCCCTTGCGGAGGCGGTTGGGGTAAATTCCGTGCTCCGGATCGAACATATCGTCCATGTCGATGACCAGCGATATCGACGGAATGCTTTCGAGCGCCTCCCTCATAAGCGGGGCGTAGGCCGGATCCTGCGTGACTTCGGGGTTCATGCCGTAGTGTACAGCGGTCCAGTTGCCCCATAGGGCGGGAAAGCCCAAGACCGCGGGATCGTCCGGCTGGATGATGACATCGTCGAGGAAGAGGTAGCTGTGCGTCATCACATGATGCACCGGCAGGGCACCTTCCCGCTTGGCTACGGCCCGCACAACCGTGGTCGTGTCAACGGTGATCGGGCCGGTGTAGCGGATGCCGTCCGTTTCCGAAGGCGGGCTGCCGTTGAGCGAATAGTAGATCTCCGCCTCCGGATCGGCGTGGGAGAGCGTGAGCGCGAAGGCCTCCTCGTAGAAACCGCGCTCACGCGAAAACTCCGGCGGCTCAAGCGGAGCGGAATAGGTCGTAGCAAGGTTTGGTTGCCCGGGGCTCGGGTCGGCAAAGAAATACCACGCGCCCGTTCCGTCCGGAGAGCGGCCGTAGGCGGCGTCGCGTGGCACTGCCACCGGTCCGACTTCATCGGCGCGCGAACCGTCGGAACGGGTGAGCAGGAGCGGTTCACCAGCCGCACTGATCCGGAAGTTCGTGTGCAGGGACGCACCCGGCAAAAGCGGCGGAGCCGCCTCCGGCAGGTTCGCAAGGTCGTATTTCTCAAAGAGGTAATGCTCGATGCCGCGCCGCTGGTCGGTCGGCAGGGCACGGTTGAAGAGAATAACCTCGGCGATATAACCGTCGAAATGGCGCGAAGAGCTGTGGGAATTGCCGATGAAGAATCCACCGTATTCCGCGAGGTCCACCGTACCCGGATCCTCGAAGCGAGACCCCGCGATCGATCCGTTGTGGTAAAGGCGGGCCGCAGGCTCGTCGCCGTCGGTCAACTGCGAGGCACCGATCATGGCCCATGCGCCCGGCTCGAGGAGCGCGGAGACGCGGATGCTGTCCACCGCGCCGATGCGGATGCGCATGTCGCCTCCACCGGAAGTTACCTCAAGGTGCAGATTGCCGGCGTTGGCGTTGGACGGCCCGGTGCCGATGATCCCGGCGGTCGTCCCCCCGTCCCAGCGCACAAGGGTGATGGCGGTGAAATCCTCAAGCGTCTCCATGCCGGAAAAGGCGGTGTGCGGGAGGGAAAGCTGATGGCTGGTACCGTTGAAGCGGACGGCGGGCAGCCCGTTGATGACGCCCGGCTGGAAGACAGGCTGCGCGTCCTCCTCGTCCTGTATGGCATGGTTGCCGCGTGCGCTCGAATCGGGCCAGTGCGCCACGGGATCATCGCCGGAGAGACCGCTCAGCGCATCGGCCTTGAACCAGCCGACCAGCCCGGGCAAATCATCCGGCGCGACGGCCTCGCCTTCGGGAATGTCGATACCCGATCCATCGCCGCTGCCGTCACCACCATTTGCGCCGTTCTCTCCGCGGCGGTCCTTGCCCGAGGCCCAGACGACGAGATGTTCGCCCGGGCCCACAGTGCCCGCCGGAAAGGTCCAGCGGAAGGGATCCTCCGGATCGTCGGAGAGACCCCACCCCTCCAGATCGACGGGAGCGTACCCCGTGTTGTAGAGTTCGATCCAGTCTTCGAAATCACCGTCCTCGTCGGCCACGACCGACCCGTTGGAGGCGACAAACTCGTTGATTACGACCGATGCGGACACCGACTGCGTGCCTGCCCCAGCAAAGAGCGCCAAGCAGAATAATAACGGGAACCGCGGACGGTAGTCCGCGCTGAAAACGGGGAGAGGGGGTAATTTCATGAGGGGAAAGACGCGGATAAAGACAGTCCGTAGCGCAAAACGCAAGAAACACCCGCCCGCGCACCTCCCTTCCCTTACCGTTTACCAAAAAACCAGCGGAAGTTTCCTCTCATATATGGATGGCCTCGTTGTAGGCGGAGGCGGCCGCCTCCATGAGGGCCTCACTCATTGTCGGGTGGGCGTGGATGGTGGAGTGGATGTCCTCGGCGGTGAGTTCGGCCTTCTCGGCAAGGACGTATTCGCCGATCAACTCGGTGGCGTTCTCGCCGATAATGTGGGCACCGAGGATTTCGCCGTGCTGCGCGCCGAGGATGAGCTTCACGAAGCCGCCGGGCTGGTTGATGGCGACGGCCTTGCCGGAAGCGGAAAAGGGGAAACGTCCGACTTTGAAATCGAGTCCCTGTTCCCTCGCTTTGGCTTCAGTGAGCCCGACGCTCGCGATCTGCGGATGGCAGTAAGTGCAGCCGGGGTAGAGGGTGACGCGCTTGGGCTTGGAAACGCCGAACATTCCGTTGACGGCCTGCACGGCTTCGTAGGTGGCGACGTGCGCGAGCCACGGCGGGCCAATGATGTCGCCCGCCGCGTAGATACCCGGCACGCTGCTCTCGTAGCGGTCGTCCACCTTGATGTAGCCGCGGTCCATGTCGAGGCGTACCCGCGGGGAGAGGAGCCCCTGTGTGTTGGCCTCGACCCCGATGGAGAGGAGGACAGTCTCGACTTCGAGATTCTCGCGTTTGTCGCCCTTCACAAGATCGAGCGTGACAGAATCTTTGCCGACCTTGATGTTCTCGACCATTGTCTTGGCGCGGACGTCGATGCCCTGTTTTTTGAAGGAACGGTGAAGCGCTTCCGAGATCTCCTCGTCCTCCACGGGGACGATGCGTTCGAGCATTTCGACGAGAGTCGTCTTTGTGCCAAGCGTATTGAGGAAATAAGCGAACTCCACACCAATCGCGCCCGCCCCGATAATGGCGATGGATTTGGGCTGAACCTTCATGGCAAGGGCCTCGCGGCTGGTCATGACGTGTCTGCCGTCGACCTTGAGATCCGGCAGACGCCGCGCCTTGCAACCGGTGGCGATGAGAGTGCGCTCCGTCTTGAAGAAGGTGCCTTTATCGCTGCCCTCGACGATCTCGACAATGCCCGGCACAGTGACCCGAGCGCGACCGACAAAGTATTCGACCTTGTTCTTGCGAAAGAGGAACTCGATGCCCTTGGCCATCTGGTCAGCGACGGAGCGGGAACGCCCCATGACTTTGGCAAAATCGACTTCCGGCTCACCCACGGCAATACCGAAGGACTTGGCCTCGCGGATGTGGCTGACTATTTCGGCCGTTTTGAGCAGGGCCTTGGAGGGAATGCATCCCCAGTTGAGACACGTACCGCCCGCGCGCTCGAGTTCGATACACGCCACTTTCTTGCCGAGTTGGCCCGCCCGGATCGCCGCCGCGTAACCTGCCGGACCCCCGCCGATGACCACAAGATCGTATGTTTCACCTGCCATGATAGATATCGCTTTCCGTTGAAAAATATCCCGCGCCACCTTCGGGAAGCACAGTATGCACGTATCGCAAAGGTGCCACGATACGATGACAACGCAAATCCTCGCCGAATCCGGCGAAACCGCATCGACGCGGGCACGGGACAGCCGCTCCGGCCGCTTCGGCCCGCGCGCGGATCAGGCGCTCCCGGCCTGAAGCACATCGCGGATAGAGCGCAGGAGGATGTCAGCCGAGTAGGGCTTCGGCAGAAAGTGTTCCACCCCCGCGTCGGCCGCCCGCGCCATGCGCCCGTTGGCGGCCATACCGCTCGCGGCGATGACGCGCACGTCGGGATTGAGCCGCCGCAGCACGCGGATCATGGACGGACCGTCCATGACCGGCATCATAATATCCGTTAGGACAACATCGATCTCCTCGCGGCGCGGGGCGTAGACGGCCACACCCTCGGCGCCGTCGGCGGCGAGGAGGACCTTGTAGCCGAAGGCCACAAGCGTCTGGCGGGTAATCTGCCGCACCGACGCCTCATCGTCCACGACAAGGACGGTCTCTCCGTTGCCGCGGGGCAGTTCTTCTTCCTCCTCGTGCTCGTCGCCGTTAGTCGACTCGGCGGAGGCCGGAAGGTAAAAGCGGAACCGCGTGCCCACGCCGGGGTCGCTGTAGACGCGCATGAACCCGCCGTGGCTCTTGACGATGGTGAGGGCCGTGGAAAGGCCGAGGCCCGTGCCCTTGCCGATCTCCTTCGTCGTGAAAAAGGGGTCGAAGATTTTTTCGATAACTTCCGGGGGAATTCCCGTGCCCGTGTCCTCCACCTCGATGCGCACATGCGGGCCCTCCGAGGCCTCGAAATTCATGGAGGCATATTGCTCGTCGACAACAATGTTGCCGGCCGCGATGCGCAGGTCGCCACCCTCCGGCATAGCGTCGCGCGCGTTCACGCAAAGGTTGAGGAGAACCTGGTGGATCTGGGTGGGATCGCCGTCCACAGTCCAGAGATCCTTCGGGTAACGGGTACGCACGGTAATGTTCTTCGGAAACGTCTCCCCGAGGATATTTTCAATATCGGAGACGATATGGCGCACCTGGACCTCGATCCGCCGACCCTCCATGCCGCGGGCGAACGACAGGACCTGGCTCACCATGTCGGCTCCGCGCCGCGCGCTTTTGCGGATGTTTTCCAGCAAATCGAGCGCACCGGGGTCGTCGATCCGCAGTTTGAGCAGGTCCATCGCCATCATGATGGGGGATAGGACATTGTTCAGGTCGTGCGCGATACCGCCCGCCAGCGTGCCGATGCTCTCCATACGCTGTGCGCGCAGAAACTGTTGCTCGAGCTTTTTCCGGTCCGTGACATCGGAGTTGATGGCGAGAATCGACTTCGGGCGGCCGAAACTGTCCCGCACGAGCGTCCAGCGCCCCGCCACGACGACACGCGTGCCCGCTTTGGTATATTGGCGGATTTCTCCACGCCATTCACCCGTTTCCAAAACCGATTTTGTGGCGGCGAGGAAATCCGACGGTTCCTGATAGAGCAGTTCCATGATCGACCGGCCGACAGCCTCTGCCGCCGTCCAGCCGTAAAGCCGCTCAGCACCGTCGTTCCAAAAAAGAATGGTGTGATCGAGGTCGCGGGTGAGAATGGCATCGTTGGCCTTGTCGAGAAGCGCGGCCTGCTCCGCCAAACGCGCCTCGCTCTCGCGGAGGGCCTTGGCGCGGCGGCGGGAGTCCACTGCGACGCTGACAAGGTGAACGATACGCCCGGCCAGCTCACGTGCCCAGTCGTCAGGTCTGCCGGGCTCTCTGCGATACATCGCCACCGTCGCCACCGCTCTGCCGGAGGCATCGAGCACAGGCCACGACCAACACGCCCGCAAGCCGTGGACGGACGCCGCCTCGCGGTAACCCGCCCACCATGGGTCGGCAGCGATATCCTCAGTGACAACCTCTTCGCGCGTAAACGCCGCCGTCCCGCAAGAACCGACCCCGGGGCCGATGTCGACGCCATCGACCGACCTCGAAAAAGCCGCGGGAAGACTGGGGGCAGCACCCGTGCGCAGGCAGCGCTTCACGCCTTCGGAATCCTCCACGAGAAGAATGGATGTAAGGGTGCCTTTGCCCAGTTCGTCCGCAAGCTTCGCAATCGCCTCCAAAATCCCGCCGAGCGGCGATTCACCCACAATCATTTCCAGGATTTCGGTTTCTCCGCGGCGCAGCCTCTCCTGGAACTTCCGCAGCGTGACGTCGCGGAAATAAACCGCTAGCCCCTCGTTCGAGGGATACGCTTTCACCTCGAACCATGTCTCCAGTGGAGGGTAATAATCCTCGAATCCGACAGTCACGTTTGACTCGACGGCGCGCCGGTATTCGCGCTCGAAGGTGGACCCGACCGCCTCCGGAAACTCTGTCCAAACGTTGCGTTCAAGGAGGGAAGTTCGGGCGCGCCGCAGAAGACGCTCCGCCTCTGCGTTCACATACTTGAAGCACCACTGCAGATCGAGCGTGAAAAATGCATCGGTAATACTCTCGAGTGTATTATAGAGCCGACTGGCGAGCTTCCTCACCTCCGCCTCGCCGGCCTTTTGCGTGGAAATGTCCTGAAAGGCGCCATGCACACCGGTTATCCGCCCGGACTCGTCGCGGACCGCCTCGCCGATGGAGCGCACCCAGACGCGTTCCCCTTCGGCATTAATTATCTGGAGTTCGAGATCGTAGGGCTTGCCGTGTTGCACGCACGCCTCGAAAGCAGCCTGTATGGGCCCGCGGAACTCCGGGGCGTAGTAGCGCATGCCCTCTTCCACCGTTGGCGAAAATCCCGGAGGCTTCCCGTGGACAGCCGCCGTCTCATCTGACCAGAGAACGCGGCCTTCGCGCAAATCCACATGCCAACCGCCCAGTTTGGCCATGTCGCCGGCGATTCGCAGAAGCACCGTCGAACGCATCAGTTCATTGCGCGCATCCCTCTCTTCCGTTACGTCGTGGATGAGCACGATCTCCGCCCGCCGCCCCTCAAAACGCGTTGTGTGAGAGGTTATCTGCGCAAACCGCACGGAACCGCCCTTCCGCAGGTGCTGCCACACCCCGGCGTCGTCCCGGCCCTCGGTCACGCCGTTTACGTTCTCTCGCAATCGCTCCCACTCTTCCGCGGAGTGAAGATCCTCGAGCGTCAGTTCCAGCATTTCCGCAGTGGAATACCCGAAGTGCTCCGCCGCGGAAGCATTCACCCTGAGAATCCGCATCGACTCGAGGTCGTAGATCAGCATGGGAAGCGGGTTCGACTCGAACAGCTCCCGCGAGCGTTCGTCGCTGCAATGCCCTTTTACCGCCGCCCGCGCACGATCCGCCGCGTAGAGCACGGCCCGCTTAAACATGTCCGCGTCAAGCGCGTCTTTCATCCGGTAATCCGCCGGCCCGCGTCCGAGCAGTTCCTCCCCGAGGGCCGCGTCGCCCGCGTCGCACAGCACAACGAGGCCAGCGCCGGGCTTCGCCGCCCACAGGCACCCGGCCTGCTCCGGCCCGGCATCGCGGAGAAGGGCGGAATCCGCCACGACGACGCAAACCTCTCCGTCCGCACTCTTCGCCGCCTCCTCAAATGCGGATGGACCGGTAAACAACGCCGCCTCGGTCGCAAACCCCGGCACGCCCCGCAGGAGCGAAAGCCACTTCTTTGCCTCGCACGCCCCGCGCGCGGCAACGGAAATCCGCGGGGAGGTCATAGCCGCCCGACCCCCGTCCCGTTATCCCGGCGGCGGCCGCGGCGGGCCTCAAGGCGGTCGCTGTCCATCATCATGCCTCGTCGCTCCATGCGCGAGGAATAGAAAAGAACGTTTGACCAAATAACAAGCGAAAGTGTCCCGTCCGTAGAAGAGGCGCACTGAATCGTTTCCGTCCGGAAGCCACACGGAAAATGCGAATTCAGTCTGTCTTCCGGTAGCGCGCCACAAAGTTCGCGAGGACCCTGCCGGACGCTTCCGCATTGACGGCATGGGCGCGGCGGATGAGGTCGTCGGCCTCGGACGGATCAAAGTATCCGTAATTGGCGTAGATGCGGATGCGCAGCTCAAAACTGCTGCCGTCCGATTCGGGATGAAACTGTGTAGCATATACGTTCCGCCCGTATCGGATCATCTGGAAGGGACACGACGGCGAGGCGACAAGGTGGGCCGCGCCGCGCGGCAACGCGTCGAGTGCCTCCTTGTGCCCGACAAGCGCGGCAAATGTGTCCGGTATCCCGTGCAGCAGCGGATCGCGCCGACCCTCCGGAGTGACTGCGCACACCGTCCCACCGACCGGCTCAGCGTAGCGCCCGCGCGACACCGGTGCACCAAGGTGCCGGCCGAGAAATCCAATGCCCGCGCAGCAGCCCAGAAACGGAAAATCCCGCGCTGTGACGACCGGCAGGAGTTCGAAGAGAAGACTCTCCATGCGCGTTTCCACGGACGTTTTCCAACCCGGCGGATCACTCACACAGCCCGGTCCGCCGCCCACGATGACACCCGAAAACGCATCCAGGTCGAGCGGGTTCGGCAAATCCTCCCGGTCCAGACGCACGCGCACACCCTCCCCCGCCCCGAGCCCCCCGCGCTTGCGCATCGACACAAACTCCTCGTCCGCCGCAGCGGTCTCCGGGCGAAGCTGAAGGATAAGAAAGGGCTTGCCGACGTTCATAAGAGCCAACATCCCGGGCGCGCCCTGGTGAACCACATGAAATGAAACTTGCGCG
>JAFIGH010000012.1 GCA_020831525.1 Opitutales bacterium
TCCATCACCCCGCACGCCAGGAAAGCCCTTTTCCACGAAAATCCACGAAGGACCACATTTCTCAGCTCCTGCAATGTTTGTCCGGCAGTCGTCTCAGCCCATCTTTCTAGTTCGCTGCACTCATTGACAAAGGAAGCCTTGGATAGCTCGCGGCAACGGTCCCATTTATTTAAAAGAATAGCCACGGGCCGAGGGCGATCAATCTTCTTCAAATTCAACTCGAGAAAAACTTGTTTGATGCGGTGCAACAGCTGTGTGTATGGTAGATCGAAGGCTATCTCGCGGTTGGCATTGGGCTGCGGGGTCTCGACCAAAATCATAAACCCATCCACCTCGTTCAAGATATTGAACAGTTTCTTGCTGTTTGGGATATCCTCAATGGGATCCTCTTCTTCAATCATCTCTCCGGCGTAATCAACCAGTTCGATATTCGTTTCCGGCTGGCCGTTACAACCGCCTAGAAAGTAAATCATGCGGAGAACCTCCAAGGGGCTCTTCTCCGGCACCCCACCGCTTAACAGAAGTTGGATAGATATTTTAACACGCTGATATCCATCGCGGAATTCCTGAATCAGTCTGGCTTTCCGTTCTGCCGAAATTTTTTTGAGGCCCTCCGCCTCAGGGTCTAGTTTCCGTAGTTGCGTACACGTGAGTCCGTCCGGATGAGGTCGTCGCGACATCCCGAGGGCGGTTAGAAAGCAGGTTTTTCCGGAGCCTTGGCCCCCGATGATGCCAATTCGATGGACTTTTTCCTTGAAAAAAGGCTGAAGGCCTTGGTCAAAATCTTTAAAGATCGCCTTCAAGGCATTGGCATTGCCAACCTTCTTAGGCTCGGTAACAAGTCTATCCGCCAAGTGGCACGAAAGGAGAGTTTCGCCGATTTGAAAATGCACGCCATCGTCAAGGTCAATTTCGGGGGTATTTTCGTACTTACCATCGGTACGATTAATTACCAGATGTTTGGGTGACAACGCCCTGACCGTAAATCCGGAGGCAGCCCTAGTGATTAGGGCATGTTCACCGGCAACACCGTCTCCTTCGATTTCAATGTCGTGTCCCATCCCCGGGCGGCCAATGGTAATTTGATCGCGGACTCTAAGCGCCTTTCTTTGGCTTTCGATACGCAGAATCAGGGCGGGGGCGTCCTTCATGACAATCTTTGACTGGCTGGGTTGGTCTTCGGTAAGAAGAAATGAAAGAAAAACAGCATTGCCAGCGCGTGGCCAGATAAAAGAGTCAGAAAGTAGATCCACTCTCTGGCAAAGGCACGCCGGTTTGTGTTTACAAATTCTTGAGAACGGTGTCCAACGGCGTTGTCAGCGTCGATGATCAACTCCCTTCTTTGGATTGCTGCGGATCGGCCCTCCAGAATGTTAAGAAACGGTCTGGAGAGGAGGGGCAAGGAAATGACAGCTTGAATCCTCTCCTCGCCAGAGGAGGCCGGACCTCCGTATTCGGCTTCAAGGAACCAAAATATCGGGTTATAAGGATTGTCCGATGAATAAAATCCAGTTGCTTGATAAGTGCTCATATTGAAGAGAAGGTGAGGGATCATCAAGAGAGGCAGAATGGAGACCGCGACATACTCCTTGCGCACAACGGCGGATACAACCAACCCGAGGAAACCACCTCCAAGGATCATAAGGAACAATAGGACCGCGAAGGGAAGAACAAGAGCGGGCGTTGGCCAAGGAAATCCCAGTTGCAAACCATACGGGGCCAGCATGTGAAGGGTAACCAATACCCCAGTTAGCACTACGGTTTGGACGACCGCCCCACCGATGAGAAAGAGAACTTTTCCAAGTCCGTAGGAGACTGGAGAAAGACCCGTTCGGACGTCTCTAGAGGTAATGGATCGTTCGCTGACGACGGTTCGAATAACTAAAGTCATTCCTAGCCAAATAGCGGTTATTCCGGAGTAAAGAAAGAGACCTTGGAGCCCCACTCGGATATCCATTGCTTCAACCCTTCCCTCGGCAACGAAAACAAGTGTGCCGATCAACAGCGGAAGGGCGATGGTTACCCAAAAAGATGCTGGATTACGGGTAACATGCCGGGAAGTTCGTGATGCGATAAGTAAAGCCTGTTTCGAGCAGGAACGAATGTCCTGCGGGGTTGGAAGTTTCTCCGTTAGCCGGACATCCGATTCATTCAGTGAAACAATAGAGTCACCTGAGGATGTTCTATTTGTCGGCGTTTGGGGAGGTCGGGGGAGAAAAATATCCGTGAATCGCTCGAGTTCAAAATCACGGCAAATCTCCTCCAGAGTCCCCCTTTCACCGCCACGATTGGGACCGGCGTAGCAGAGGGAAGATTCGGTCGATGACGGGGATTTCGAGAGTGGTCTCAAAATAACAATTTGGTCGAAATAGGAGACGGTTTCCAAGGCATGGGTTACGCAGATGATAGTCACTTCGCTTTCCTTGGAAATTTTTCGCAAATTGTCCATCACGGTCTTCTGACTCTGCGGATCCAGACCGGAAGTAGGTTCATCCAGCATAAGGATATCAGGTTCTCCGGCTAATTCCATCGCTACACTAACCCGTTTGCGTTGTCCCCCGGAGAGGTTTCGGATGACTTGGTCGAGATGGAGCGATAGCCCCAGGATTTCAGCTATATCCCCCGCTTTTTTCTTTGCAGCAGGATAAGATAAGAAAGGTTCCCTGAAGAGTATGGATTGGAAAAGGCATTCCTTCACTTTCAAATATTGCGGCAAAATATCCTCTTGCGGAATGTAACCTATTGAGCTATCCGGATGGACCAAAACATTGGCGCTTCCTGTGCCCCGGATCTCAAGGAGTTCCTTGATCAGGGTTGATTTTCCGCATCCGCTTGGCCCTAAAATCCCGGTCATTCCTGTATCATGATCGATCCCGAAGGAGAGATTCTGCAAGATAATGTTGTTTCCTCGGGAGACACATAAATCACGAATGTATAGGAACCCTCGGGCGGGGGCCAAGAAGAGATTCGGTCTTTCCCATCGACAGCGATACCCGCCAAACCAGAGATAGGCTCGGTCGGGAAGCGGACTCTCCTCGAATTCGTTCCGGTTAATACGAATGGAACCTTGGCTTTTGTTCCGCAAAATATATTCATCACGCGTAAGCTCGATCTCGGCTTCAATTCTTTCACCAGACTCCTTCCGGGGAAGAACAAAATCAGATCCTAGCTCCGTGCTGATTTTCCAACTGGTCTTGCCCGGTTGGTCGAATGAAAAGAAGACAGGCATAGTTCACATGTGGAGGCCTCATTCTTCCAAAGCCCTTACTTTATAAATCGTTTCAAAAATTGGGGTAACCTGATGGCGAGCCTCAAAGATCCAGTGAGCAGCAGAACGATCCGTGAAGGAAGCGTTACCCTTGAGGGTCAAACGGTCCATTCGCTGCGGATTGGAATAAAAGTGAATTGATCCTTCACTGGGAATAAAGGTTCCAGTGACGGTCCGACCCTTTGGGCGGCCCCGGACTTCAAGAGTGCCGCGTCGGTAGTAGATTTCGCCACGTCCACCTGATTCATCGTAGCGACCAAAGGAAAGCATGCCACTCACCGTCGCTTGCCAGGAACGGGGGAAGGGAGCGGACAGGACATTGGCATAGATATTATGAATTTCGCCATCTCGCAGAGGCCTATCGGGAAACAGGTGGGCGTCCGTAAACATCCCTGCTTGAAACAGGTAGTGAAGGTCTTCCAGAAAGACAAAATTTTCCACATCCTGTGCGGGTTTACGATCGCTAAGGTAACCAACAAAAGTGACCTTTCGAACACCTTCGCCATCCCTGTAGTGAACACGAAAGCGAGTCTGGTGAAGAGCGTCGATTTCAGGAGGACTGATGAGTTTTAAATCTAACTCTTGAATGATCTCGTTGGCGATAGGACTCTTAAGAAATTCATTTACGGCTGATTCGGTCATTCGGCTAGCCCCGGGTGGAATCATGAATCCATCCAAGGCTGAAAGGAGACTGGCGGAGAGGTCAAAGGCATCATGGAAACGTCGGCCAAGATCCATTCTAATTCCCGGCTCGGCCCGAAATTCAACGACGGCCGACTCGGTAATATCGACAAGAGCAGTAATTTCTTTTCCATTGTTTTCCTCGATAAAAATCTCGGAAACTCCTGACAGAATCATGGTAAAATCAGCAAATCCGGCAAATCCCCAATCCTGATGCGAGGCTCTTCCACTGATCGTGGTCAATCCACTTTTGCGGTATATTGTGCCTACTTGGAAAATCTCTTTTAGGCGCACGGTGTCACCGATGGCTGGCGGAGGGCGCTCAAAGTCGCCTTCGAAGATGGTTTTCATCACCTCGACCGTGACCTCCTGCCCGGGGGTAATCCGTCGCTGTGTCCGGGTTGGTTCCGCTGTTTCCTCATCCGTCATCTTCGCAGAGGCGGAAGGCTCAGGGTCAGTAGTGGCGGGCGCTGTTTTGCTCCCCTCCGGCCCGGGACGGAAGATCAGAATGGTCAGAAGCCCGATGATAACCAAGGCCGCCAATCCGAAAACCAAGGGCAGGTAGGAGTTGCCCCGACAGATGGAATTGTAAGGTTTCAAATTACTCATTGGATTGTAAATTATTTGCGGGTCTGGTGTACCGGCTTGCTAATGTTTCGTCGGATTTTCGCAAGCCTGAATGTTGAGGGAACACGACACAATGATTTTTCACGTTCTCGCAGGGTGCAAGCGTAAATTATGAATTGTGCCCATCCAAAATTCGGAATCTGGATTGTGCCGAGTTCGATAGCTCTTGCGGCCCGGAATGCGGGCGGGACGCCCGCGCTCCCGGCGGATCACCGGCTTGTCCGCGCCACTGCCCTCTCGGTGCCCTCCGGGATGCGGAAAAACCGCACTCGAAGCACAAGGCTGGAAAAAATGCATAGATAAAAGCACACAGAACGGAATGTCCGGGCCAATCTTTAGGTACAGACAAGTTCCGAGGAGCGCAGCGAGACATGTCGCAGACCATGTCTGTGTCACGTTGAGGTAAAGTCGGTAAGGTTCCGCGGCGAAGCCCGGGATTACTTTCCCGATAATGCGCGTCGGCACAGGAAGACGCCCACGGCGAGAAGCACGGGGAGGAGCGCCCAGAGGCGGGGTTCGGGAATGACGACGAGGTCACCGGTAATGACGAGGGCGTGCGGGGTTCCGTCGATGTCGAGGGCGGGGTCGTTGGCGAGGCCGAGGACGCCCGCGGCGGAGAGCGCCCCATAGCCGTAGAGGCGGAACTCGACGGTGCCGGACAAGGGTTCGAGGTTGGAGAGGTCGATGAAGTTGACGTCGTTGGGCCCGGGGAAGGCGCTGATACTTGTGTCGAGAAAGAGGCTCGACTGAAAACCGTCGCCGCTGTGGCGGAGGTCGAGGCGGCGGGCGGAATCGGCGGAACCGGCGTCTTGGTAGGCGATGCGCAGGCTGTCCGGCACCCAGAGGTATCCGGGATCGACCTCAAAAGAAAAGGACAGCCGACTGCCGCTCTCCACACCGGGAAAGACGGAAGACTGCGACCAGTTGGACGAATCGAAATAGCCGGCGAAGTCGTCCACAGGCGCAAGGTCAGCGCCGCGCGTGACGGTCGCTCCGGTCAGGCGCGGATCGCTGCTCTGGCCCGCGAGCGCGCCGTCGGTGGCCTCGGCGACGTAGGCGACGACGACGGCCCCCGGAAGCGATGCCGCGGCGAACGCCGGAAGAAATGCCAAAAGGAAGCGCGGTTTCATATTCATATCGAATCACAAGGACGAGGCTTAGGGTTCAGTCGGGATGAAACGCACACGCATGCGCGCAAATACGGGCTTCGGCAGATCCAAGTTCACCGTTATGCGCTCGATCTCACCGTCCTCCGACTCCACCGTAATTGCGTCCACGGCGGGAAGATGGTCTGTCCAGTCGGCGGCGTCAAGCGAAGCGGAAACCTCGATGACGTATTCCAACTGCGGATGCCCGGCGCGGCGGTAGTAGACGAAGGACAGCTCTCCCGTGTCACCGCGCACAAGGTGCGGTAGGTTGCGGTCGCCCTCCGCCGCCATGGGGTTGCGCCCGAAGGCAAACTCAAGGAGATTGACAAGCCCGCTGCGGTTGGGATCGCGGGTGAGCCCGGTAACCTCCGCATTGCCGGCGTCGCGCAGAAAGTAGGTAACCACCCAGTCGTCGTAAGCGGGCACGGTGTCGCGGCGGAAAACCGCCGTGAGGAACCGGTCCCCATCCATCAGGACGGTGGTGGTCGCCGCCGAGTCGTCGTCCACCGGTTCGCCGATCCAGCGCACAAAGCGGAAGCCTTCGGCGGGAAAAGCGGCCACGGTGGCCAACGCGCCGGTCGCATATTCCCCCGCCCCGCTCATATTCCCGCCGTCGGGCGGGTCGGCGTTGATGGTCAGCAGGGCCGTCGTGTCCACGACCTCGAACGCCTCGCTCTCACCCGTGCGGCCCTCTCCGTCAACCGCGGTGAGGCGCTGCGTACCCGTTTCATCGACCCGGACGGAATGGCTCCAGAGGACCCCGTCCGTGAAATTGGGCGTCAACCCACCGCCCGCGACGAGCGGTAGGATTCCGCTCAATTCCACCGCTCCGTCGAAACCCGGTACGGTCACACCCGAGTCGTCGACGGCACGTATGGTGATGAGAAACGGAATGCCGCTCGCCTGCGGGCCGACGGGATCGAAGACATAGGCCGCCACACCGGGCTCGGCGGGCGCGAATAGAACGGCAGTATGCGCCGCCACGACAAACGATCCGTCGTAGGGAATACTCGCGACAAGGGGATCGAGCGGGAGGTCGGGCAAGGAAACGGTGATTTCGAGCGGGCCTCCCGGCGCGCGCTGTGTTATGCCGTCGGCGTCGAGCAAGGCGGTGAGGTCGGCCACGGCACGCGCGCCGCCCGACGGATGGTTGAGCAATGTCGTGAAGAGCGGGTACAGCGACCCGTCCACGTCGATGCGCACGAGCGCTCCTTCGCGCTCCTCCGGCGAGAGCGCGTCGAAAGCGATCTCAATCTGGCGCGCCTCCGGAATCCACCGGGAAACCGCGGCGGTCGTCACCGGCACCGGCTCGGTTCCGCCCGCGCTCACGAAATAGGTGGTGGCCGGACTCAGTCCGCCGACCCGCACAAGCACCCGCCCGCGCGCCTCCATGGCCCCGCGGACTGCCCGCGCCCGTTCCCGCTCGACGCTCCCGCCGGGACGGTCCGGGGTGCCAAGGGCGTCGAGGGGGTAAAGCTCCCGTTCGACATAGTCGCCGACCGGTTCGGTTCCGGCGGCGTCGTAGTGGATGGCGAGCGGCATCCCGTCCGGTCCCCCGGGGAGCGTCCATGTCGCCACAAACGTCGTCGTGCCGACATGGCCCACGGCGAGGTCGTCCGCCGCCGCGAGCGACGCGGCGGCGAAGAGAGCGCCGGTCAAAGCCAATGGCACACGAATAAGAGCGGCATTGATAAGCTTACCAACGGAATTTTGCGGTCTAAAGAGCCGCAGTCCTGTGAGCCAGCGGCTTATCCGGGCGCCATTGGCAGCCACACCAGAGAAGAACGCCTCCGCGGTCCGCTTGTATTCAGAATTCGATTTCATCCAAAGTTCCTTCGCCCGTTATACCGGTGCCCGCGCGCACGCGGCCCGACTTGCCTTCGAAGAGAATCGCCTCGACCCCGCCGACAAGAACGACGACGCGCGTCTGCCCCTGTGCGCGCAGGCGGCGGGCCGTGCGCTCGGCGCGCATGGCGTCGTCGTCGACAATGACAATCAGCTCATCGTTGACCGCGGCGCCGCCGACCGGCCCGAAGGTGCCCGGAGCAGCCGCCGACCCGAGGCCGCGCCGCAGCGGACGGCCCACCGCCGTCGCCCAGTCGGCCACCGGATCGGCGGCGGACGCGGCGGGGGCGAACGAGCCGGATTCGCCCGGCGGTGCCGCCGACGGCGGGCGGATGTCGACAATCACGGCGTCGGGCGGCAGCGTCGCCATGGCCTCGTTGTAGGTGAGCATGGGCGGACGTTCGGGTTGCAGGCCGCTCTTCCCCGCCACCGCGCGCCCGCCCGTCGCCCACGCGGCAAATCCGCCGTTGAGCAGGTAGGGGTCGATGCCCGGCTTCTCCGCCATGGCGGCAAGGGCACCCGCTTCGTCGTAACGCCCGAGGCCGCTGCCGTAGAGAACCACCCGCCCGAAGGGGGGCAGGCGCCGGTTGGCCAAGCCCTTCGCGGGGAGATTGATTGCGCCGGGTATGCGTCCCTCGGCGAAATCATGCGCCGAGCGGATGTCGATGAGGACCGGCCGGTTCTCCTTGTCCCCGAGCCAACTCTCCAGCTCGGCGACGGAGATCCGCTGCGCGCCGAGGGAGACGGCGAGACAGGATGAAAAGAGAAGTATGAGGATTCTCATGGTGATGTGACGGATGAGTGGGAGAGGGAGATGAAGAAGAATCCCGCGGGGCGGGACTTCGCTTCGCTCAGGAGCACATAGAGGGTTAGGGGGTGTAGGGGGTCCATGACGGGATGGCTTCGCGCAGGTCGACGAGGACCACGGCGACGGCGGGTATGCGGAAGTTCGGGCCGAGCAGCTCACCGTCTTCCTTCACTTCAAGCGAGCGCCAGAAGCCGGTGGCACTGTCGAGAAAACGGATGGCGCGGACCCGCTCCGGACCGAGGTCGCGGATAAAGGCAGCGGCGGAATACCCGAGCGGGAAGCGGTCGTAACTCAGCGCGCTGATGCCGGCGGGAAGGTTGATGGCAGCCGTCGGCGGGACATCGAGTTCGAGGACTTCGTCACCGGCAAAGCGGATCCACAGGAAAGCGCCGGGCTCGAGCGGAAAGTTGTTCCCGGCGGGGAAGCCGCCGTCGAGCACCGCCGTCTCCTCCGTCCAGTCCGGCACGCTGCCGGCAAAGCGGGAAACCGAAGCGACCCCCGCCGCCGCACCCCAGTCGGCGAGAAGACTGAACGCGTTGCCGTAGGCCGCCGCCATACCCTCGGTCACGGGCACAGCATTCTGGTTGTCAAAGACCGCCTGGAGCGCGGGCAACCGCGCCTCGCGCAGGGCCGCGCCCGCTTCGCCGTCGGTCTGCAACCATGCGAACCGGTCGGCGACGACGACACCGCCGCTCTTGGGAGAGTCCGACCGCGTGAGGGGTACCGAGCGCCGGGTTGCGAGGTCCATGATCTCAAAGTTGACCGAATTCACGAAGAGCGAGTCCTCTTCGTAGAGCAGCCAGCCGTCAGCGAGGGAGGGATTGGACTTGTTGCCGGGGCCGGAGGTGAGCTGCTCGTCGAATCCACGCAGGAGGTTGTATCCAAAGATCTCCACCTGCCCCATGCGGTTATCCTGCCACACCACCCAAGGCCCGTCGATGCGGGGCCGGACCTTGGCGAAGAGGTTCTCTGTCAGGCGCCGCGTCGTGCCGTCTTCAAGATCCTGGAAATAGATTTCGCCCGTACCCGGATGGCGCATATCGCGCCAGACGATGCGGCCCGCGTCGACGTGCGGGGTGAGCTGCTCGTCCGGGCCGGGAAAGACGAGGAAACTCTCCTCCGTCTTGAGATTCGTCGCGCGCACCTGCCACGGCGACGAACCGTCGAGCGGGCGCTCCTGCCATGCCACCCACGGCCAGTCGATTACGGGCCGCGTCTCATTCATGCCGGGCGTTTGGGTAAGCCGCTCGATGACCGACGGCGACTCCAGATCGGCGAGAAAGACATCCCAGTTTCCGTTCTCTCCCCTGCCCTGCCACACAACGTATCGGCCGTCGGTGCGCGGATGTTCCTGCGCACGGGCGGAGGCCGTGACGGCAAACGCGGCAGAACCTCCGTCGACCCGTCTCGCGCGGACATTAGGCGCGCCCGCGCCGGATTCCTCCCACACGAGCCATGCGCCGCGGGCGTCCGTCCGACGCGGCCCGGCGGCGGCGCCGCTCATGACGACGCCCTCACCCGTGAGCTGTTCGATGCGGAAGAGCTGCTTCGTATGGGTAATGTTGCCAATCGGGTCCTCAAGCTTCAGCAACACGGTGTACCAACCGGGCGCGAGGAGGGCGCCGCTGTCATCGCGTCCGTCCCATGCGATATCGACCGTGCTCCCCTGCACTGCGGAAAACGAACGCTGCACAACCAACGGCAGCCCCGCGAGGTCGCTGCCGTGGGCCGGATCGACCGTCCAGCGATACACGGCGGCAGGTCCGTCGATTGGCCACTCGTCCTCGCCCGTGGGCGTGATGAAGGCGAGCGTGTGCGGCCCGGCGGCAAGTCCGGAAAGACTCACCGGCGAACCCGGCGGTGCTTCCGGGCGGAAAAACCCATCGTCGAACGTCCAGCGGAAGAGATCAAAGCCGGTGCCCTCGACGACGGCCTCGACGCTGTCGGCGGTCGTCGCGTGCGGCGGCAGACCCGCCACCTGCCAGTCCGTCGCCTCCGGGTCAACCTCCCACTCAAAACGCAGGGCCTCGTCGTTGGCGGGATAATCGCCGACGGCGGACCGCCCGAGGATCTCGAGAACCACCTCTCCGTCAGTCCCGCGCACAGGCAGCGGCTCGTCAACCGCGCGTTCCGCGCTCCACGCCCCTTCGTTCAGGCGGTAGCGGTAGAAGTCGACCAGTTCACCCTCCACCGTCAGATCGAGATCGGCCCGCGGCGTGGGCGATACGGGGAGGCCGCGCACGACCGGATGCACGCGCACGCCCCGGTAGATCCCGAGCACAGCATCCACCGGCAGCGGGTTCGCCGCGACGGCGAGAGTTAGGGCCGCCTCACGAGGACGCACGGAAAGGGCCGAACCGGCCAAGAAGAGTGTCTCCTGCCCGATATCGACACCCGCGACGGCGGGGCCGCCTTCGGGCAGAATGAGCGTCGCGGTGCGCACGGCTTCCTCGTTCCCCGCTGTATCCACCGAAAAATACTCCATCGTATAGACGCCCGGATCGCGGAGGGTAAAAGGCAGGAAGGGCCGGAAGTCACCGTCGTCGAGGCGGTAGACCGTATTCGTCGGGCTATCGTCCTCCACCGTGAAGAACATCTGCGTCTCCCGCGTGACATGGAAGGCACCGTCCACCTGGGTCACTTCACCGGAGAAGCGCAGGCGGGTGACCGGCGGTGTCGTGTCGTCGACCGGCGCGGCGAAGGTGACGGTGTATGTGTAGTCCGTCGCCGCCTCCACCCGGTCGAAGATGTGGAGATACTCAATGCGCACGGGGTCGCCCGGCGCGGCCCGCACGGACGTCCACGCGTTGTGCTCGTTGATCACCCGTCCGTCGGAGCGCACCACGCTTTCGATCTTGAGGTTGCCCCGCCCGGGATCGTCCATGCGCATGTAGCCCCATCCTTCGAAATCCGACGAGAGGTCGACGGTGAACGTTCGCGGCGCGGTGAAAGGATTGACCGTGACCTGCTGCAAATGGTTGACCGGCAGAATGGTGCCGTCGCTCTCGAACAGTGTGTCCGGAATGCGGTCCGGATCGCGGTCCGTATCGGCGAGAAAATCGAGAACCCGGTCGCGCCCCGGTTCGTCGTTGAGCACCTCGGCGGCAATGAAATGCGCTTCGATGAGTTCGATGAGGGAGGTCTCCTCGCCGCCCAGTTCGGAGGCGTGGGTGTAGCGGGCCCGGAAGTCGACAAACTCGCCGCTGAGGGTCGTGATCATGTCCCATGCCCCCTTGCGCGTGCCGCCCGGCGGAATGTCACCGAGATCGACGGTCAGGCTCGCCTCGTTGAGCGGCGAATCCATAACGCGCGCGCCGAGGAGCCGCGCCACGAGGAGGAGCCCCTGCAGGTTCTCCACGATCCTCGGCTGCTGCGAGCGGATGACCACATTGCGGGCCAAGGCAAAACCCGAGTTGGTCACCAAAACACCGAGCGTGAAAGGCACGGGCGCTTCAATCTCCGGCGTGAAGGGGTCGTTGGCCTGCACATCACGCGGCTGAAAATAACGGATCTGCAGACGCGGCTCGGGATAGACTGTGATTGTCTCGGGGACGGCGAAAAGGGCCTCGGCGGGCACCGCGTCGCCCCGGATACTCGCGGCGAGGCGCGGCTTGACGAAATAGACCTTGCCGTTCGGGTCGGTGCCGCCGGCGTCCGGCTTCGGAATGATGAACCACCGGACGACGGCACGCCGCGTCGGCCCGATGACTCCGTTGCCGTCCACGCGGTTGATGTTTTCGAGAACCGGCGGCTGGACGAAAAACCGGTCTGAGACGTCGCGGTTCGGACTGTTCTCCGGTTCCTGCGGATCGAGAAACACGAGCGAGGCGGCGAAATCCGTGAGCGGATCGTCGGCGTCGTTATTGGTAACCTCAAGAGTCGCGTCGAATCCGATGCGCTCAATCGTCAGCTCCTGCTCAATCTCGATCTTCACGCGGGCGCACACGCCCGCAAGTTGATTCTGTGCAGACAGAACGGGTGCGGCGAGCATCGCGGCGAGCACCACAACACCAATGCCGCGGACCTTTGGAATTCCCCGTCCTCGGTCACGGCCGGTATTCCTCCAACCGCGCCTGCGCTGATTCAAATACATGGAAGCTTTGGATACAATGTGAAACATACGAAAGATCTCCTTCACGGATTGCCGGCAGCGGGGGTTTGCGAGAGAACCGGCGACGACGGCAGATTCCATCCGCCGCACTGGTCCTGCACAAGGATTCCGCCCGCATACATGGAATTGGCGCGGTCGAGTTCGAGGTTGTAGACGGTGAACGCCCCCTCCTCGCGCCGGATCGTTTCGATGCGGTAGACGGCGCGGTCGCGCCCGTGCAGGCGGTCGCCCGGCGCGAGGTCGAGAGCGGGCAGCCAGCCCGCGTGATCCGTCCAGACGCGGTGCGGACCGGTGATCGAAACGGAGCGGCGGCGGTCGGGGTCGCGCACGGACACCATGTCGATATGGAGGAGGTGGTCCGAGCGGATCTCAATGTGTTCCAGCACGCGGGCGCGTTCCCGCGGGCCGTCGCCCGTGCGCACCCACATGCCTTCGGAAAGGTCGGCGATGGGTACGAACGACCCATCCGCCGTCTCCACGGGAGTGTCCCCCGGAAAACACCCGAAACCACCGCCGGAGTAATTCACGCCGGGACCCGGCGATTGCGACGACCGACCGCCCGTCGCTGGCGATGTGAACGCCGCCGACGCGCAACCGACAATCATTCCAATGAGAATCGCCGGATTGGCGGTAGCCGCCGAGAACAGCTCCGCCCCTGCGATGAGGGAGGCGCCGACCGGTCGACTGATCCCGCTCGCGCTGTAGACATCCGAGTTGGCAACGGCGTTGAGGATTGTGGCAAGGTCACCCGCCGAACCCGGCACGAGAACATCCCTCAGGCACTGCTTCACGCGGCCGCCGGGAGAACCAAGGCCTGCCGGGTCGATGCCGCCGCTCCCCGGTAAGCCGTGTATCGTAAAGCGCATAGGCACTTCCACGACCTCCTGCGGCGCCAGTTCTGGAATGAAAGTGATCAGCGGGATGAGCGAGGCATGGCCGATCGACATGCCCCGAATATCGACATTACGCATGGCGATGAGCCCCTCGTTGCGGAACGTCGAGAGGATCGTAGTCTCGAAGCCGGGTTCGACATCATCGAAGAACACCGAAGGCGGATCAATGACGAGCACAGGAAACGGCACCCGCGTCTCGAAGGTCTGCTCGATTACAATATCGTAGCGGTCCGTGAAGGGGCGCGGCACGACCGTGAAATTCACCGTAACAAGCGCGCGGTCCAGCGTGACCTCGACCGGTGTCACTTCGTCGGCCTGGACGGTCACGATGCCGGAGCGGGGCGAGTGCCCCGACGCGCCCGCCTGCCAGAACCACTCACCCTCCTGCAGGCCCTCGAAGAGAACGCGCCCCTCCGCGTCGGTCGTCCGGGGGCCGACCTCCGCGCGCAGGTCGTTGTTGCGCATCCGTATCGACGCATTGGGCACGGGATCAAGGAGAAGATTGTCGACAATGAACTCGACATCCCCGGAAAGCGCGGACGTCACCCGGGCAAAGAGCCCGAACTCGAAATCCGATTCCGCGTTCTCCCCCTTGATGACGAGGAAATCGTTGAAAAAGCCGAGGTCGGTGTCCTCCGGCGGGGTAAATACGACCGAAAACGTGAGGTTTCCGCCGACAGGCACATCCGGCAAATGGATGCGGTCCTCGCTGTCGCGCGGGAGATTCACATCAAACCACGGCACCTCGGCGGGCGGGATCAGCTCGACACCCTCGAGCGCGCGCAGGCCGAGATTTGTCAGTGTGACGTCGCGGCTCACGAGACCGTCGCGGTCCACGCTCACGTTGACAAATCCGTCGGCAGGGCTCGTGACGGACAGAATGGGTACGGCCGGGCGCAGGCTCACCTGAGCGAGAAACTCCGCCTCGGCCCCTTCCGCCGTGGTCAATTTCATCGACAACAGCGCCTCGTCAGGTGCGTTGATTGTCGATGTAAGCCGGAACCGGAGATTGCGTTGTGCGCGGGCACCGAGGGTCTCCGGCGGCGTCTGCGCGAAATCCACGGACAAGGTATCGACGGGGATCTCGTTGTCGTCGCCGTCGATGATGAAGGCCATGCTCTCGAGGGCAATCCCCGTGATTGCGAGGTCGCCTGGATTGACCACCCTCAGTGTAAAATCGAGCGTATCGGCCCGCGACATAACGATATCACCCAGCGCGGGGTTGAAGAAGAGACGGTAGTATTCGATCTCGGTCTGGTCGAGCCGATCGACAACATCGGGATGGCTCGCCCAAAAGCGCATGCGCCCGGAGAACCCGCTCGGGGGCAGGTATTCAAAAACGTAGTTCCCGTCTTCGTCGGTCTCGACAGACACGGACCATGTGTGCGCTCCGCTGGCGATACCGATGCGCAGCGGCACCTCGGGCACCGGATCGCCCGTTTCGCGGTCGACGGCCTGACCCGTGATAACAACCGGTTCCGTGTTCGTGTAGACGTCCTTTGATGCCGCGGACGTGCCGAAATACGGAGCCTCCACGAGGGACGATTCCACCTGCCCCGTCAGCGGACCGGCCACCTGCTGGTGCGGTTGCCCGATGGCGTTGTAGACAACCTCCGCCGTGGCCGTGAAGGCCGCCTCACCGCCTTCGCCGAGTGCCTCCGGCACGAGAATGTTCCGGACCGTGAACGAGGCCGAGGCACCCGGAGACACAGAGAGCACGCCGTCGCCGTTGGGCCGCACAGCAAGACCGGAGATGGCACCGGTGGCGTAGTGGCGCGCAACCTCGGCCCCGCTCACGTCCAAAACAGAAATAAAGAAATCACCCGGCTCGGCGCCGTTGGCCCGGGTGATGACAATGTCGAGAGACGACAGTCCGAGATTGTGGACCGTCACGCCGAAGTCCGTCAGCCCGCCCGCCAGAGGTACTTCGCGCGGGGCAAGGGTGATCATGTCGGTGCGCTCCACGGCATCGCCGACTTCCGCCGTGGTCTCGTAGAGCACGCGCGAACCGCCCGCCGCTTCGTGAACCGCCCGCACGCGGAGGTTCTGCGGTTGGTCGGGAACAAGCGCGGTCGGCAACACAAGGGCGGTCTCGGCGATTCCGCCCGGCGGCGCGGTGAGATTGACGGCACGCGTGTGCGAAACCACGTCACCCGCCGCCGGAAAGCGGTCTAGCTGGAAGGCACTGATATCGAGCGCACGGGTCGGGTCGATATTCGCGAGGGCAACATCGTACCGGTCGAAATAATATATCACGGGATCGACTACATCGCCCGCTGCGTCTACGTTAACGAGCAGCGTCCACTCCACCGGATGAACCGCGACGACCCGCGGGGCGCTCTGCTGGCCGTCGGCATTGACGGCACGCACGGTGTATTCAAAAGCTGCTGTCTCCGGCGCGGCGGAGTCCTGGAAGAGCGGCGCGGAGAGCGGTGCCGGGGTAAGGAGCGTACCGTTGCGGTAGACATTGAACCCGGTCGCCGACGGATCATCCGACTCCCATGTGAGCCGTGCAGTGCCGCCCGTTTCGATGATCGCCTCGAGACCGGTGACAGCATCGACGAACATCTCGATTTCCGCAGGCGCGGAAAGCGCTTCGTTGCCGACGGCGTCGACAGAAGCCACTTCATATACCAGCAGTCCGCGCGGGGGCGAGTCGACAATGCCCGCCGAGGTCTGCACGGTGCGGATGCGTGTGCCGTTGCGGTAGACATGATAGAGAGCGGGCACTTCGCCCTCCGGCGCCTGCCATGTGACGGAAACCCCGGCGTCGCCAAGGACCGCCGACACATTGACGGGCGGCGGGGGCGGCGTGCGGTCGGACAAACCTTCGAGGATTCCCGACGGAAGACCTTCCGCGCCCCGGCGCGAAGCGGTGACGACATAGCTCCAGAGCCCGTCTTCCGGCGGAAGATCCGTAAACGCGGTGCCCGTCAGGCCGCCGACAAGGAGCGTCTCCGGCGGCTCCGCCGTGAATCCGGCGGTCCGGTAAATGTTATAGACCTCCGCCTTTTCGACGGGCTGCCAGCTGACGGCGATTTCTCCGCCTTTAAGCGTAGTCGCGGTGAGGCCCGCAGGGCGCCCCGGCGGTGGCGGAAATTCCGTCGTGAAGAGTTCGAGGTCCGCGCCGGCGGTGATGCTTGTGCCGAGATTGCCTGCGGCATCGACAGTTTCGAGCAGGAACGATCCAATACCGTCGCCCTGCGACGGCCCGAGCGTGAGCGTGCCCGTCCAGTTGGGGCCCTGGCCGGTGAGCGCGATCTGGAGCACATCGCCCTGCGGCGGCGAGAAACGAAGCGATGGCGGCGAGCCCGCGGGCGCCGGCTTGCTCAGCGTGAGGCCGACCTCAAGGGCGACCGGCTGCGCCGTGCGCACGGGCGGCGGTTCACCGACATTGACAATGCCCGTCGGACGCGTGACGTCGAAGACAAGATTCGGTCCTTGCGGCGCACCGTTGAAGACGTTGCCCGCAAGATCGCGCGCGGAGACGAGCACCTGTGCCTGACCGGTCCGCGCGGAAAGGTCGGTTACCGCATACGTCGCCGTGTAGGTCAGACCACCCGCCGCGGTGAGAGGCACCGAGACCGGTGCCTGCATTCCGGCCGGGCGAATGGTGAGCGAAGGGGTGAGCGCAAGCGGTTCGCTCGCCGTCAGGGTGATCCCCAGATCGCCCGGCCCGACCGGAGCGGTACGGTCGTAGGCAATGGTAAAGGCGGGTGCCGTGCCGTCGTACTCGACAATCACGACATTGGAGAGGTCGCTTTCGTTACCCGCCTGGTCAAGGCCGACCACGGCGATCCAATACGTCCCGTCAGCGAGACCGCGCAGGATCTCGGAGAGGTGAGTCACCGTCTCGCTGCGGTTGGCCGCGGCGGCGGCCGACGCGAACGGCGCGGTGTCCCAAACAACGGCAAAGGCAACGGCACGCTCCCCTTCCTCCGCGTAGCGCCACTGCAGCGAGAGTCCGGCTCCCGGCCGGTAGACCGGCTCCTCCAGCACCACCGGCGCGGGCGGTCCCGTGTCGAGAAACACATCGACCGGTGCCGACACCGTGGAACCGAGCGAATCCACCGCCGCGGCGACAAGCGTGTTGCGTCCTTCCTCCAAGGCAACTTCGACGAAGGAGAAGGTGCCGTCCGGTGCCGCCGCCACTGTGCCTTGCAGCGCGTTGTTGCGGGTCAGGCGCACGGTGACGCCGGGCTCAGCCGTGCCGGAAACCGGGACTGTGGGCACATTCAAGAACGTATCGGCGACGGGCGAAGTGATGACCGGGGCGGGCGGCGGTGTCGGGGCAACCACGACATTGACCTCGCGGGACGCCTCGTTGCCGGCCGCGTCCGTGGCAAGCGCGCGGACACGGTAGATGCCGCCCGGAAGACCGCGCGGATCCCAACGGCCCGCGAGCCATCCGGTGGTTGAGCTGAGCACATCCGCCTCGTTCACCTGAAAGCGGAGGCTCGTAAGTCCGAGGACAGCGGACGCCTCCGCCGCAACGTCGACCGGGCGGCTGATTTCGATCCCCTCGGCGAGGTTGAAGGAATCGATCACCGGACCCTCTGTGATCAACTCGATCTCCACTTGCACAGGATCGCCCAGCATCCCCGTGAGGGAACGGAATTGCACAAAGACCGTCTTCACACCGCCGGTCGCGGAAAGCCGGAACGGAAAATCGGCGGAACCGACAAGGAACACTCCGTCGGTCCATGGGTCGCGGGGGAATTCGTTGAAGACCGCGCCCGTGAAGATCGAATTCTCGCTTACGCGGAAAGACTCGGCGTTGAGAGAAGCGAGCCGCAGCGTGATGTTGCGCGAGCCCGTCGTTTCCGCTCCGCCCACCACGGCAACACCCGCGCTCAGGAGCGGTTCGGAGTCCAGCGGCCCGCCGCCGTTGACCGCACCGGACCAGCCGTCGGCGATGGCACTAGAATCGGAGGTCCCCCACCAGTTGCCGCTGAAGTCGTTGACCGCCCCGCCCTCAATGTCGACCTGCGTGGCGTTGTTCTTGATTACCGATCCGGTGATCTCCGCCTCACCCGACGAGTGTACCCGGACGCCAAGCACGTTCTCCGCGATAAACAGGCCCGTGCTCTCCACACGTGCGCCCGGCCCGACGGCAAGGCCGGCGACGGCGTTGTTCACCAGCGCAACCGTGCCGAGGGCGGGTGTCGCGCCCTCGACAACAAGACCTTCGCCGAAACGAACGGCCGTGTGTTCCAGCACCGAGGCGCGCGCGGGATCGGCGAGGACCACGTGCCCCCAGTCACCGGCGAGCGGTGTCGTCCCCCCGCCCTCGGCGGCAGAGGTCAGCAGCACGGGATCGAGCGCGGTGCCCTGCGCGAGGAGGCGCCCTTCTTCAATTGTGAGCGATGTGCCCGGAGCAAATAGGAGCGTCGTGCCCGCAAGGATCGTGAGGTCCGCGCCCTCCGCCACGACAAGGCTTTCGAGAACCTCGACAACACCGGGCCCGAGCGTGAGTGAATCGGTGATCACCTCGGAGAGCGGATCCCGCCACGGCACGGAAACGACGGTGGCGTCGAAGGCGTCGAGCCGGTTGAAGGCGACCACGGCGAAATGCCTCGTCGATCCCCGCTCCAGCCCCTCGACAAGCAAGGTTTGCTCGCCCGGCGACAGCTCCGTTAGCACGGAGGACGCCGATACATCGGAGAACGGTTCCTCCGCCCAGTAGACGCGGTAGCCCGCGAGACCGCGGTAGTTGCCTTCCGGATAGGAAGACCAGTCGAGAAAGGCGGCGTCGGGCGCCGAAGCCGACACCGTAAGCGCCACCGGGTCCGGCAGATCACTCGCCATGGTAAAGGCAAAGGGCGTTACGCTCCCGAGAGCGTTGCCCGCTTGGTCGAGCCCCACGACCGCCGCCCAGTACGGAGTGTCGAGTTCGAGATCGGCCAGTGTGACGTCACGGCGGGTGCGCGACCGCGCGCCCACCGAATCCAGTCCCTCAAGCGCACTGAAAGGCTCCGCTTCAAGATAGACACGGAAGGATTGCAGGTCGGGCGGCGCATCGTAGTCCGTCCACGACAAAATGGCTGTCGTCTCCGTGTAGTCCGCGAGGGTGAGGTCGACTGCGGGTGGAGGTTCGGTGTTGATGGTGAAGGTGAAGACCTCTGCCGTCTCCATGACGCGGCCCTGCGTATCAGCGGCGTCCTTCACTTCGAGCCGGTAGAGACCGTCATCACCCGCCTCGATCACCGCCGGCGGAAAGCGGAAACGCGTCGCGCCGATCCATTCCCCGCCGGGGGGTATCGCGGCAAGGCTTTCCGCATCATCACTGAGCAATGTGCCCGCCGGCGAAACACCGCCGTCCATCGGGCGGTCGAAAGTGATCGTGATGACGTAGTCCGGGACCGACGACACGGGCGAGCGCCGGCTCGCCGAGGCCGCCGTGACGACGGGCAGGAAACTCCGCGCCTGGTAGCGGGCGATAAAGTTCATTTCCGGCGGATCCGCCGTGGTGAGCAAACGGCTGATCTCCGGACTGGTGCTGAAGTTCGCGCCGTTGAGCCGGAAACGCTGGAAGACATACTCCGTTTCGCCCGCAACCACGGAGGGCGGAGCGCTGAGCGTGAGGGTCACGTTGTTGCCGTAAGTGCCCGCCCCGTCAATGACAGCGATTCCCGCGGGGTCCGTCCCGACCGTGACCACGTGCTCCGGATTCGCTTCCGCGAAGACTGCCGTGAGCGCGCGCGGTCCCGTCAGTGTGAAAACGTAAGGGTTGTCTTCCGAGACGACCACGCCGTCCTCGCGCCAGGCTTCGAAGAGATAACCCATCGCCGGGTTTGCCTGAAGGGTCACGGTATCACCGTGCGGGTACACACCGCCGCCGCTGATTGTGCCGCCCCCGGCCACACTCGACGCCGTCGATACGGGATAATTCGGAAGGCCGAACTCCGCGACAAGGGAGCGGTCGCGCGTCACCGTGAACGAAAGCTCCGCCTTCGCACTGACGAAGCCCCCGCCTTCGGTCCAGCGGACGAAAAAATAGGGAAGCGCGCCGGTCTCGGGAGTGGCCGCGACCGTCGCGGTGGCGCCGAGGGCGAAAACGCCCCCGCCGGTGACAGAGCCACCGGCGGCAGGCGCTCCCGCAACGTCAACAGTGAAAAAGCTGTCTATGCTGAAGGTCGTTTCAAAGGTATTGCGCTCGGCGGCGAGGTGGCCGCTTTCGTTGAACTCGAAGACCTCGCCCAGCGCGTCGGCGATCACGCGGACGCGATAAACCCCGCCCTGCGCCGTCGTGATGACAGCCGACTGCGGAAGGGTCTCGTCCGGTGCGAGCGCAACTTCGACGGGTATCAGCTGGTTCGCGACGGCCTGCCCGCTGTCGACGCGGTTGACGACGAGCCGCTGGCTGTGTCCGGCTGGGGCGGTACCGAGCCACCGGTTCGCAAGGTTCCATGAAACCTGCCACTGCGACGTCCCTTCCACCGGCGCGGCAACGAGGTTTTCCACAACAAGATCCGGATAGACCCGCAAAGTCACTTCCAGCGGGTCCTCGGAAAAACCTGTGTTGTCACCGGAAAAGATAAACTCGTCCACAACGTTGCCGAAGTCCGTGTGGATCCCCACGTAGAAGGCACCCGCGAGGCCGTCGGGAACGCGGCCCGTGCCCTCGACAGTGTAGGACGCGCCCGCCGCCAGCCCGGTCCCGCGCGGCACATCAGCAAGGACAAAGACGGCCTCCGCCGCGAACGCCGGTCCGGACGCCAGCACCACCCGGTCGATCCATCCACCGGCGGGGATATCCGTGTTGCCGATATTCGCCACCGTGAACGTGAAGCCAAGGTCACCGCCTGAGAGCAGTGGGTCCGGCGCGGTAAACGCCACCTCAGTGACCACAAGATTCGCGAAGTCGGCGAAGTCCGACGGAGCGACAACCACATCCAGCGCATACGCGCTCGTCGGCCCCGCCGACGTGCCCGAAGCGCGTACCAGCGCGAAATAGTTCCCGGTGGCGGTCACCGTCACCTCGGCGGCGGCCCCTGCGGCGCTCCCGCTGTCGCGCGGCACGAGCGAACCGTCCTCACGGAAAAGGTCCACGACGGGCAGAAGCGGGCTGCCCTCCGGAAGCTGTGTGGAGAGGAAAACGGTGCGGCCCGCCTCGATCACCCCGAGGTCGAAGTAGTCGAGATCGGCGGTTGTCCGGACACAGCCCGTTGCCGAGGCCGTGAAGACATCGTCACCGGACGATTCGAACGTGAGAGGCGTGGCCGTTTCGATGGTGCCGTTGGGTTCGGCTTCGAATTGTAGTGGAGGATGGGTACGGAGAACGGTGAACCGGTAGTCGCCGTTAAAGCTGTCCCACGGTTCCACACGCAGGATATAATCCCCCGTCTCCGGTAATACGAGGGCCTGCGGATCAAACGCGCCGCCCGTTCCGGAGTTGACAAAAAACAGCTCGCTGCCCGAGGGCGCGAGCAGCCGCCCCCGGTGGCGGCTGAAAGTCGGCGCACCCGGATTCACTCCGTCGATGAGAACATGGTCGCCCGCCTCACCGTCAAAGATCCAATAGTCGGTCTCGTCGCTTTCGACGAGATACCCGATGCCGCCGCCCGCGTAGAAGCCGGCGACATTCTCCGCCCACTGCACACGTGTGGCTGTTTCGGCTGAATCTCCCGGCCAATCTTCGACAGTGTAGAACGGGCGTTCAATGACCGTGAATTCGCGGGTGAAACTCGCCCCGAGGGGCAGGCCCCAGCGGTCGGTCAGCCCCGTGAAGACGGTCAGGCTGTAAAGTCCCTCCGGCAGGGGCGCCTCCGCAAACACATACTGCGCCTCCGGTCCGCCTGTATAGGGTTGCGGCACGACCGCGAACAATGTGTCGCCGGGGCCGAAACCTACACCGTCGGCCGAGCGGCGGAGAAGGTACTGGCCGCCGTCGGCAATCGTATCCGGGTCCATATCGCCGCTGAATGTCAGGCTGAATCCGCGCAGGAGGGCGGTTGTCGGCGCATCTGGCAGTGACGAATCCACGACAAGCGGCGGCGCGGACGACGTGACGCTGATGTCAATGATGTAAGCTGCTTCGAGGCCGCGGAACGCGGCGTCGTCGAAGACGCGAAGGTAGACGGCGTCGCTGAATCCGCCGGGCGATGTCCAGACAAGCGGTCCGCCCGTGGCGGAGGCAAGGACCGCCCCGGAGGCGTCGCGCAATTCCATGCGGGGGCGCAGCGGACTCGTCGCCGTGTCCACCGGAAGCAACTCCACCGTGGTCCCCGCACTGAGGTTTGCGATGAAGAAATAGTCGCCGGCAGTGTCTTCGCGGACGACCACGCCGCCGATACGCGCTTCATTGGCGGGCCGGTTGTCGCCGAAGACGACGACGTTGGCATTGGCGATATTGTTATTCGATTCCTCCTCCACTTGGATGCCCGGCGCAAAGAGCAATACGCCGAGGCGATAGGGATCGCGGTTATTGTCCCGATCTTCCACCCGCAGGTAGTAGACTCCCGGATGCGGCAGCGGGGTCGTCGGTCCCTGTGTCTGGTCACTGCCGGTGGAATCATTGTGCAGCATCAATTGGTTGCCGCGGGAGTCGTAGAGGCGCACGCGCTTGCGATTGAAAGTGGGGCTGCTGAGCGTTTCGAACGTCGTCACCAACGTCGACCCCGCCTCCGCCGTGAAGGCCCAATAGTCGAGGTCATCGGCGTCGGCCATGACACCCGCCGCCTGCGCCGTCGCAAGGTACGGGTTGGCCGCGTCAGCCTCGAGATCGTTGCGGGGCAGGCCGGGGAAGGTGTAGATCCGGTCGTTGGTGTAACCGGCGATGACGAGGGTCGGAAACGCGTCGCCGAAGGTCACGACATCGCCGGCGTAGGCCGTCCCGGCCACCGGATTATCTTGCGGCGGGGCAAACGCGATGGAGCCCGGCGCGGAACGGTTGTAGTGGATCGTCAGTCCGGCCGAGGCACTGCCCCCGGCGAGGAGATCGGGCCGTCCGTCGCCGCTGACATCCGCAACCGTCACCATATAGGCCGAAGTATTGCGCCCGAGAGGCACTTCGAGCGGAGCGCCCCACCCTTCCGGAGTGCCCGCGAAAACGGAAACCCGGTTCCCCGACTGGTAGGCAAGGATGAGGTCGTCGAAGCCGTCGCCATCGAGATCGGCGGCGTTGAGAAAATAGGGATTCGTGTCCGGCTCGAAGGACCATTCCTCGGAGAACGCCCCGCCGCCGAGGCCCCGGTAGTGGATGAGCGCCTGCGGAGAGACACCGGAAACGACAAGATCATCAATGCCGTCGCCGTCAAAATCGCGCAGTAGGACGCCGCGCGGGCGCGTATCTGTCGCAAAAGGTGTCACGGTGAATCCGCCCTCTCCATCGTTGAAGAGGAACCACACCTGCTGTGCGGTCGTCTCCGCCGCCACGGCGAGGTCGGGCAAGCCGTTCTGGTTGAGGTCGCCCACGGCGATCTGCCGCTGGTTCGTCTCCGCCGGGTAGTCGACACGGTCGAAGAGGTTTCCGGGATCGCCCGTGTTCCAATAGATCGATACATAGGAGGCACTGAAGTGCGACACCGCAAGGTCGAGGCGCCCGTTGCCGTTGAGATCCACGGCCACAACGTCGTAGGGGCTGGAACCGGTCGACCATTGCAGCGGCTCGTCGAAAGTTCCGTCCGCCTGACCGGGATAAAGGAGGAGGGTGCTGCCGCTGTAGGTCACCACGGCGAGATCGGGATACCCGTTGCCGATAAGATCGCCGGTGGCCATCCGCCACGGCCTGCCGGGCGCGTCGTAGGTCGGCCCGTTGCGGGCGTAACTGCCGCTGAACTCCGGAAGAATCTCCGGCCCGAGAGGATCGGCGGCAGCAAAAGAACTGTTGTCGCGGCTTTCCAACAGCACGCCCGGAAAGCCCTCTACAAAGAACGTGCGCTCGTAGACCGCTTCAAGGGTATTCCCCGCCGTGTCGGCGAGGGAATCCAGTCCGCGGAAACGGTAGTGGCCCGGTTGGAGCGGCCCGTCGACCACACGCAGTTGCACGGAGGTGCCCGCCGTGTAGGGTGCCACCGGTTGCACGGAGTACACTTCGTCATCCGCCGTATCCCATGCCCCGTCCGGTCCGGCGGCGCGCAGGTCGTAGGATGCGGCGGCATTGACTGTCGCCGGGTCCATGTCCTCGGTGAAGGTCAGGGAAAAGCGGTCGTAGACGCCGACGAAGGTCGAGCCTTCCGCGGGCAACGTGTCCGCCACAATCTCCGGCGGCACGACGTTGGCGAGGCGAATCGTCAGCCGGTATTGGGAAAGCAGATCCAGTGTTCCGTCGTGGGCGCGCACACGCACGGCGTAAGCACCCGTCGCCCCGTCCGGCACGGTGTATTCGAGGAGCGCCTGCCCCGGCTCGCCCTCCACCACCGGACCGACCGGCGGATGGATCTCAAGGAAGGGCGTCAGCGGAGAGGCCTCCGGGACAGCCAGCTCCAGCGTCAGCTCCGTCCCCGGACCCGGACTGCCGATGCGGAAGTAGTCGCCCGACGTGTCGCCCGGCGGCAGCGAGCCGAAGATGCGAGCCACAGCCACCCCCGCCTCGTCGGCAAACTGCGCTTCATTGCCGGTGGCGGCACTGTTGTTGTTCTCCACTTCCAACTGGATCGGCTCGCGCACTACAGAAACACGGATACGGTACTCGCCGAAGTAACTGTCATGGCTGACGACGCGCAGCGCGAAAACGCCGCTCTCCGCCGCGATGAACTGTGACTGCAGGACGCCGCCCGATGTCGGTGCGAGTCCGTTGAAAAACTGGCTCCCGGAGGGATCAAGCAGTTGTACGCGGTTACGCGAAAAGGTGGCCGTAGACTGGCTTTGGTAGAGCACCTGCACACGGTCGCCCGCCTCCGCCGCAAAGCTCCAGTAGTCCACATCGTCCGGATCGGCGCGGTAGCCGCGCCCCGCCCCCGCGAAGAGGGTCGGCACCACCGGATCGGCGGCCAGTTCCGGACCTTCCGGGCCGAGGGGAGTTGCCGTGGCGAGCGTGTTGTTGTCCGGTGTTTCCAGCGTGTAGGGCTCGACGCCGATGATCGTGAACTCCCGCGTGAAGGGTGCCTCAAGGGCGTTGCCGAAGCGGTCGCGGAGCACAGTATCCGCCGTGAAGCGGTAGGTGTCCGGCGGCAAGGGGCCGTCCGGAAGGAAAAGCGCGACGCTGGTCCCGTCAGTGTATGCGGAGACAACGGAAACGGTAAAGAGCGTGTCCGCGCCGGTGCCCCACGCCCCGTCGCCGCCCTGCCCGCGCATCTCAAAGGCCGCCGCATCGTTCACCGAATCCGGCAGCATGTCCTCGTCGAAGGACACTGTAAAGCGGTTGGGGAGCGCGTCACTCGTTCCCTCGGGCAGGGTGACGCCCGTGACCAGCGGCGGCGTCCCGTCCTCGAGGTCGACGCGGAGACGGTACTCGGCGAGCAGGCCGGCGCTGCCGTCCACTGCTTCCACCCGCGCGAAATACGGTGGCACAGAAGTTTCGCCGAGGGTGTGCTCCAGCTCGTCGAGCCCGTCCGCCCCGGAAACAACAAGCGTGCCATCACCGTTGTAGAGTCGCAGGCGCGGCACAAGTCCGCTGTGCGCGGGGTTCACGAGTTCGAGCCGGACGGTCGTCTCCGGCCCGAGGTTGGGCAGGCGGAAGTAATCGCCGTTGCTGTCGCCGATGCCGATGTTGCCCCATACGTCAGCCGTTTGCACCGCGCCGGTGAAAGGAAAGGAGAGCGTGTTCGCCTGATTGACGGTGTTGTTGTTCTCCGACTCCAGTTGCGCGCCCGGCGGGAACGCGCTCACGCGGAACCGGTATTCGCCCGACCACGTCGAATCGTGCAGTTCGATGCGGACAAAGTAATTGCCCGCCGGAAGGTCGAAGTTGCTCTGCGACTGGTCTCCGCTGGTACTCGTGAGAAAGGTGGAAATCTGCGACTGTGCGTCGTCGTAGAGACGCACACGCACACGCGAAAACGTCACATGAGGACTCATCGTCTGGAGGGCGAGAATGATCCGCGCCGGTTCGTCGAGTGTGAACCGCCAAAAGTCCAGTTCATCGGTGGAGCGCATGAGACCGCGGCCGTGGGCGAACCGCAGGTCGGAGCCGAAGACGGCGTCCTCCGACAGTCCGATGGAGACCGCCGTAGCAAAGGAGTCGTTGCCGAAGGGCTCGACGATGAATGTGCCGAGCGATTCGACCGAGAATCCGCGCGAGAACGCCGCGACAAGAGCGTTGCCGAGGCGGTCGGAAACACTGTCGTTCACAGTGAAGGCGTAGTCTCCGGCGAGAAGCGGTCCTTCCGCGATATTCAGCCGGACTGTCTCCGGATTGAGAAAAGAGGGCTCCAGCGTGAAGACCACGTCATCACCGGTACCAAAAACCCCGTCCTCCCCCGCACCCGTGAGACTGTAATTGGCGGCGTCCAGCGCCGTCGCGGGATCCATCGCTTTGTCGAATGCAACCGTGATGCGGCCCACGAGGCCTGTTGTCGCCAGCCCCTCCTCCGGCAGGTCCACCGAAACGACCTCCGGCGCGGTAGCGTCGGTTACCGAAACGGCCAGAAAATAATCCGCCTGCAAACTTGCCGCCGCCGAGGACACCACGAGGAAATGCCGTCCAGCCTCCACGACGGTGTGCGTCAGCCCGCCCGCGCTCTCGGCCACTATCTCGGATGCGCCCTCGCGCCGCAACGCCACACCGAAATCCTCCGCCGCAAGCGGTGAACCGGACCCCGGCACGAGCGTGACAGCGACCTCCGCGCCCGCGGAAAGGATGCCGAGGTCGAAAAAGTCGATGTCCCCGGACGGAGCCACCACGCCCGCCGCATGATGCGTGGCCGCCCCGCCCGAGCCCGCGAGGCCGAGCAGCGTCGCCGTTGCTTCCGTGCCGTTTGCCTCGATTTCCGGCTGCACGCCGCGGAACCGCTGCGCGAGGACACGGAAGGCGGAAGCGCTGCCCGTGAAGTGGACCGACAGTGTGTAGCTGCCGGGGGTGTCGAGCGTGACGGCTTGGATGCGCGTCAACCCCGACGGCAGCCCCGACCCGCTTCCCGAGACAAACACCGAGCCCGAAGGATTGAGCACCCGCACGTTGGGCGAACCGCTCGCACCGAGCCGCTCCAAGTAGAAAGTGTAGGTATCGCCCGGAGCCACATCAAAGAGGAAAAACTCCGCCGCACCCGTCCCCGTCGCCGTCACCTCGCCTTCAAAAACCGAACGCGCGTAGCCCGGCGTCTCCTCCGTCGCCGCCCACTCGATGAAGACATCGCCGAAGACGCCCGGCACGGCGGCGAAGGCCAACAGAACCAAAGACCGGCGGAACACATGGCCAACACAAATGATTTCACCAAGACTACGGAGCAAAACGGGAAGAGAATTCATGGACCAGATGTAATTTGAAATACCACCGGCTTCTGCCTTGAGACGTAAGGCTTGTGCTCCAGCCAAAATAGCGGACTTTGAGGATTTACGCCATACGCAAATGCGCGTAGGGAATTCACCTCACGCGTGTTCATCCGGCTGCTCCGGAATCGAGCCAAACCCACGCCAAAACCGAATGGTGCCCGCTTTCGTCGCGCTTCCGGCGCCCCTTCAGGGCGCAACTGCGGGACGATTCCGGCAACCCATGGTTGGGCACCATGGGCTGTCACCGTTCGCGCCGTTGGCGCGGGGTCGTCCCGGTGGTGTCCGCCGCGCCCTGCGGGAAACCGCCACACGGTTGCACCGCAACGTAGCGGCATTGGCTCGAACGCGGAACGGGCCTCCCACCCGATGTCTGCGCGCGAACGCCTTGTGCAATGACGGCTCATCCCTCCGGTGCGGGCGGTCGGTTGCGCCCCGAGGGGGCGGCAATGGTTCGAACGCGGAACGGGCCTCCCGCCCGATGTCTGCGCGCGAACGCCTTGTGCAATGACGGCTCATCCCTCCGGTGCGGGCGGTCGGTTGCGCCCCGAGGGGGCGGCAATGGTTCGAACGCGGAACGGGCCTCCCGCCCGATGTCTGCGCGCGAACGCCTTGTGCAATGACGGCTCATCCACCTACGGCGCGGGGCGGACGCTTGCGCCCCGAAGGGGCGGCGGGTGAAAGCCCATGGTGCCAACCATGGGTCGCCGGTTCCGAATGTCCGCGCCCTGAAGGGCGCCGGGCGCACGGTTTCACCGACGGCGGCCGTGAGATAGCCGAAGCACCTACACAGACACATATTCGCACCCAAGTTGATATCAATCAATATTATCCGAATACGTAACATCGTATTCCCGTTATTATTAGGGTAAAATTCTCTAATACTGTCCATTAGTTTTTCTTGACCTCCACAAATCAAAAGAGCAAAAACCGTCCCTGCTTGCCGATCTCAGCCGCTTCTCGAACCGACGATGGAACCTGTCCTTCACCGACGCGTAAACTGTCCCGATCGATCGCCGTGGGCAGGGCTGAATTCACAAAATAAATTCGCAATAAATCCAATACTTCGGACAAAGACGCCGCTGCGTCCAGCCGCCACACGGAGTGCTGCACACTTGTTTACTGTCCTGTTTCTTTTCTTTCTCGCTCCGCGTGTTGAAGCGGCCCAAAACGTCGTCGGAGCGAATGCGCTGGTCTTCAACTACACCGCACCGGCCTACATCATCGACTCCGACGCCGAGGTCAGCCACAGCGCCTACACACGGAACCTTATTCCCCTGCGCTGCACTGCGGTGTTCATCGGCACCACTTCCGGGTTTGAAACGCAAACCTACCGAGCCGGATTCAGGATGCTCGACATGGACACCGGGCAGGCCGTCCCCGTGGCCGGAGGCGGCACCAACCAGCGCATCTTTTCGTCCGCGCAAACCGTGACCACCTTCTCAAATATTCCCATCAGCGCAACATTCAACGTCCAAGCGAATCCCAGTGTCCGACTGGACCCGTACAAACGCTACCAAGTGGAGGTGATCATACAGCGGCGCGAATCAAGCGGCGGCATCAACTTCTGGGTGACCGCCCACTCCACAGTCTCCGCCGAAGACTACGGTTTCATCCATTTCACCGGTCCGCGGGCCATTGACTCGGCGCTCAATATTGTTTCCTCGCTCAACTCGGTCGTCATTTCCCGGCGGCACCTCATCGAGACGGACCCGACGGCGGTCACTTTCGCGGCGAACGTCAACTTCACCCTCCACCGCTACGACAACCCGACCCAGCCCCAACCGCTGGGCCAGACCGAAGTCGTCGTGCGCCTTGATCTCGAACTCCTCGCAAGAAGTCCCGATTTTCAGGTGACGGTTATTCCGCTGCAGAGCGATGTCGTCACGCTCTCACCGGGACCGCTGATCGCTCCGCACGCGAAGGTGGGCTCACTGCCGGCCGAGGTTCCCGTGAGCCTGACTTCGACACGCACCATTCAGTTCCGCGCGCCGCCCGGAGTCGAGATCGACCCGGTCACCCACGATTACGCCCTGCGGGTGCGCATCACGCACCTTGAGGATTTCGACGGCTTCACCCCGGTCTTCGCCGTCGGAAACACCGAGCGCTCCGTCTTCGGCCCGCTTCTTCACTTTAACGGATCGCTGCGCTTCGGCGACATCATGACGACGATGCAGAGCGTGTCCAATGTGAACATCGGCGGCACAACAATCCACCCGCCCACCCACGCCCGCGTGCCGCTGACCTTCGCCCCCAATGGCGGCTATATCAACGACGCTCCGGGCTACACCTACGGTCCGGGGAGTCTCGCCGTCCACCTCCTGCCCAACGGCGACGCCGAGGTCGCTCCGGGCGGATCGGTCAACCTCGTGCCGCCCGCCTCGCCCGACCATTCGTTCGTGGCCGGCGTCCGCTACACCCGCGCTCTCACGACACTTTCCGGAAGCGGCGCTTCGACCGCGAGAATCGACGTGCGCCTCCCTGCCGGATTCGGTTGGATGCACGACAAGAGCGACCGTACTCTCAACGGCTTCATCCACATGGAAGGACCGCTTCCCCTCAAGCCCGACCTCACTCCTGTCGAGGAGGTCTACGGGTTCGTTCCGGACGACGGCGGCCCGATGTGGGTTTCAGAGGAGACGACCCCCGTCATTGTCAATGTATCCAAAATCGAGTGGTATGTCGCCGAAGGCCGCTTTGCCCTCCCGCCGGCCCAATCGAACGAAGTCCTCCATGTGCGGACCGCCCACTACAACGCTCTTGCCGGATACGGGTTCCTGCCCGCCAACATGCGGATCAAGCGCTCGAACGACCAGTACTGGCACCTCGTCACCTCCGTCGACAGCGACCTCTCCGTACGTGCGGGCCACGAAGGCGGCGCCGAACTGAGCGGCACCTTCCATCTCGCCGCCCCCGGCAATGGATGGCGTATCGACACACACTTTCCGCACGGCGCCTACTTCGTCATGGCAGACGGCATGATCCGCATTGAAGACGACCGCGTCGTACCCGCCGAAAGCATACTCACGACCGCCGCGACGTTCCCCAACGTCTTCGTCCCCGTAAGTTCCGACTGCGTCCATCCGTCGTGCGGCACGGTATCCAGTCCCGCCATCCACATTGCCCCGGTGGACCGCGCGCTCCGCTTCACCGAAGACGGGGGCCTCGTCGGCGCGGGGCCCGTCGGCGGATCAGGCGGCTACCCGCTTGAGTGGGGACGCATACCGGGGTTGAATCGATTTGCCCACAAGACGGACCCATTCACGGAGGGGAACCTCCACATACCCGGTCACTTTCTGCCCGGAGGCATCTCCCCTGTGCCTTTGGCGCGCCGGCCCGCGGTCATTCTCTTTTCCGGGGCGACCACCGCCGGGATGGTCACGGAGCGTCCCCCGGGGTTCCAGTTCACACTCAGTTCCTACCATTTCGGCAACGCCGATTACGCGGGCATCAACTTCCGCGCCGGAGCGCCCCGCGACGCCGCCGACAGCGGCATGCTCGGCGAAAGCACTCTCGGGGGCGGAGCCTACGGTCCCTACTCGCTCAAGCGGCGGTCCAAATACTACGTGCGCAAGAGCGGTATCTCCGGGATCCACGACAAGGTCCAGACCAGCCCCGAAACGGTATTCATCAGCGGATACGAGTTCACCTTCCTGAACTTCGGCCTTGCCTTCCTCAGCAATGTGAATGTCGACAGCCGCACGGAAGGCAGCCTCCGCCTTCCCTACCCGAGCGACTACACCATCGACTTCGAGCGGCTCCGCTTTCTCTGCAACGGCGCGCTCGACAAGGCCGATGTCGCGGGCGGCATCCAGCAGCATACGGCGGCCTACTGGAACGCCCTCCTCAACGTCAGCGCGATTTCCTTCCAACGCGATCCGGCACAGCTTTGCAATCCTTCCGAAGGATTCCTCGCCCTCGGCGTCACCACGTATGCCGCCCATGTCGAAGACGAATTCGACGGGGTTCTCGGCGTCTTTCCGCACGGCAACCTGATCCCGAAGAACGGCGGACCCGCCGACCTCGACTCGCGGCTCATCGCGCCTTCGCAGGTGCGCATCCGCGGCCCCCGCCGCGCCGCGCCCGGTGCCACCGGGTTCGAGACCTACACCGTCACGCCCACCAGCGGTGCCTTCCTCAACGTCCTCGGCACCCAGGCCGGCGGCTACGTCTTCCCGCATCCCCCGCCGCCCGCTTCCCCGCCGGGCTCACTCGCGCAGGGCTTCATGAACGTGCCGGGACTTGTCCGCGTGTCCTTCTTCGAAGCCCTCGAAGGGCACCTGCAAATGCCGTCCATTCCGCCCCCGGAGGATCCCGCCGAAGATCCCGCCGGGTGGGGTTCGGCCATGCTGCACATCTCGAACGGCACATGGGGTTCGACCGGTTTCTTCATGCCCGGCTACCACGATCCCGACAACCGTGGATTCCCTGGAAACACCCACACACAACTCGACAACTACCGCACGGGCGACGCCCACCGCACACGCGCCAAACAGAAGTGGCTCAACGGCGCGATCTCCTTCGATTTCCCGCTTCTCTGGGATTTCGCCACGCGTTCGTTCCGCTCCCACCAGCCCGTGAAAGACGACTTCGTCGTCCTGACACTGGAGCAGCGCGTCGCCTACCTCAGCGCGGAGCGCGCTGAGGTGCGCTTCGGGGCACAGGCGGGGCTTCCGCAGATCAATCTCGCCAACTTTGTCATCAACACACTCGACGACCTCACCGGCGTCTCCGCCACCCTCGCAGGCGCCCTCGAAGCATTGATCGTCGGTCAGCTCGACACCGGCCTCGGCCGCCTCGACGACATCCTCGCCGACCACAAGACGGGCCACTACGAGAATCTTCTCGGCACCCAACTCGACGCCATCACCAACCACGTCTACAACTTCCTGCACAACCAGTGGAACAACGGCACACAATGGCCGGTGAGTTTCCTCGCTGACTTTGAGAACCAATACAGCGACGGATTCCTCAACACCATGATCTGGGGCGGCCTCAGCGGCGCGAACCAAGCAGCCGAACTCCAGAATGCCCTCAACGCCGCCATCGCCGCCGTCGACGAAGTCATCGGCACGGGGATCGGCGGCGGCCTGCTACCCGCCGCGGGCAGCACCGACGCGGTGCGTTCACTCGCCGCCGCGCTCGTGCGCGAACTCGCCGGATCGATCAACAGCAACCTCGCTGGAGTCGTCGGCGGGGCCGCCGAGAGCGTTCTTAACGAAATGCTCGCGCCCCACCTCAACACCGCCGCGCCCACGTTCGCCGACCTTCGTGTCGGTCTCGAGGAAATCCGAGCCGCCCTCGTGACGACGCGCAACCGCCTCAACGCCGGAGGCGACTTCCGCGCGCAGTTGCAACAGCAATACCTCTCCGCCCTCAGCGCCGAGTTTCCCGGCGTCAGCCAGACCGTACGCAACGACCTCGCCACCTACGTCGGCACCTTCAATGCCACCAACCGTTTTCATTGGGCGGGCGAGGCGGTCGTCAAACAGAAGATCCGCCGCGCTTTCACCGACCGGCTCTACGGCACCGAATACGTCGCCGCCACACAGACCACCGTCAAACACCGCGTCTTCGATATCAACACCAGCCTGCGCAGCGCTCTCGGCTCGGCTTTCGGACAGGTCAATGAGGTCGTGCGCGCCACCCTCACCGCCGCCCTCACCGACCTCGACACCGGCTTCGCCCCCGTTCTCGGCCTCTTCAGCGACTTCATGGGCAGCGCCGGGATCGACGGCTACGCCATCTTCAACGGCAACGCTCTCCGCCAGGTCCGCATCGACGGCAAGTTCCAGTGGTCCGTGCCGGAGAAGACGACGTTCTCCGCCTTCCTCGAAATCAACCAATACGAATCCGGATCGGACAAGCCGCCCTGCGGCGACATGGGCAAGGACGCCGCAGAGGTCATCCTCGGCGCGCACAACGTCCCGTGCGACTTCCTCAGTCCGGACATGCGCGTCAACATTGAGACGAAGTTCTCCTTCGAGATCGAGAACGGCATGCTCGTCCCCATCGGATTCGCCGGTTCGTTCGTCATGACGGAGGGCGAGGTCTCTTTCCAGGCTTTTACCATCACCGACCTCGCCGTCGCGGTAGCTTTCGGCAAATACGAGAACTACCTCAGCGCGGCGCTCGGACTGCGCTTCAACGGCTACAAAGCAAAGGGCGGCATCTTCTTCGGTCGCACCTGCACACTTATGCCCATCATGGCATGGGACATGTTTGTCGCCGCTGCCCTCGGTATGCCCGACGATACTTTCACCGGCGCCTACGTCTACGGCGAGTGCCACATCCCCGTCTCCCAGGTCCTTCTCGGCATCCCCGCAAGCTGCGTGTTCCAAGTCTCCGCCGGCATGGGCATGGGCATGTTTTACTTCATCGAAGGGCCGACCTACGGCGCGCGCGGTATGCTCTCCGTCTCCGGCGACGCACTCTGCCTCTTCAGTATCGGCGGGAGTATGGACCTCGTCGGACTCAAGCAAGGGAACAAGTTCAAGGTCAAAGGAAAGGGCACGTTCTACGTCGAGTTCGGGGTCTGCCCCTTCTGCTTCAAGGGGAACAAAACCGTCCACATTTCCGCCGAGGCCGGAGGCGGCAGCATGTCCGGCGGCAAGGTAAGGGATTGATCCATGCGCAACCGTCTTCCGCATCCGCTCAGTCACCTGCGCGCCGCCGCATGGCTCGTCCTTGCCGGCCTCGCCGATCCGCTCGCCGCGCAGGAGGCCGAGCCCATGATCTACACGGTGGGCCTCGTCACCGAAGCGGACGACGGCGGACACTGGGCATACCTCCACTGGCGCTCGACGTCGTTCGACATCTTCTCCCCGCAGGCATGGTCCGTCTGGCGGAAGGACGGTCTCCCCGGCGACCCCGGCAACTACACTCTCGATTCCGTCGTGCGCGTGCAAACAGGCACCGGTGTCATCGCAAGCCTCTTCGAGCGCGCGCGCCTCGCCCTCGGCGAAGACACCGACACCACGCGCGAGACCCTCCGGCGCGTCTTTGTCGACCTCGTGCCCTCAGACGAACTCACAAACGCTGAACTGGCCTCCGCCGTCATCCAAGGCGCGGCGGACCACCCCGAATACCTCAACACCCTTCAGGCGGTCATGCGCACCTACCCGTCCATGGCCATGGCCCTCGGCACCGCCCACGCCACACCCGTTCCCGCTTCCGGACCGGTCACTTTCGAAATCCGGCACCGCGCCACACTCACCGGCCCCGATGAGGGCGTCGTCGGGCGCGTCACCGTCAATGCCGCCAATCCGCTCGTCCTTCCCGCGCCGGGAGCACCCGTCGTTGCACCCTTCGATCCGCAGCGCCCCGCCACCGCCGACCTCGCCATCCCGCTGCGCTGGTCCACCCCGGCAGCCCTCCGGCGTCTCGGCCTCGCCATGCACGGATTCAACATCTACCGCGTCGAACGGTCCGTCGCGGAGGACCTCGAGTGGCACACAGCCCCTCCCCCGCCCGACACGCTCGCGGCACTCGCCGACCAAACCGGCACGGGTATCGGGCGCCTCAATACCGCGCCCTACATCCCGCAGCGCACCCTCGACGCCACCGAAGCGGCGACCGCCGACCACACCCTCGTCTTCATCGCCGATCACGAGAGCCGGTTCCACGGTTTTCCGGACGCCCACACACCGCCCGTCAACGGCGACCAGTACTTCTACTTCGTCACCGCGCGGGACCTCCTCGGGCGCGACGGCCTCGTCTCCCCCGGAGTCCTCGGAACGTTCTGCAGCCGACTGCCGCCGCGCGTCCCCGTCATCGTCTCCGTGGAAAACGAATACAGCTACGACGACGAAGCCGACCTTGCTTCCCACCACCTACGCGTCCATTGGCTGCGGAACCCTCCGGAGGACGACAAGGCCACCACGGCTTACGCGCTCTACCGGTGGGAAAGCACGGAACAACTCGCCGAAACCGCCTACCTCGATCCCTCCGCGAACCTCATCGCCGTCATCCCGCAACCGCCGTCCGGGAAAACCGTCTCCTACCTCGACAGCGGGCCCGGATCGCCCTCCGCTCCCGCCGATTACGCCGTGACTTTTTGGTACACCGTGCGCGCCGTCGACAATGTCGACGAAGCCGCCGAATGCGCCGTTGCGCCCTTCGACGGCAACGTCTCCGGACACAGTCCGCCGCACGCCGGGGTGCTCCGCGACCGCACCGGGCCGGGAGTCGTCGGAGGCGGACTCCGCATGCGCTGTGTCCAACCCTTCGCCGTCATCGACCGCCTCCCCGACCCGCCCCCCGATGGCGACCTTCATCCCGCACAGGTATATGTCGACTACTACGTGGTACGTGAAAAGATCGACCCCAACCTCGCATGGGTGGAACTTGTCTGGGGCTACGAAGGCGGTCCCGAGGAATCCGTCCGCTTCGAGTTTCCCGCGGGCGAAATGGAATTCCACCACCGGATCCCCTTCGCTGCCTCCCAATCCGGTGCCAAGCTCTGGGTACAGGCGCGGTCGGCCACCTACGACGAATCCGTCGCCGCCTCCGGGCAGATCTTCTTCTCCCTTCCGCCTCCCGAACCCAACCCGGTCATCGCCTTCCACGTGGTCGTCGGTGTGGACTACTTCACCGCCATGTCCGACCCGCGTGCCGGGCGCTACCCCTGCCGGGCCCACAATCCCGTCCCCCCCGATATCGACGAAGAAGACGACGGCCTCGGCATCATCACCTTCCTCCCGCCCGGCACCCGCCAATACAAAATCTTCTTCCGCATCGAAGACAGCCCGCTCACGCTGCTGCATGAAGATTCGGGCGAATTCGATCCCTCCACACCGATCACCTTCCTCTGGCTCTCGCTCCCCGTCTATGCCAACGAGGTCTGTTTCTTCGTCCAAGCCTTTGACCGACACGGCAACCCCGGTCCCCTCACGCCCTTCGGCTGCATCGCGCTGAACTTCAAATTCGGTCCGCCCAAGCCGCTCCTTGCCCCCGTCCTGCCCGCGGGCACGCCGGAGGCACCGGCGGCACGCATCCAATGGTTTTCCCCCCGCTGGGGCATCTCCCGTTTTGAAATACTCCTCCGCAGTGTTCCGCCGACCCCCGCCGACCTTTCCGACGAGTTGATCTTTGTCGGCACGCAATCCGTCTTCCACGAAGGTGGGTTCAAAATTTTCCGCCGCTACCTTACCCGCGATCTCTCCGCCGGCTTTGGCAACGGCGCCTCCTTCACTGTCGACGTGCCCATCGACGAAGACCTCGTATGGCTGGTCCTCGTGCGCGGTATCACGGGCAGCGGCAGCTACACCGGCATGAGCAATCTTGAGGAATTCGCATGGTCGCCGCCCGACGTCTACGTCGGTCCCGACGTCCCGTGGCCCGCGCGCCCCCTGCCCAAGTCCGTCGCCGCCGCACAGTTCAACAACCGCATCCATGCCGTGTCGGCCCCCGGCGGCGGCGGCATGGTCCGCATCGGCGATGTCATCGGCGGCCGCATCGCCTACAATCCACAGACTTTTCAAAGCATCTACCTCGGCGGGAATCCGAATGACTTCGTCCTCACGGCGGCATCCAATTGGCCGGGCGATCCCCGCCGCGTGCTGCCCATGGTCCTATACCGCACCCAGTTGCCCAGCATCGAATGGGAGACGGTACCCGGCGATGTGGTGCAGGTTTCCCCGCTCATGGAAACCATCGCCTTCAGCAGTTCGGGTGGTATGGTGACGATCTACGATCCCTTCATCGTCATTCGGCCCCCGTTTGGCGAAAACGATGGAACCGCAGCCAATCCAGGTGGTATGTATCTCCTCGATACGCAGCCCACGGTCTCCCGGACGATGTACCGCTACTTCCTCGTCCTCCTCAATCCGGTCACGGGCGAGATCGACTCCATCCTCGTCTCCAACGACGTGATGTTATGAAAGCGCTGTACCCAATCGTTTTCCGCGCCGCCGCAGGGGCTGCGGCACTCGCGGGGTTTCCGCTGGCCGCCGCGCCGCTGCCGCCCACGCACTTCCATACCGGCACCGCCGAAATCACGGGCTATGCCGACCTCAATGGCAACGGGCGCGCCGACCCCGTTATCATCGACCGCGCCACGGGCACCCTCCGCGCCGGTTTCCAACCGGTCTCCGGTCCGCCCGTATGGACCGAACCGTACGCCGTCGGCCTCTATCACGTTACCGGAGCAACCGCTGGCCGGTTCATTTCCGCCGACCGCGATACCGTCGCCGTCACCGCCACCGAAGCCAACCGCCTGCGCTTCATCACCTACCTCGGCACACCGCCGAAGCCCGCCGCTTTTTCCCGCACCCCCGTCATCCTCGGACCCACCACGCTGGCCGCCGGCCAAATCTCCGGCACCGGCGCGGAAGAGGATCTCGTCCTCGCCTCCTCCCGCAACGCCGGAGTGAACTACCGCGTCGACCTCTTCGCCAATGACGGCGGCGGCGGATTCAACCTTGCCGCCTCCGCGCAGACGTCCAACCGACCCCTCGAACAGGCCGCCCGCGTCAAGCTCGCGCAGGCCTCCGCGGACGAAATCGCATACCTCGACTTTCCCTCCGTCAGCGGGACGCTGCGTGTCCTCCACCTCAATAGTCCCGGTTTCCCCGAACGCCTCACCGTTCCGGATATCCCTCTGGGAAGTCACTACATTCTGCACCCGTTTCTGGGTCCATTGGCGGAACTCGTCACGTGGACACGGGAAAGCAGCGAATACACCGTCCGCGCCGTCACATTGAGCGGCGGCGTCTATGCCACAGCCGCTCCCCAGACCCGCGCGGCGCCGTTTCCGCTTGGCCAACTCGCAGGGATTCCGGCGGGCAACGCCGCCCACCTCCTTCTCATCGCTGCGGACGGGACGCAGGCCCTCATCCGCGCAGGGCCGGCGGGTGCCGACGTGCAAACGCTCCATCCCCCGCCGGGCACGGTATTCACGGGAGCACTCGCCCAACCCGGCGCGGCGGGCGGCTTCCAGATCCTCCACGGCCCTTCCGCGTACGGACGCAGCACCGGTGCCACCGCGCATGTCTTCGACAGTCAGTCCGGCACCCACGCGGAAGCAGGAACCTCCGACCTTCCCCCCGTCACACCCGTCAGCGGCGCGGGGCACATAATGGTCTACGCGGGCGAACCCTTTGTCGCGCCCGACGCCGCCGTCCTCGCCCGTCTGCGGGCGGGCGACTGGTCCTCTCAGCCGGTACTCGGGGCGCAAATACAAGTGACGGCGGAGACCTTCGGCGGATTCGCCGCAGGCCTCGGCGACCCGTCCCCGGCGGATCTCGGACCGGCCCCCGTCGGATCGACCCACCTCCTCGTCAGCCAGTTCGACCCGGCCGTATCCGTTTTTTCGCTCAGTCCGGCGGAAGGCCGTGCCGCGGGCGCGGTCGTCCCCGTGCCGCCGCCGGGCACCTCTTCCAGCGCGGTCCAAATCGAACTCTCCGGCCCGCCCGGATGGACGATTCTCTACCGCCTGAGCAACAACGATCCGTGGACGACCTACACCGCACCCTTCTGGCTCCATAAAACCACTACGGTGCAGGCCTTCGCGCAGAACACCCCCACGCAAAAAACACCCATCCTCCATGCCGCCTACACCTTCACCGCTCCGCCGGGACAACTCGACTCCCTCGGCGACGGCGTTCCCGATTATGTGCTGATCGGCCTCGGCCACAACCCCACGCAACTCCCCGACCGCGACTCCGTCAACAACCCGAACGAGACCCTGAACTACCTTCAAATTGTCCTTGAGGGCGAAAATGTTCCGCTCAGCCATACCTCGGGCACCGCCCTCACCGTGCATGCCCGTCCGCACTCCCACAACGGCGCCGACGCCGCCACGGCACCTGCCCTCGTCGCCGGGCTTCCGCTGTCCGACGGATCGCCGAATCCCGGGGCCGTCGTCACCCTGCGCGACGTAAATGGCGAGCCCGTGGACTCCGCCCTTGCGAACAATTGGGGATACTTCGGGGCCGGCCAAACCGCCGCGCGGCTCACACGTGTCGGCCGGTCCGGACGCGCGAGCCTTCTCGTTGCCGACACCAACCCCCATTTCGCGCTCGACTTCACGCCGCCCTACGACGCCGGCAGCCCCTTTGTCGGCCGCCAACTCGTCGGCTTGGTGAGCATACCCGCCGCCGCCCTGCCGGTCTACGAACACAGCTATGGCGGCGGTCCGGACGCCGCCGAGGCCGTCGCATGGATCGCCGGAGCCGCCGCCTTCTACACCAACCTACCGCCCCCGCAGACGGGAGCCACGCTCGACCCGCTCGAAACCGCTCTCCTCCTCGTCTTCGAGCATTGGACCGCCCGCCGCTTCGTCGAGCGCGGCATCCTTCCGCCCGCTTATCTCCCCGCCCCCGGCGGAACGGAGCCACCCACCGACTTCCTCACCCTCACTCCGGCCCGCACGGGCGAGAACGCCGCCCCGGTCCCGCCCGGCGGAACCGCCTCCGGACGCGTCTTCGCCAGCCCCGAGCAACTCGCCTCCCTCGAAAACTACCGCGACTCCGCCGACACCGGACACAGCCTCGTGGACGTCGCCGAGGGCCTCCGCTCGCTCCTCCGCGACTCGCCCGCCCCCTCCATAGCCGCCCTGCGCGACGTCACGCTCGACGTCTACCGTATCGCCGCACGCTGGGGCGGCGTCTTCCCGGGGTCCTTCCCGAGCCCCGTCGACGCCTTGCGTGAGTTCTTCGCCACCGGAGCCATGCCGCGCGCCTACACCAACGACTGGGCCGACGGGCTTCCCCCCGCCGTCGGAACCGCCCTCACCGCCCTCGGCCCGGCCCATTACGCCGCCGCCATGGACGGGCTCGCCCTCCTCCTTGGCACCCCCTCCGTGCGGCCGCTCGAAACCCTGCACCTGCGTGTCACCGCGGGCGGCGTGACCTACGCCTGCACCGTCCTCGAACGCCTCGACAACGGCGCCGCCGTCGCCCTTGTCGACCGCGCGGGCGATCCCCTGCGCTTCCCCGGTTCATTCATCGTTGTCCCCGGAACCACCCTCCTCGTCACCGGATACACCGACCTGCCCGCCGGGTCCTGCGCCCCCGGGACCCTCGAAGTCATCTCCGTCGACCACGCCCTCCGCGCCATCGTCGAGGGGATTCCCCCACCCGGAGACGACGACCTCCTCCCGGCCGACTGGTCCCTCCACCACTTCGGCACCACCGGTCTCGATCCCTTCGGCGAACCCTTCGGTGACGGCTACACCTACCTCCAACTCCTTCTCGACGGCTCCGACCCGTGGCTGCCGCTCAGCTACACCGCCGTCGAACCCGCCCACCTCAAACTGCCGGTCATCCACATCCAACCCGCCAATCCCGGCGGCAACGATGTCCTCATGCACTGGAGCTTCCCCGTGCCCTACGCCGGACAAATCCAGTTCAAGCTCCACCAAAATACCGGCCTCGCCGGTGCATGGACGGAAATCCCCCTCTCCGTTCTCAGCGACGGCATGGGCAACTTTGAAGCCTCCGCCTCCCTCACAACGGAGGAGCCCGGCACCTTCTGGCGCGTCTCCCTCCAGCCGAAGTGAAGTAAACGCCGCCGCCCCATGGCGGGAAACCGCCGAACGGAAACTTTCTTCACAGCCATGTTCCGAGAGGAAACACTCCGGATCCACGCTACTCTACTCTTCTGCACCACTACCCTTCTCAGGCGTGACATTAGGCGGAAGCGCTTTTGCGGCCGATCCCCGCCTGCGGCGCAGGCGCCGCCGCCGCAGGAACCACGAGGCGAGGAAAAAGCCGCCCACCGCCGCCGCCGGAGCGATAAGGAGGCTGCCCGCGACCATAAAGGCACCGTCCTCGATGTACTCACCGGAGACACCGGGCCAGCGAATCAATGGTACGATCAGCCAGCCGAAAACGGCTTTCCCAAGACTGTGATAGGCAAAATACAAGGGTCCGACAGTGAGGGGATTGCAGACCCAGGACATCGCAAACGCCGCCACGAAGTTCGCCCGGAAAATCAAGCAGACAATCAAGATAAGAAGCGTTTGGATCCCCGCCGTGGGCGTCAGGGCGATGAACAGGCCCGCCGACACCCCCCGCGAGACGGCCGCATCGTGAATGTGCATGCACCCCATCCACTCCAGCCACAAGGTCACACGCGGATGCGCGCGCAGCCACGCCCGCGCCCGCTCCCGGCGGCGGCGCGCGAAACGCACAGATCGTAGGCGAAACCATCTCATTGAGTGTGCACAGGACGCAGCATCTCTTCCATGTTGAATGCGCCATTGCAGCAAAGGTCAATCCAAGCCCCAGACAAGTTTTCCCGTCGGGCGAAATGGATTCAGCCGGACCGCCGACCATTGCCCCATGCCTTCGTACCTATTCTTTACTAAGTTAGCTCACTGCCCTACCCTAACGAGACTTTCAGTTTCACCCTACAGCAACGGCGTTAATCCCCCTAACACATAACGCCGTTTTCCGTATGTTGTTTTTGAGAGAAAAATGCGCTGCCTGCCTTGCCATCCTGCGGAAAATCACTACGGATTAAGACTCTGTCAATTGAGTCACTGAATCACAACTAATCACTGTCAGTCATGAAAATAACTCTCCCGCAATTGCTGGGCTTTGCTGTACTCGCGTCAGGCGCGTCAGCGCAACTCCACTTCGACGCGAAGGTCTACGGACCTGAGCGCCCCGTCGAGGTGCTAACTGATTCCATAACGATCAACCCGTCTGCAACGTCGCAGTGGAGCGCCGCCGATAGCGTGACCGACCCATGGGCCGCTGCTTGGGAAATTACGCTTTCTGACGAAGCGGCGGCGGTTGCCCCGTTCACCGTAAGTGCGGAAGAAGGCACTTCAAGCACCGTCGCGCCAATGGCGGATGCGCCTCCAACATTCGTCCACTGGGACGACAGCGCCTCATGGACAACAGCGGACCGTTGGACCAACCCGGTCGCCCACGGCCCTATGACCGAACAGAACAGGATGCATGAACAGCAGTTTCAATGGCCGCAGGACGGATCGTCCGGCTATGAGGCAATATCCCGCCTGCAACCATATCAGAACATTACGGTCGTTCCGGAAACATCAACACTTGTCGGGGCAGGTGTGCTTCTCGCATTCGTCACCGCTCATTTCATGCTCCATCGCCGGAAGCGTCGGCGAAAGTAACGCCAATGGCGACGGTCGGATAAGGCCAGAACCGCAGAACGCAGCTACTATTATATGAGCGGCCTGTGATTCAACCATGGTTACCGCAACACCACCGCACCTGGACTACCGGCATAGGTCCGGCGCGCAGACCGACCTCCGGAAGGCGAACCTGCGCAAACAAGTCGAAGACCTCGCGCGGAAAGCCGTCATCCCGAAGAAAATCCAGCTCCGCCTCCGTCTTGCCATGGATGCGCGGCACGGCAGGATGGCGGTGATGTTTGAGTCAATCACAAGCGTCCGGAATCCGCGGGTAAAGCACCTCGTGCGCCTGCGGGACAGCTCGCACCGGAAGCGGCAGGGCCGTTTTCCGGTGGAGGGGCGGCGGGAAGTGGAACGTGCCCTGAAAACGGGCTGGCCGTTGGAGACGCTGTATTTCTGCCCGGATTTCTTCCCGCGCGTGGATGCATACAGTGTGGTCGAAGCAGCCGACGCGGCGTCTGTGGATTGCGTCCTCATGGACAAGGTGCCGTTTGCCAAGGCGTCTCTGCGTGAGAACCCGGACGGAATTCTCGCCGTGGCACACACGCGGACGCTCTCCCTCGATGACCTGCCGGCCGGCGAACCTCCCCTTCTCCTTGTCGCGCAGGGTATTGAGAAACCCGGTAACCTCGGCGCACTCCTACGCACAGCGGACGCCACGGGAGCGGACGCTCTCGTCGCCTGTGATCCGGTGGCCGACCTCTACAACCCCAACGCGGTGCGTGCCTCGCAGGGGTCTTTTTTCCATGTACCCGCCGCCGCTACGTCCACGGAGGTGCTCCTCGACTGGCTGGCCGACAAAGGTATCCAACCCGTCATGACAACACCGGGAGCGGAGCGGACACTCTGGGAAGCGGACCTTACCGGGGCGGTCGCGGTCGTTGTCGGCGCGGAAGCATCGGGCCTTCCGTCGGCGTGGCTGGCCGCGCCGGGAACGTCGGTCCGGCTGCCCATGCGCGGGCTGGCGGACAGTCTGAATGTCAATACAGCCGCCGCCGTGTGCCTATACGAGGCTATGCGTCAGCGTAGTTCGGCCCGGTGATCCCGCGCAGGAAGTATTTCTTCCGCACCGTGTGTCCGCGGGAGAAGCGGCGGCGGGCCGGAGGCCTCAGCCGGGAACTCCGTCGGGGTCGGGAAGGCGGATGGGACCGGTGTCGACTTCGCGCTCGCTGAGGACATCGGCAAGGCGGCCCACGAGATCGCGGCGGCCCGGCGTGAAAAGAAAGCGGTCGCTGCCGAGTTCGTTGTGCAGGCGTTCGAGGAGACTGTAGCTCGGCCGACGCATCTCAAGGAGTTGCGAAACGTGCTCGGTGATGGCGATGGATTCGCCGAGATCGAGTTCCAGCTCAACGAGACGGGCGAGGGCAGCCTCGTGTTCGCCATCACGGTTCACGGCTTCGGTGTAGAGGAGGCGGGCCGTCTCGATCCGGCCCATTTCCGCGAAGCGCTGGCCGACACTGACGAGGATGGACGGCGTCGTGCGCGGCGAGTCCATGAATTCGCGCAGGTAGACGCGCCCCAGTTCCTCGTTGCCTACGCCATAATAAGCGATGGCCCGCATACTGGCGAAGACGCTCTCGTATTCCCGCAGCCAAGCCGGCTGCTCGCGCGCCAACTCGTTACAGAAGCGGATACCTGCCTCGTAGTTGCGGGCGGTGACATGGGCCTCGATGAAGAGCAGCCCGAAAAGCGCAATACTGTGGTTGTTTTCGAGAGCGGTCTCGTAGACACGGCGGGCCAGTGCAATGTCGCCGGCGTCGGTCGCGAACTGGGCGAGGGCCGCCATGGCGCGTTCTTCGCCACGGAACTGCCGGGCGATTTCGAGTGCCTCGCGCCGGGCGCGCGCTTCGCGGCCCGACTTGTGGTGGATATTGAGGAGATCGAGGCGCGGCTGCCAGTCCAGTGGATTGCGGAAGCTGCGGTCGAGGGCGATGTCGGCGGCCTCGGAGAAGCGCTCCTCCTCCACGAGAATGCGCAGGAGCGTGGTGTAGACCGGCTCGATCGGCTGGTCGCGGAAGGCCCGTGTAAAATTGGTGAGCAGTTCGACGGCCTCGTCGACCTTGCCCACCCGCTGCAAAAGCCGGCCCGCAAGGGTGATGCCCTCGATGTTGCGCCACAGGTTGTTGTCCTCGAAAAAACGGACCGCGGTGGGATACTCGCCGCGTACGAGCGCCGCGCGCATCCCCGCGAGGGCGAAGACCGTGCGGATGTCATTGGGCACGTCCTCGCGCGCAAGGACCTGCTCGGCGAAGGCGACGACCTGCTCATCCTGCTTTTCCTGCAGGAGCAGCTGAATGTAGAGGCGCTGATAATCAAGATCGTCGCGCGCGTATTCAAGGCCGCCCTCGAGGAGTTCGAGTGAAAGGTCGGGCCGGAAACCGGAGTACACCCGCGCAAGGAGCATGCGGCCCTCGGTATTGCGGGGCGAACGCGCCACACCCTGCCGGGCAAGCCTCAGGGCGCGTTGGATGTCGCCGTCTTCGACGCGCAGGAGGGCCTGCTCAATCTCGTAGTCGCCCTGCGCCTCCCGCACGGCGTCGCGCCGCACGGGGAAGAACATCATGTCGACATACTGCACTTCCTCGAAGTCCCGCACTTCACGGAAAAAGAAGTAGAGCGCCGTCGCCACGCTGAACCAGCCGATTAGGACCATGGCGACGAAGAGCATCGCAAGGCGGCCCCAGAGCAGCTGGATGCGGACGGTTCCGCGCTCGGTGGGTATGCGGCGGGCAAAGCCCAGCCACGTGACGGTGCCCGCGGGCTTGGCGGGCGCGGGCTTCTGTTTTGATTTTTCGCTCGAATCCATGGGTCAGTTAGTCTCCGGGGAGTTGGGGGAGGTGTGAAAAAAGAGTGAGTTTGAGCGGCAGAATGCCCGCCTCCTGCGACGGATGTCAATGCCGCCTGAACAAGCCTTCGCCGATTCCGCGCGTTTCAACGCCGGGGCCGCTCAATCGGTGAAATCGGGCACGGGGTCCGCCCCGCCCGGATCCTCCGCGCGGCGCAGCCGCGCCTCAATGACACGGGTCTCGTCCACCTCCGTCACGCGTATGAAGAGTCCGTCGACACGCACTTCCTCGCCTTTTTCCGGAATGCGGCCCAACCGTGTGGTGATCAGACCGCCGATGGTCGAGACCTCCTCGTCGTCAAGTTCCACGCCAAAACGCTCCGCGATCTCGTGGATAAGAGCGAGACCGGAGACGACCGACTCGGCAGGGTCGGAACTCTCCTGAATCAGGTCTTCCTCCTCCGCGTCGAACTCGTCGCGGATGTCGCCCACGATTGTCTCGAGAATCCGCTCCAGCGTGATGACGCCCTCGGTGCCGCGGAACTCATCGATAACGAGAGCCATGTGCATTTTGTGTGCAAGGAGCTTGGCGAGCGCGCTTTCGAGGGTCTCCTCGCCGTCGATGCGGATGATGTCGCGGCGGAGCTTGCGCAGGTCGAGCCGGGCGGGATCGCCCGTTTGGCGGAAGAGATCCTTGATGTGAAGCAGCCCGATACAGCGGTCGAGATCGCCGTCGCAGAGCGGGTAGCGCGTATGCCCGGCCGCGCGCACCATGCGCAGGTTTTCCTCCACGCCGAGGTTGATGTCCACGTAGATGACCTGCTTGCGCGGCAGGATGACGTCGTCGACAAGGAGTTCGCGTAGGCGGAGCGTGTTTTTGAGGATGCGTTGCGTGACGTTGACCGAGGGGGCCTCGTCGCCCCGCGGCCCCGCCAGTCCTTCAATCTGCGCCTCAAGATCGAGCGAATCGATTGTCTCGACAGCATCGCGCGACAGACCACAGGCCCGCAACAGGGCGCCCGCAGTGGATTCAAATGCGCGCAGAAACGGCCCCGCCACCCACGAGAGCAACACCGTGGGCAGAAGCGCAAACGAAAGTGCCCGGCGCGGATGGGCGAGCCCGAGAATCCGCGGGGTCGATTCGGCGACGACAAAGTGCAGGGCAACGGCGAGGATGAAGGCAAGAAGCGCGGATGCAGCGGTCTCCACCCCGAATGCGGCGCGCTCTCCCGCCCCGAGGGCAGCGCGCGCGACCGGAAAAAAGACGAGTGCATAGCCCAGCGTACAAACGAGAATGCCCGCCCGCATCGCCTGCACGGCGCGGTGCGGGTTTTCGATGACGGGACGGTAGCGCGTATTGCCGCGCAACTCGTCAAGCAACGCCGGATTGAAATGACTGAATCGCAGGCGCAGGAGCCCGTATTCGCCGGCTACAAACAGCGCGTTGAGAGCGAGAAAGAGGAGAATGCCGATCACATACGGCAACGGCACCTGCGGAAGCGGGTCCACGCGCTACGCCCGGGAGGGTTGCAGGAGGCTCTCCAGCGCACCGAGGAAGCGCCGGTTCTGCGCCTCGGTGCCGACCGAGACCCGCAGGTAATCCGGCAGGCCGTAGTTGGCCACCGGACGCACGATGACGCCGACCGCCTGGAGACCGCGCGCGAGGTCCGCCGAGCGTTCGCCAGTGCGCACAAGGGTGAAGTTTGCCTCGCTGCGCACGCACTCCACGCCCAGCGCGGCGAGCCCTTTCTCGAGTTGGAGCTGCCCGGCCATATTGCAATGGCGGCTCTGGTCGACAAAGGCAGTGTCGTTGAGTGCGGCGAGAGCCGCCGCCTGCGCCACGTTGCCCGTGTTGAAGGGCGGGCGCACGGCGTTGAGCGCTTCGGAGAGTTCCGGCGTTGTATAGGCATAGCCGATACGCAGTCCGGCGAGCCCGTGGATTTTGGAGAATGTGCGCGTGCATACAACCTTGCGCCCCTCCGCAATGAGCGGACGCAGGTCGGCAGGGCGCGACTGGTACTCCGCATAGGCTTCGTCGTAGCAGAAGACCACGTTATCCGGCAGGCTGCGGGCGAAGTCGAGCACCTCGCCCGCGCCCAGTGCCGTACCCGTGGGATTGTTCGGGTTGGGAAGAAAGAGGAGGCGCGTGCGGTCGGTGACAGCCGCGAGCATCGCCGCCGGGTCATGGACCAGATCCGGCATCGCCGTCTCCACCGGCCGGCCGTCGTGAAGCAAAGTGGCGATCTTGTATGTGACGAAGGCATGCGCCCCCATCACGACCTCCACACCCGGTTCCACGAAGAGATCGCAGAGCCGGTAGAAAATCTCGTTGGAACCGGCGGCGAGGACGATCTGCCGGTCCTCCATCCCCAACCGCCCGGCGAGGGCGCGGGTGAGAAAGTAGCCCGCGTTGTCCGGATACAGCCATGTGTCCGCGAGAGCACGCCGGGCCGCCTCGAGCGCGCGGGGACTCGATCCCAGCGGATTCTCATTCGAGGCCAGCTTGACCACCTCGCGGGGGTCGAGGCCGCACTCCCTCGCCACCAGTTCAATCGGTTTGCCGGGCTGGTAGACCGGAAGCCTCTTGACGGAGGCCCTCATCAATTCGGAGCTTTGCATTGAGTAAACGCGGACATTCCTCCATGCCCCGCGCATCCTTGCAAGGGAATTCAAAGCATGAACGCCCGATCCAATAATGCGGCCCAGCGCCTCCTCTGCCTGCCGGAAGACCGGCGGGAGGCCGCCGCCAACATGGCCATCGATCTCTGGATGCTCCGAACGGCAGGGATGCACCCCGGCGCAGGCACCCTCTTCCACGGCTATGGATGGAGCGAGCCCGCCTTCACCTTCGGCCAGTCGCAGCGCTGGCACGACATCCGCGCACACATCGAAAAAATCACCCGCGGCGGGCGCCCCGTGCCCGCCCTTATCCGGCGCCCAACCGGGGGCGGACTCGTCGACCACCGCCGCGACTGGACCTACGCCCTCGTCTTTCCCGCGCGGAGCGCCGCCGCCGCCGACCGGCCCGCCGGGCTCTACATCCGCGTACACCACCTCCTCGCGGACGCCCTCGGCGAAGCGAACGTGGCGGCCCGCCTCAAAGAGTGTCCCCCGCCCGGTGCATGCTCTTCGGAAAACGGCGCCCCGGCACACAACCGCCTTGGCCGCGGCGGTCCGTCCGTCTGTTTTGACGATCCCGTGCCGGGCGATCTCCTCGACCCCGCGACCGGTGTCAAAGTAGCGGGTGCCGCCATGAAGCGCACGCGCGACGGTGTCCTCTTCCAAGGCAGTGTCGTGGCGGAGGCACTCGCCTTCCCCGCCGCTCGGGAAGTCGTGCGCCGGGCCTTCCTCTCCCGGCTCGCCCAATCCCTCGATCTTGAGGCCGCCTCTCTTTCGCCTCCGCCCGCGCCCGCGCTGGCAGCGTTGCGCGCGACATTCCGGTCGACCGCGTGGAACCTGCGGCGGTGAATCCCGCCGGTCGGGCACACTTCAGTAAGCCGGATCCTGCAAGCCCGCCCGCCCCACGCGGACATTGTCCGACGGTCGCACATCCGTGATCCCCGCCGGAGGTATGATTTCCGCTTGCATCGTGAGGCCTTCGTCGTGGGTGAGCTGCGCCAGGTTTACGAGCGTGCGCATCGCATGTATCTCACCGACAGACAAATCAACACGCTCATCGGCAACAAGAATATCGCCGAGAAACAGACGCGCGCGCGCTCCCGCGACCGATTCCGTGCCGCGGTTCTGGAAGCCGACGGAAAGCACCACCGCATCGTGCGTGCCGCCTTCGGCCCCGAAGGAAAAGTCCGTGACAGCGAGATCGAAAACCCCCGGTTCGTTGCGGCGCTCCATGCGCGCGACATCAATCCGTCCCGCCCCGTGGTAAGCATCCCGCCTCGGGGGACCGAGGTCGTTGCTAGCGCGCTCGACGACCGCGCGCACCTCCCGCGGCGTGAGCGCCGGCTCCACGCTGAGAAGCCGTGCCACCGCACCCGTCACCAGCGGCGCCGCCGCCGAGGTGCCGCCGAGGCTCACGTATTCGCCGTCGAGCCAACCCGAGGGCAGACCGTAACCAGGGGCCACAGCGTCCACCTTGCCGAAATTCGAAAACGGCGCCCGGCGGTCGCGCGCATCCACCGCCGCCACACTGAAGACATCAGCATACGCAGCAGGAAAGGCCGCGCCCTCCACGCCGTCATTGCCCGCCGCCGCCACCACCGTCACGTTGCGCGAAATCGCAAAATCGATGGCCGCCCGCAACACCGACGAATCGCTCCGCGTGCCGAGGGACAGGTTGACGATGTCGACCCCCTCGTTCACCGCCGTAATGATCCCCTGAGCAAGGGTAAAGCTGTCGCCGGTTCCATCGTTATCGAGCACCCGGAGGCTCAGCACATCCGCCCCCGGCACCATCCCGGTGTCAAATTCATCCCGCGCCACAAGGTGATAGACGACTGCCGTGCCGTGGCCGTTATCGTCGATACCGCCGCGGCTCGGATCGAGGAGATCCATCGACTGAATACGCGCACCCTCGAGCGCCGGATGATTCCCCACCCCTGTGTCGAGAACCGCGATCCGCACGCCCTCACCCCAGGCGCTGTTGTCCTCCGGAACCCCGAGGAAACGCAGCACGCCGCTTTCAAAGCCCACCAGTTCCCCTCCGAAAAAGTCGGGCTGCTCGTCGTCGCCGGGTACTGGTGGAATCGCCACGCGGAAATTGCCTTCCAAGTCGTAACCGGCTTCGGCAAACCGCGCAAAGTCCGCGGCTCTGCCGCGCAGCCGCGCCATGCCCAACTCGTCGATCACGCCGACCAGCTCGAGCCCGTATTGTTCCGCCAGTGCGCGCACCGCATCGATGTCGCGCAAATCGCCCAGAAATACCACGGCCTCGCCGGGCAGAGCATCCGGACCGAACTCGAGGCCGCCACTCTGCGGTAACGCCCAGGAGTCCCATCCCCCGCGGATGCCGGGAGCGACAACTTCGCGCCTGTCGTCAACAGAAGCGTCCCCCGCGGTGTCGCCCGGCGACATACGCGGCGGCAGCACGAGGAGGAGGACGAACAGCAGAAACGTCCCCCCGAGCATCAAACCGGCTGCAACCCATCGAATCATCGGATACCTAAACAGATTACGCCTCTCTCGCCCCGCGTCAATCGCAGTCCGCCGGACGATTGCGAACAACTCCTTCCTCTACCGGCGTGTAAGCAGGATGAGGTAGAGAAGGTTGGCGAGGGATCCGATGAACGCGGCCACATAGGTGAGCGCCGCGGCGTTGAGGGTATCGGAGACGCCGCCCATCTCGTCGCTCTGGAGGATGCCGGTGCTGACGAGTTCGACCTTGGCACGCTTGGAAGCATCGAACTCGACCGGGAGGGTGACGAGTTGGAAGACGGTAAGGACGAGGTAGACCCCGATGCCAACGTAAATGAGACCGAGGATGTGAAAGAGAAATCCGCCGATGAGGACGAAGGGCAGAATCTGCGAGGCAAACATCGTGACCGGCACGAGCGACATTCGCAGGCGCAGCATGGAGTAGCCCGTGGCGTGCTGAATGGCGTGCCCGGCCTCGTGGGCGGCGACACCGAGAGCGGCGAGGCTGGTGCCGTGGAAATTTTCTTCGCTCAGAACAAGGCGTTTCTTGGACGGATCGTAGTGGTCGGTGAGGTGCCCGCGTGTCGAGGTGATCTCGACATCGGAGATCCCGGCCTTGCTCAGGACATATTGGGCCGCCTCGCGGCCGGTGATGCGGCTGCGCGAACCGACGCGCGACCACTTGCTGTAGGCACCCTGCACACGCATCTGCGCGTAGATGCCGAGGAGAATCGTCGGAACGATAAGAACGAGAAAATAGATCATCGGTTACAGAATTACGGATTGAGCGGCGAAGGAAAGGATTTTCCGCGTCGTCCCCTTTTCAAGCGAAAGCCGACGATTTTTCCGCAGCTTGCCGACGCCCTCGGGAGCAACCGGTCCGCGCCCGCAGTTTTCTCAGAGATCGAGGCTGCGTTGGCGGTAGCCGGAAGGCGGGGCAAAGGTCGTTTCGTCGGCTTCGAAGGTTTCGGTGCCGACGAGGTGCGTTTCCGACTCCGCGCTGCCGCCCGGACCGTACTCACGGATCTTGACGGGAAACCCGCCGACATCGGCGAAGCCATCGAGCCATGAATCCGCGGACCATTCCATGAGCATCGTGGCCATGGGACCGCGGGAGAGCGCCTGTATCATATCCGAGAAAAATGAAGCCATTCCCTCGAAGGCCTCCGAAAACTCGCGCCCTCCGGCGACATCGGACCAATCGGCAACGAATAACTCGCGCACTTTGCGGCCATCCACAGCAGCCTCAAAGACGCGCGTGGAGTAATCCCCCACGGTCTCTGTCGAACCGGTGTCCTTGTATTCCACCTCCGGCGCCTTTTCGCCTTCAAGCATATCGCCCATGCGGTCGCGCATCATGCTCTCAACCATTTGCCGCTGCGCGGCGGGCACGCTTGCCATCGCCTCTTCGTATTCCGCCATGGCCGCTTCCATACGCGCGCCGATCCGCTTGACCGCAGCCTCGTCGAGCCGTGTGTAGGCGCGGTCGTCGTGGTCGATGATGACCATCTCGCGGCGGTCGGTGTGAAAGATCATTTCGCCCGCGTCGTCACCGCTGCCCCGCACTTTTAGGCTGCCGTCGGCCACCCACATCGTGACAGATGGCTCGGCCTCGCCGGGTTCTTCGCCGGGAGTGGTCTCCACGAGGCTGTAAACCACGCCGCCGGAGAGCGCGTGGGCGGAAAAGAGGAAGGCGGCCGCGAGAATGACCGGAAAGAAGCGGGGTTTGTGTGCTTGTGTGGATTTCATAGTTGTCTGGATTATCAGGTTCTGTCTTCGAAAAACTACCGCCTAGGCTAAGGCAAGGTCCTGCGGAAAGTCAAGAAACGGCCCCCATCCGCGCAGTGCGATCCCGCCCCCGGGAGCGCTCCGCACCGACACGACAACCCGGTCAACGAGCCCCTTCTTCGCCGTCCGCGGGCTGTGCCACGCGCTCCTCCGCAGCCGCTTCGTCAAGCTCCGCGCGGACACGCCGCACCTCGCGCAGCATATGTTCTTTGAGGGGTCCAAGACCCTCTTCGAGCAGGCAGGAGACGGGCACCACGTAAACATCCGGGTAGGCCGCGCGGAAGGCGGCGAGATTTTCGCGGGCAGCGGGCTCGTCCATCTTGTTGGCACCCACAAAGTGCGGCTTGGCGGCGACGGCGGGGTCGTAGCGTTCCAACTCGTCGCGCAAGACGCGGTAGTCTTCGCGTGGGTCGCGGTCGTCCACACCGGCCATGTCGACGAGGTGGAGGACAACATGGCAGCGCTCGATGTGGCGGAGGAAGCGGTGCCCGAGGCCGCGGTTGGCGTGCGCGCCCTCAATGAGCCCGGGGATGTCGGCGAGAGTCAACCGCTCGGCCGAATCGTCGAAAGTCACCACGCCCACATTCGGATGGATTGTGGTAAAGGGGTAGGCGGCGGTCTTCGGCGCGGCGGCGGTGAGCATACCGACGAGGGTCGATTTGCCGGCGTTGGGAAAGCCCACGGCAGCGACATCGGCGAGCGTCTTGAGGATAAAGGTGTATTCGCCGCGCTGCCCCGGCTCGCCTTCCTTGAACTGCCGGGGGGCACGGTTGACGGATGTTTTGAAGCGGGTGTTGCCCCACCCGCCGCGTCCGCCTTTGAGGAGGGTGAGGCGTTCGCCGTGCGCGAGCAGCTCGCAGGCGATGGTTTCGAGGCGGTTGTCCACCACGACTGTACCCGGCGGCACCTTGAGGATGCGGTCCGCGCCGTTCTTGCCGTCCTTTCCCGAGCCCTGCCCGCCGCGTCCGTTCTTCGCCTCCCAGTGCGGGGTGAAGTGATACTGGCGCAGGTCACTGACGTTCTCGTCGCATTCGAGGATGACAGCGCCGCCGTCACCGCCGTCACCGCCGTCGGGACCGCCCTTGGGCAGGTATTTCTCGCGGCGGAAGCTCACGCAGCCGTGCCCTCCGTTGCCCGCCCGCAGCTTCACCCGTGCCTCGTCGATAAACATGCGTGCTATCCAATGGCGGCGGCACCCCGCCGGACAAGCCTATTGCGCGTCGGCCTGCGGCGCGGACGCGGGCGCGGGAAAGACCAACTCGGTGACCACGGGGCGGTGGTCGCTCGCCGCACCCGTGTGCGGATGGTCGAAAATCCACGCTCTCCCCTCCGCCACGTGCGGCAGTAGCGCGGGCGAGACGAGAATGTAGTCAACACGTGAATACACGTCCTCGCGCGCCCAGTGGTGCGTCCACCGCTGCCCGTTGCGGTCGGTGGCGTCGAGCATGACGGTGAGGGTGCGGTCGCCCACCGTCAAAAATCGGCGCACCGGAGCGCTGCGCGTCGTGTCGTTGAAGTCGCCGATAACCATGTAGGGGGTGCCGCTTTCCCCATGGCGACGGCGGATGGAGTCACGCGCGACACGCGCCTCGGCGGTCCGCCGCCACAGCGAACGCGGATCCTTGCGGTAGTCGGTGTACCGGCTCTTCAGGTGGATATTGAAGAGTATCCAGCGGACGCCCTCCGTCTCAAAGTGGATCTCCTGCAAGCCGCGTTTCATGGGAATGCGCCCGTGAAGGTAGGGAAAATCCAAATCGGCATGCCCTTCCGCGTGCACCGGCGGCACCCGCGAAAGGACCGCCACATGGCGCACCGGATCGTCGCCCTCCATGAGCAGGGCATAGGGATAGTCCATGCCCTCGCGGGCAAGATCGCGCTGAAGCTCGCGCAGAAAAGGCTCCGTCCCCATCTCCTGAAGGGCGAGGATATCGGCGTCGAGCGCGGCAATGACCTGCCGCAGGGCGGTCTTTTCGGACTCCGGCTTGGGATAGTCAGGCCTCCAGCGCCCGTCGATGATCCGGTTCATGACGAGATAATTCTCCACATTCCATGTCGCGACCCGCAGACGGACGGTCTCCGGTACCGCCTCCCCTGCCCCGGCTTCCGCCGCGGTGGAAAGATCCGGCGGAAACACACCGACAAAGAAAAGGCAGACCGCGGCGGCCCGCATTCCCCGCTCTGCCAAACCGCACCGCCCTCCCAGTCGCATCGCCGCCTCCCCTGAGCTACGCCGCGTCCCTCAGCGCAGCGCTTCCTCCAAGGGCACGTCGCCCAAGAGCAGATCGTAGACCTTGCCCGCCGTCTCCGGGGCACGGAGGCAATGCACAGCCGCTGCCGCCACATCGGCGCGCGGGATAGTCCCGCGACGCTCGATCCGTGACGACGCCTCAACGCGGCCCGTGCCCGGCTCGTCCGTCAGTCCGCCAGGACGCAAAACAGTGAAGTCGAGCCCGCTGCGCAGGAGCCATTCATCCGCCGCCCACTTTGCTACCAGATACGGTTTGATACCGCCCGACGCCGCGTCGGGATCGCCCGCGCGCATCGCACTGACCATGACAAATCGACGCGGACCCCGCGCAAGGCAGTGCCGCATGACGCGCACCGCGCCCCACAGGTCGACCAGCAGGGTCTTGTCTTTGCCCGTGTGCGCACCCGAACCGGCGGTGAACACGACCGCATCCACTCCCGCAAGGGCAGCGGCAAACTCCCCTTCGAGATCGCCGGTGACCGCTTCCACGCCGCGGTCACGCAACGCCGCCGCCTGTGCTTCCTCCCGCACCATCGCAACCGGGTCCAATCCGTCCACCGCCCACAGGCGATCCACAATCAGCCTGCCAATCTTTCCGTTCGCTCCGATGACCGATACTCGCATGAACGCCAGCAAGAATGAAATTATTCCACACTGCAATAGTAAAACAGAGACCAAGGCAAAAACAGCCGCCGGTTCAGCTTCTTCCGACTTGGCGGAAAGCCGGCCAGATGAGGCGGAAGGCGTCGGCGAACTCGTCGGGGCTCTCCGCCAGCCATGCGTCAATAGCGGCGGGCGAAAGCCAGCGCCCATCGATGATTTCACTGGGGTCGGGCTGCAGGGGGCCGTCCGCCACCCCGGTGTAGACCCGGACAAACTCATTGCCGGTGAGCGGCTGGGCGGTGAAACGGAGAATGCGACGTGGCCAAGCCCCTCCGTTTTCGGGTGACCATCCGAGTTCTTCGCCGAGTTCGCGCCGCATCGCCGTGTCGTAGTCTTCGCCTGCGTCGACATGGCCCGAAGCGGACGAATCCCAGCGCCCGGGAAAGGTGTCTTTGGCAAAAGACCGGCGCTGCACAAAGTAGCGCCCGGCGGCGTCGCGCAGGAGGATGTGCACGGCGCGGTGCATCAGCCCCTCTCTGTGGATGATACCGCGGCGCCCTCGGCCCGTGACACGGTCACCCGCATCAACAATATCAAGCCATTCCTCGGCTACGTCTGTGGCATCCGCCTGTCCCATGACCACCGCAAGCGCCGCCTCAGATGCCGCGGCGTACAAGCTTCACGTTTTCGTGGTCGTCGCGCATGCGCACCTGAACCTCGCCCGGCGTCCGTTCGCCTACATAGGGCATGGCCGCCGCGACGAGAAGGGGCAGGTAGCTGCGCAAATCGCTGCTCTCGTCGACCGAGGAGACGCGCAACGTCCACTGCTCCGGGCCGCGCTCGCCGTTGCGCATCTCATACGCAGTGAGATCGAGAGCCTTTTCATAGACGGTGGTCCGCCGCATGCGGTCGGTCCATCCGGCAAATTCCGTGCGCGGGGGTTCGTAAATCGTGCTGTACCGGTAGCTTACAACTTTGCCTTCCTCGTTGCGCACCGGCACCCGCACCGTCCGCGAATATCCCCAGCGACGCACATAGATCGGCTCCGAATAGACGCGTGACTCGGACACAGGATCGGAAATCGCCGCATCCATGCGGATCAAGACACGCGCACGGGAGCGGTCGCGCGTACGGTAGTATCCAGCGCCGGCAAGAGCCGTCTCCACGTATCCGGCGGCCTCGCGGAAACGGAGTGTCTCCCCTTCCTCAAGGTCGTAGGCGGGCTCAATGTAAAAGGCAATGGATTCGCCGGGCGGGGCCGTCGGAATGCGGTCGGGATCGGTGAGAGCGTCCACCTTGAAAGTACGCGTGGGCGTAGCCGCGCACGCGGCGAGCAGCAGCGCCATACCGGCGACTGTAAGCGCCCGGACGCCGAAACGACGGATGTCGCCAAAGGTTGTGGGAATCAGTTGCATCATGCTCAGGCTCCGCCGCCGGACGAACCGGCACTCGCCGTTGTACCCTCACGCTCCAGCTCGCGGATACGCTCCAATGCTTCGCGCTCGCGGCGTTCGGCCTCTTCGATAGAACGCTGCCGGGCGAGCGCGGTCTGCCGCTCCGCCTCCAGTTGCTTGAGCCGCTCTTCGGCGGCCTTGGCGCGCTGCTCCGCTTCGAAAACCTCCCGGTCGGAGACGTTGCGGCCCTGCGCAATGGCGATCTGCTCTTCACGCTCGCTTTCGGCCTTTTCCTTTTCGCGCTGGATGCGCGCCATTTCGATGTTGTACTCGCGCTCACGCCGCAGGGTCTCTTCGCGCTGACGCTCCTCGTGGTCCTTGGAAGCGCCCACGGCACCGCCCAAAACCGCGCCGGCGGCCGCGCCGATGGCAGCGCCCTCGCCTTTGCGACCGCTCTGGTGCCCGATGATCGCGCCCAAAACCGCGCCCGAAGCCGCGCCGATGGCGGCACCCTGCGTGGTGTTCGGATTTTGCGACGCTGTCTGGCATCCGCTGAAAAACAGAACGCCACCTATGGCAAGAGAGAGAAGAAGAAGTGATTTCGGTATATTCATGGCGACTTCGGTGTTGAGTTGGAGAAGTAGAATACGAGTGAAATTCCCCGAAAGGATGCTGACATTGCCTCGAAGCGCAAGAACAGGCGGCAGCCGCCAGCCACACTTTTTGATCCCGCCGCCGTCGGAGAGGCGCCGGAGGATGCAGGAAAATGTCCCGCATCAAGGCAAAATGTATCCCGATGCCATGGAAAAGCTTTACATTGCCGAATGATGCCTACGCAGTTGACACAATCTGTTATGAACGATGGGGAGACGATTCTTGTAGTCGATGATACGCGACATAACCTCCTTTTGATGAAGGATCTGTTGAAGGGCGAGCCATGGCGCGTGCTCTTCGAGCGCGGCGGGGCCGATGCCATCGCGACAGCATCCGCCGAACAGCCCGACCTGATCCTCCTCGACATCATGATGCCCGGCATGGACGGGTTCGAGACGTGCCGCCGCCTCAAAGAGAATGCCGCTTTCGAGGACGTTCCCGTCATTTTCATGACCGCGCTCGACGACACGGAGAGCAAAGTGAAGGCTTTTGCCGCAGGTGGAGTCGATTTCGTCACAAAACCGGTGCAAAAGGAGGAAACCCTCGCGCGGATCAAGGCGCAGCTCCAGTTGCGCCGCCTGCGGGACGAGTTGAAGCGGGAGATCGACGCAAAAGACGAAGCCATCAAAGATCTCGACGGATACGCGCACACCGTGGCACACGACCTCAAAAACCCTCTCCAGGGACTCATGGTCCTCACCGAAACGCTCCTCTCCGAAGGCGAAAGCGTGAGTGAAAAAGAGCGGCTCGAATGGACCAAAATGATCCACGAAGCGTCGACGCGCCTCAACAACATCGTGCACGAACTGCTCATCTTCGCGAGCGTGCGCCAGCAGGACGTGGAGGCCGAACCCGTGGACATGGTGGAAAACATGCGCTCCGCCCTGTTCCGTGTGCAGACCCTTGTCGAAGGACGGCGCGCCCGGCTCATACTTCCCGATTCATTGCCGGTCGCCCATGCCTACGGCTCGTGGACCGAGGAAGTCTGGGCCAACCTCATCAGCAACGCGGTCAAATACGGCGGAAACCCTCCCGTTGTCGAAGTCGGCGGGCATTACGGCGAAGATGGGCGCCCCGTCTTCTGGGTCAAAGACAATGGCAACGGCATCGCACCCGAGAATATCGACCGTCTCTTCGAGACCTTCACCCGCCTCGAACACGCCCGAGCCGAAGGCACCGGCCTCGGTCTCTCCATCGTCAAGCGTATCCTCCAAAAACTCGACGGCCTTGTCACTGTAGACAGCAAAGTCGGCGAAGGGAGCATATTCGCCTTCTCCCTGCCCCCCGCCGCCACGCCGCAGCGAGAGCATGCCGCCGCCAGGACCGCCGTCACCGAGCCGTCCTGACCCGCCCGCGGCTGAGGAGGCGGCACAGGCTTCAGTCTAGCTTGGGGGCGAGGACGACGCGGAATCCGGTGGCGTGGCTGGGGATTTCCGGGGAGGCACGCTCGCGGGCGGCCGCCCGGGCGCGGAAGGCAAAGTCCTCCCATCCGCCGCCGCGCACGACACGTCCGCGCGAGCCGCTTTCGCGGAAGAAGGGTTCAACACGGCCCCCGGGCAGGCGGTCGTTGAAAAAATCCATCGTCCATTCCCGCACGTTTCCGTGCATATCGTAGAGACCGTAGGCATTGGGCGGGAAGTTGCCCACCTCGACCGTACCGTAGGTGTCCTCGCGCACAATTTCGGCGACGCCGCGCTGCGCCTCGCGCGGGTACCGCCCTTTGAAATTCGCGTTTGCGGCACTGGCCGTCCCGCCCCAGTGGAACGGCCCGGCGTTGCCCGAGCGCGCGGCATACTCCCATTCCGCCTCCGTCGGCAGGCGGTACTCATAACCCGTAGGCAGGCGCCCCGCCTCGCCCTCGCGCTCGTTGAGCAGACGGCAGAACTCCATCGCCTGGCTCCACGTGACACTGTCCACCGGATGCCGCGCGCCCGCGAAACGGCTCGGGTTTTCGCCCGTTATATGCTCGAACAGCACCTGCGTCGTCTCGTGCGTCGCCATCCAGAATCCGCGCCTGAAGACGACCTCCGTCAAGGGCCCCTCGTTGGGCAAGCGGCTGCGCTCCGCGAGCGGGCTGCCAATCCTTCCCGTCCCGGGCGGCACCCATGCGAAAGTGTAAGCGAGGTAGGGCACCGTCCATCCCTCCCCCGATTCGGGTCCGCGAAGTCTTTCCAGACGCGGGGTCCACGTCGTTTCCTCATTGGGCAGGAGAGCGAATACTTTCGTAATAGGTTCGTGGTCGCGCACCGCAAGCGTCACACGCGTCTCGCCGTCGGACGCCAACTCAATGATTTGCGGCACCCCGCGACGCGCCTCACCGTCGAGGAGGATCCGGGCTCGGTCGTCGCGGGGAAAGTCGCCTTCGATGCGCAGCCGCGCCGGGCGCCCGACGAGTTCGCCGAGAAGGAGTTTCTCTTCTCCATCGGCGATATCGTATGTAAGTGTGAGGGTCCGGAAATCAGGATGCTCGACAACGACGGTCCCCCGCCCCGCGCCGACCTCGCGGCGGAACTCCGCCTTGCCTTCAACCGCAACCTCGCCGATGCGCGCGCGGAACCCATCGAGGACTTCCGCCGACGGCAGCTCGCCGTCGCGCACGAGGCGTACGGTCAATTGCCCGCTCGCCGCCTCCAACGAACCGAAGTGCAGAACGCGTGATTCGCCCCGTCCGAGTGTCACCTCGCGCTCCACGATCCGCCAGTCACCACCGCCGACCCGGACCGTCACCGGCCGGGCCACGGCCAGCCCTTTTACCTCAAGGGGTGTGCGCCCGCGCAGGGCGCCGTCGACCTCCACGGGCACGCCGGAGCGGTCAGCGAGAATCGAGAGGCTGCCGGGGGCCTCGTCCAACTGCCCGTCAAGTTCCGTCCACTCGCCGGCGCGCAGACGCACACCTTCGAAGCGCCGGGGAAGATAGCCTTCGAGCCGCAGTTCAAGATCGTGCTCCATCGCCAGAAGACGTCCTTCGACGGATAGGACACCGTCGTCCGGCACCGTCTCGACAAAGGCTGCACGCTCCTCCGAGAGGGAGAAGAGACCCGCTCCCGGCGTGCCCGTGACGCGCAACCGGCCCCACTCCGGTTCAAGTTCGATGCTCACCCGCAACGGGTCCGCACCGACGGAGACATCCGCCTCGGCCGCGGCAAACCCATCCGCCTCAATACGGATGCGATGGGCGCCACGTGGCAGCTCGAGCGCAACCTCCCCGCCGGAAAAAGAGAACGGAGGACTCCTCACCGAAAGCACACGCCCGGAACCCGCCCCAGGCTGCACCCGCAGGAACACATTGGCATCCGCGCGGGAGGAAGCGAGGACGGACTTCACCTGCGGCGGGGGCGACGGCGACTCCAGCCACGGCAATACCTGCGTGGCACCGAAAGCGCCGAGCGCGACCAAGGCGGCCCCAAGTAAAAGGGGACGCCGCCAAGAACGCTTTTTGACCGCGCTTTCCGTCGCTTCTTTCGTGCGTTCGCCTTCGTTGACAATGATTTCCTCGCCGCTATCGGGATCCCGTTTCTTTACCGAAGCCTGCGTGAGATCCGCGACATTCGCCAAATCGCGCCGGAAGATGTCCACGGAGGCGTAGCGGTCGACTGGCTTGCCTTCGCTCGCCGTGCACAGAAGGATTTCCCACCCGGGCGCGATGTCATCACGGCGCTCCGTGAGCCGCCATTCGTCCCGCCCCACCCGCTGGCCGGTAAACATGTAGTGCCCAAGTAAACCAAGCGCAAAAACATCGCTCTGCTCGCCACCCGCCTCACCGTTGCGGATCTCAGGCGAAATCGAGTCCACCGGCGTGAACGCGGAGCGCCCCTTCGATTCCGCCAGCGGAATGATCGCCGTGCTGACATACATCTCGAAACGGCGGCGGTGCAGGGCACTGAAAATCCCGAACCCGAGCACCTTCACTTCACCCGATTTCGTCACTACAACGTCCTCCGGACAGAGCGCGAGGTGCGGGATGCCGAGCAAATTGGCCGCACCCACCGCCTCGCTCACAGCGTCGAGGAAGAACGCCACAACGTCCTCTGGAAGTCCCTCCTCATGTCCGGCTTTGGACAGGTAGTCCGCGAGGGAGATCCCCTCGACAAGCGGAAAGCGAAGAAACAGGTGATCCGCGTTCATCTCCACCAGATCCGGTGCGAGGAGCGAGTTCGCCTTCGCCTTGGCGAGCTTGGCCGAGGCTTCCTTGATCGCCTCCAGCGGACTCGGCTCGCGCGTCAGTGCGTCGGGAAGAATAAGGACTAGATAGACACTGCCGTCACGCCCGTCACGCGCATGGTAGAGCCCGCCGAGCAACCCGTTGCGCAGGCAGCGCAGGATGGCGTAGTCGCCAACCATATCGCCCGGGTGGAACTGGAAATCCTTGATGATCGAGGTATAGGCCATGCGGAGGGGAATGCTTCCGGGGAAAGTTCTTTACATTTGCCAGAACGAGCGCAAGACAACCGGTGAAGTGCCGGAGCTTTTTCAAAGGTCTTTCACACTCTTTTCATCAACACCCTGAATTGCTCAATCCGAAGAGCCTCCGCGCGTTCTCCCCAAGCACTTCCGCATGTATCCGGCCATCCGGCAAAGCCGACCGTGCCTCCGCAAGAATCTCCGCATAGCCCGGCCCTTTGCCGCTCCGCGGGTAGAGCCGCAGTGGATAATCGGTCCCGAAAAGCACGCGGTCCGCCCCCATGAGGCTAGTCCCCGCCGCCCACACCTCAGGCGCGTAGAGGAGCGGTCCCGCCGCCGTGTCCACCCATGCGTTGCGCAGCGCCTTGCGCACCCGGCGGTTGAGCCTGTAAAACGGCAACCCACCGCCCCAGTGTGCGAGGATCAGCTGAAGCCTCGGAAAACGTTCCGCAAGGCGCACGAAGCCGTCGAGCGGGGTCTCAAGACGGCCGGGATATTCGTGGCCGACGGGCTCCGTCACATGCATGAGCACGGGCACCTCCGCCTCGGTCGCAAGCGCGCAGAGGTCGGCAAAGCCGGCGTCCTCCATGGAAAATCCCTGTGCCGCCGACATCAGCTCGCCAATCCCGCAGAACCGCCCCGTGCCGAGGGCACGCTCCACCGCCCGCAGCGCTGCCCGTCCCGCGCAGGGCTGTACCGGGATGAAGGGTAGGAAGCGTCCCGGCGCGGCCGCCGCCCATTCGAGATGCCACGCCGTCTGTTCCTCCGCCGTGGCCTGATTCTCCCAATACCAGCCTGCCAGCACGGCGCGGTCCACCCCGTGCGCGTCCATCTCCGCAAGCATCGCCTCGCGCGTCGCCCAGCCCTGGGGACCGTTTGTGACCAACTCCACCCAGTGCCGTTCTCCCCGTGCCGTGCCCCATGCGAGAGGGTCCACCGCGGCCTCCGGCGGGTAGCAATGTGTGTGTGCGTCAATGATCATTCGCGGCACCTCACTCTGTTTCCGCAGGCTCCTCCCCGTCGTCGCTGTCTCCACCGGCATCGTCGAGGCCGTTCAGCCCTTCATGCACCGCGGGATCCAGCCCGTGGATGATGTGCTCCTGCAAACCGGCGAAAAAGAGGTAACAGGCAAATGCCTCCCGCATGCGCGGAGCCGTCAGCCAGTCATCCGCCTCGCCCGCCTCCAGCGCCTCGTCCGGCACCTCGCCGAGTGATCCCTCGCGCAGGGCCAGCCGGATCGCGGAACAGGCTCGCAAAAGTACCTCCGCCTCTCCCTCGGCGAGCAAAACCGGCCCCTTCTCAAAAGACTTCTCCAAAAGGAGCCGGTCGACCAGTTCGCCCTCGGAGGCGTAGTCCTCGGCGAGGTCGGCGACCATCGCGTCGGCCAGATCGGAGTCGCCGAAAGCCCTTCGGCTCAGCTCCTCCTTTGGGCCCGTCCACACCCCTCGGATGTTACGGCGAAGCGCCTCGCTGTCGCCCGGGCCGATGCGCAGGTTAATCCGTACCTTCACTTTCCAAAATTGCAGAGAGTTTCCACTGGTGCAGCTGATGCACATATAGTTCGGCGCGCTCGCGCGGACCCGTCCACACCACCGAACGGCCCAGCCGGTGCACCTCCAGCATGTGCTTGCGCGCCTTCACGGTGGGGTAGCCGAACACCCGCTTGAACACCAGCACCACATAGCTCATCAGGTTCACGGGATCGTTCAGCACGACCACGCGCCACGGCGGCGTCGTCTCCACCGCCGTCGCCTCCCGTGTAAGCGTTTCCGTCTCGCTTGCCGCCGCCTTCATTGCGCGGAAGGTTCTGCCCCAATGCGCCCCTTCTGCCAAGGAAGAAAGCGGTTGCCCCGGCACATCCGCCCGCGGAAAGTACCCGCCATGAATGAACAGCCACCGGAACCCTCAGCGCGCCCGCCCGGACACTCCGATCCCGAACACGGCATCCACAATCCCCGCAAACCGTGGCCGCTCTCGTGGATACTCATCATCATCCTCACCTACATCCTCTTCCAGACGGCTTACTTTATCTTCGCAGACTGAGACATAGTGCAACTCCAACTCGGAGAACCAAGAGAGAAACTAATTTCTCGAAGAAAATAATCTTGCATGCTCCCTGCCTGAACCCAATCATCCGGGATGTTATGGGTGAGATTCGAATCAAGAGAGAGGACGGTCCGGCGGTGTATCATGTGACCTCGCGGA
>JAFIGH010000120.1 GCA_020831525.1 Opitutales bacterium
CCCGTACGTCCGGTGGTGTGGGGGCGGAGGGTTTAATCCCCTCCGCTACCCGATTGAGCGCGCCGGTGAGCAGCCCGCCGAGACTCGCGCGGTTCTCCGCGAGGCGTACCGGGTCGAGCACACCCGCCGCCCCGAGCAACTCCCAGTGGCGCACGATCTGGGTGAAAAACGAACCCGGCTCGCGCTCGATGGCGTTGGCGTCGCGCAGGCTGATGCGGGTTTCCTCGGTGAGCCCGAGAATCTCCGCGATTTCGCGGGGGATTGTACGTTGCTCCGATTCAAAGTTGCGGTTGACGGTCTCGATGATGTTCCAGGCGATGTCGTCCGGACGTTTTTCGAAGTCGGGCACGGTGCGGATGAGGGCGAGCGTTTCTGCGAGGATGACATCGGTCGCGCTGAGTTGCGCGGGGCGGTCGGGGTCCTCGATGATCGCTTCCACGTCTTCCCCGGCTTCGTTGTAATCGAGCAGCCAGCGCGCGGCGAGGGCGAGGGCCACGGCATCGCCGCGGTCGCGCGCGGCCTCCCAGTCGGCCTCCGCGCGGGCGCGTCCGGCTTCGATGAAAAAGGCGTGCATTGCCTCGAAATCAACCCCGCCGGGCGGGCGGAAGGTCTCCGTGCCGCCGAATTGCTCCATTACCTGCAATTCGAGGAAGACCCCGGCGAGGACGCGGAGGCGGCGGTTGTCGAGGGCCGCGAAGGCGGCGGGGTCGGTGATGTTGCCGTTGGCGTCGAGACCCGCCTCGGCGAGGAGGGCGAGGGCGCCGCTGTTGAGGTTGGCGGCGGCCGTATTCAGATCAGGGAAGGTGGCGACGCCCAGTGCGGCGGCTTCCGCGTCGGCCGCGAAGGCGTGGCTCTGGGCGGCGAACCTCAGGGGCAGGCTCGCACCCGCCGGGAGGGCGGCGAGGTAGCGGCGGGCGGCTTCGGCGCTTTCGACGGCGTGGGCCTCGAGTTCGGCGAGGATTTCGGCCGTTTCCTCGTTTCCGAGGAGCTGCGCCTCCTCGAGTTCGGGAAGGAGTTCGCGCATGCGGCGGGCCCGCTCCAGACGCTCGCGGAGCGTCTGGATGCGATTGAGCGTGGGGGCCAGCTCTTGTTGGGCGGAGCGGGCGTCGTCCCGCGCGGACTGGAGGAGCGCGCGCGCCTTTGCGACGGAGCCATCGATTCCGCCGTTGAGGCGGTCGATCAACTGGGTGTTCACCAGGGGGGTCAGCCATGCGTCCCAGGCGTCGAGGGGAACGGTCGTGACGGGGGTCGAAAAGTCGGGGGGCGTGCCGCGCTCGATCATTCCGACGGCGGGCAGTTGGGATTCATCCATGCCTTCGAGAAAGGCTTCGAAGCCGGTGCCGATGCTGCCGTAGAGGCGTCCGAAGGCCCCGAGGGTATCGAGCCCGTCGAGGGTTCCGGGCGCGAAGACGGGCCGGAAGAGGGTCACTTCCTTCATCAGCTCGAAGCGCGCGGCCCCGCCGTAGGCCAGCTCGAAGACATAGCTGGGATCGTCGATGGCGAGGTAGCCGCTGATGCGGTGGCCGCCGGGGAGGGTCAGCTCCGCGCCCCCCGAGAGGGCGAAGGCACCGGTGTCGGAGAGCGAGAGGGAGAGGGGCCGCCGCGCGGGCACGCGGAGAAGCACCCGGCCCGGCGCGGCCTGCAATCCGCCGGGAAAACCGGCCTGCCCGTAGGCCGCGAGGCGGAAGTTGCCGCGCGTGTCGAAGGAGGCGTTGGGCACGGTCAGGCGGGCGTCGAATTTCGGTAGGGCCACACTTCCCGAAAAGCGCCCGGCGAGGAAGCCGGTCGCGGGGGTGTAGCGCGCTGCGCCCGCAAGCTCGTGGATGCGGATCGTTCCCGGAAGGAGGAGGTCGGCGGCGTAGGCGAGGGTGCCCGGCGTGGCCGCTGCTTCCGTATAGAGGCGGGTGGCGACGCGTTGGTAGGCGGTGAGGATGCGCCCGAGGGCTTCGATGTAGGCGAGGCGCATGGCCCGCCGTTCTTCCCGCGCGGCTGTGCCGAGGGCCGGGTCCGCGATTTCTACGCGGAGGGACTGGATCTCCGTGAGGAGGCGCCCGGCGGCCTGATCGAGAAAGGCGTATTGCGGCTCGACGGTCGAACCCGCCGCGCCGCCCGAAGCCTCGATGAGGCCGTCGACGAGGATTTGCAGGGGCGAGCGGGTTTCTTCGCCGGTGCCGGGCTCGGTCAGGCTGGTCGTCGCGAGGTGGCGGCGTCCGAGGCCTTCGGCGAGGAGGGCGCCTTCAAGCCACTCCATCCAATCGCGCGGGCGGAGGGCTTCGTTGAAGCGCCCCGTCTGCATAAACTCCCCGAGGACGTGGAGCAGGTCCCCGTGCACGGAAGCCGCGAAGGTGGCGGCGTTGTCGGGCACGTAGGCGAGGATGCGGCTGACGTAGCGGAGGGCTTCGAGGAGGCTGTCGCGCCGGGCCGGGCGGGCGGGGTTGTTCAACCAGCGCGTCGCGATTTCATCCATCCGCGCGGTCAGCACGGGATCTTGGAACACTTCCGGAAAGGCCTCGTCGAGACCGAGGAGCTGCATTTCGGCCATGATCTCAAGGCGCTGGCGGACAATGAGCATGACCGCTTCGAAGCTGCCGCGCCGAAGAAAGTCGCGCATGTCGGCGTTGTGCAGATCCAGCCAGCGGGTGAGGAGCTGTTGCAGGGCCTCGTCGGCCGGCCATTCCTCCGCCGCCGCTTCGAGACCGAGCCACTGCGCGAGGGCGACGAGGTCGAGGACGGCTTTGAGGGCGGCGGCGGCGGAAAACCGGTCGAGCCCGAGCACGGTGTCGTTGAGCACCGGATCAAACTCGCCCGCTTCGATGCCGAGGCGCTCGAAATAGAGCCCGCCGGTCGTGCGCAGCCACTTTTCGAGGAAGGCCGCGAGAGACGGTTCCGTTTCGATGCCGCTGCGTTCGATCTCGGCGATTAGATCGAGCCATGCGCGTGTCGTTTCCGCGACGAGGCCCACGAGTTCGGTGCGGTCGGCCGTGCGGAGGCGGTCGTCGAGAACGGCCGAGAAGACCTCCCCGGCGTCGGCGAGGGCGGCCGTGAGGTCGGGGTCGTCCTCGTCCTCAAGGGCGGCGGCGAGGCGCAGCAGTCCGGCCTTCCATGCGAGGGTCTCGGGCAGGTCGTAGGCCGCGCGGGCGCTTTTCGCGGCGTTGTCCGTGAGGCGGGCGACGGCCTCGCGCGCGGCGTTCCCGAGGATGCCGGTGGGGCCGGGCGACTCGGCCGCGCGGCTCACGAGGCGCCAACTCCACGCTTCGAGGGAGGCGGTGGCTGTTTCCACCGGGTCGAGCAGGGGAATGAGGTCGCGCTCGCGGTCGATGCTGTCGATGCGTACCGCTCCGCTGGCGAAATTGCGGTAGGCCTTGCGGTAGGCTTCCATGGCCGTGGCGGCGAGGTTCATGGCCGTGTCGTCGGGCGCGCCCGGCACTTGCGCGGCGGGGTCGGGCGGCAGAAATTCGAGGAGCGACCCGAGCGCCTCGAGGGTGAGGTTGTGCGCCGAGAGGCTCAGGCCCACCGTGCCGTTGCGCCACCGCACCGAACCGGAGAGGCGCGCGCCGTTGGGCAGGAAGAGTTCCGTTTCCCCGCTCAGGTCGATCCGCCAGTCATTCTGGATGCGGAAGACCCATGGTGCCTGCCGGGGGATTTGCAGGACGACTCCGCCGGGCAGGAGAAAGGTGCCGTCGTAACTCACCTGATAGACGGGCTCGCCCGTGCGCGGATCCGTCACCATTTCCGCTCTGCGGGGCGCGCCGGGGAGCGGGGGCGTGCCGATCCCGGACCAGTCGGGCGTCGGGGTCGCTGCCGCCAGTCCCTGTGCGCCGAGCGCACCTTCTTCCCAGAGGACGGGCACGCCGCTGAGGAGGTGGAGGGGCAGGGGAGTGCCGGGCGCGGCCCCCGTTATGGGGGCGAGGTCGGCCACCCTGAGGTCGTCGGTGGGCAGGCGCAGGAGCGTGCCCGCGCCGCCGGTCTGCGGCTGCGGGTCGAAGGCCCCGCGGCGCAGGGTCGCTCCGGTGTTGAATTCAATGAGGTAGCGCCCCTCGGAGAAGATGAGCGCGGCGCCGGACGGAAACGCGATCACTAGCCCGGTGCGCGCGTTCACGGGCGCGCCCCCGTCGGGACGGAACTCGAAGGGACCGAGGGTACCGTCGGCATTGAGGCGCACAAATGAGCCGGGGAGGGCGTCGCCGTTCGCCGCGAGGGGCACGAAGCGCTCCGGGTCGGCCAGAAGGAAGCGCGCCACCGGGCTCTGGGCGGTGCGGTTGAGGCTGTCGCGTGCCTCCGCAAAGAGTTCGACCGCCTGCGGATGCGCGGGATTGTAGGATTCCCGCAGTTCCCAGAGAAATAAATCCGTCTGTTCCGCCACCCCGCGCAACTGCCCCCCGCTGAAGAAACGGACCTCCGTGACCGTGGCGTCCGAGGCCGCCGTGACCGCGAACACCGTTTGCGGCAGCGGTTCCGTCTCATCGGCGTAGGCCGCCACGGCGGAGATGTAAACCCCGCCTTCCGACGTGAGACGCGCCACCCGCCAGAAGCGCCTTCCGGGCGGCGGTGGCAGTGTCGTATCGGTTACGGCCGTGATGTGCGCGGTGGCCTCGATGAGGGCCACTTCCTGCCAGTTTTCCGGCGAGAGGTCGGAGCCCGCCTCCACCCGGTAAAGGACACCGGGTTCGCTCTCCCAACTGATCCGCCAGCCCGCCGGCGCCTCCACGCGCTCGATCTCCATGATCGCAAAAGCGGACGCACGTTCCGGCGCGCACAGAACGATGAGGACAAACGCAATAAGGAAAACTTCTTTCCAACTGCGAGTGTTGGGAACAAGCCGTGGATTTTTCAGCATCGGACAGCTGATATCGGAAGAGGAGGGGAATGATGATCTCGGGTGGAAAGGTGCTTGGCAACTAAATCCGGCTCAATTGAAGGGTTTACCTTGGGTGGCCCGAGTGAACGGCGGCATCGGCGCGGCGGCGTCCTCTCGACGATTCCGCCGGTCGGGATCGGCGCGGTGTTTCGAGTTCATGCTGCCAATTTATCGCAATTGCGTGCGGGTTCACGGCGTTTTTCGTAACAATGCCGTTACCTTTCGTGCCGCCTGTAGGCATTGACATTACAATGTGCCGTCTGAATACTGGGGGACATATGAATATCCGTTTGATTTCGTTGTCTTTGGCTCTTCTTTGCGGCGTTGCTTCGGCGGCGGGTTCGCTGGCATGGGAAAGCAAGCTTTTCGAGCACACGGCGAAGCCCGGGGAGGAGCGGGTGACCGCGACCTTCCACTTCACCAACGCCGGGACGGCACCGGTGGAGATCCTGAACCTGCGGGCGACTTGCGGATGCACGGTTCCCGACCTGAAAAAGCGCGTCTACGAACCGGGCGAGTCCGGCGAGATCGACGTGGTGTTCACCTACGGCTCGCGCACGGGTGAGCAGAATCTCCGCGTATCGGTCTTTACCGACCAACCGGGACAGCCGGAGCAGCTCCAGCTCGTCGTCAACATTCCGCAAATGGTGGAGCTTTCGCCGCGCATTGTTTACTGGCGCCGCGGCGAGCCCATGGAGCCGCGGACAGTGCGCATCAATGTCGCCAAAGAGCACGGGATTGTCATCACGCAGGTGCGCCCGCACAACAATGCCTTCGCGCACCGCCTCGAAGAGGACACGTCCGGCAACTATACGTTGGAAATCACGCCGCCGTCCGACGGCGAGCGGCAGATGGGGCGGTTCGACCTCGTGAGCAACTTTCCGGAAGACAATCCGCGTGTTTTCCCGGTCTTTGTGGGCATACGCTAGGATCGGATGGCGGGCGAAGTCTTACGGATCGGCCTCATCGGCGCGGGCGCGAACACGCGGCTGCGCCACATTCCGGGCTTTCAGGAGATCGACGGCGTCCGCATCGTCTCCGTGGCCAACCGCCGCCGCGCTTCGGCGGAAGCCGTGGCAAAGGAATACGGCATTCCGCGCGTGGCCGATTCATGGGAGGCCGTGGCCGACGATCCGGAAGTCGACGCCGTTTGCATCGGCACGTGGCCCAATTTGCACGCGCCCGCCACCTTGCGCGCGCTGGAGGCGGGCAAGCACGTGCTCACCGAGGCGCGCGTGGCCATGAACGCGGAGGAGGCGGACCGGATGTGCGACGCCGCGCGGGCGCGGCCGGACCAGATCGTGCAGGTCGTTCCGTCACCCTTCACGCTCGATCTCGACGCAACCGTGGAGCGGATCCTTGCCGAGGGCGTCCTGGGCACGGTGCGCGAGATCCGCGTGCTGCATACGACATCGCTCTTTCTCGATCCCGGCGCTGCGGCCACATGGCGGCAGCGTACCGCTCTGAGCGGAAACAATATGCTCACCATGGGCATCTACCATGAAGTCGTGCAGCGCTGGTTTCCGCGCCTTTCCATTGCGCGGGTGCGGGGATGGGGGCGGCTCTACGTGCGCGAGCGTCCCGCCGCGACGGATGCTCCCTCGCCGCCCGTCGCTATCGACGTGCCGGACTCCCTCACCGTCGACGGAGCGCTCGAAGGCGGGGGTCGCCTGCACTACGTTTTTTCCGGTATCGAGGCGGGGCCGGGCCACGACCGGATCGAGCTGATCGGCGCGGGCGGGCGCCTGTGTGTCGACATTGCGGCGCAGCGTCTTCACCTCGCGCGTGCGGGCGGAAGCGGGTTCACCGACGTTGCCGTCGACCCGGCGGACAAACGCGGTTGGCGCGTGGAGTCCGACTTTGCCGCGAGCATACGCGAGGGCGCGCCCGTGACGCTTACCTCCCTTGACGCCGCCTTGCGCTACATGCGCTTCACCGACGCCGTGCGCCGGTCGGTCGACGCGGACGGCGCATGGCAGGCGGTTCTTTAGAGCACACCCGGGAAGAAAACGCGGAGGCCTGCCGCGCGCGCCGCCTCGGATGCTCTCGTCCGCGTGCGCATTGACGGCATCTCGCGAAGATACCAGCCTCGTGAAGATGGCCTTCGATTTTGAGTCGCTGCGGGACGGCTACGCGGCGGACTACGGGTTCGCGGTGTGCCTTGTGGACGCCCGCGGCGCGCCCGTGTGCGGGGCGGCGGCGCTGGCGTGCGACTGCCGGGGGTTGTCCGATGAGCGGCGCCGCGAATGTGTGGAGCAGACGCGGTATTGGGGCGAAACGGTGATCCAGCTCTGTTGTGACAGCGGCTTCGCCATGTGGGCTGTGCCGGTCACGGAAAACAACCGCCTCACGGGAGGCCTTGTTGTGCAGGGGGTGGAACTGGAGGGGCGGCCCCCGGAGTTTCATGAGCGGGTGCAAAACGCGGCGAACGCGCTTTTGCAGCGGGCCCTCGACGCAAACCTGATTCACCGCGCCGAGATCGATCTCGCCCGTCAGCGTGCCCTGCGCGAGCGCGACCGCTTTCTCGCCATCGAGGCCGCGAAAAAAGATGTGGCCAGCGACGATATCCGGACCCTCTACCTTTCCGAGGAACCCGATTTGCTCAGCGCCATCAAGCAGGGCGAGACCGGAAACGCCCGCTCCATCCTGAACCGGATACTTGCCGGAATCTACGGTCTGGCCGGCGACCGCATGGAGTTGCTGAAGAGCTCGGTCCTCGAACTGGTGGTCATGATGAGCCGTGCGGCGGTGGAGGCGGGGGCGGAGCCGGCCGCCGTCCTCGGCCGGAATTACCGATCCCTGGCGGATCTTTCGGCAATCGACGATGAGGAAGACCTTTCGGACTGGGTGCGCCGCATGCTGGAGACGCTCATCGACAGTATCCGGGCGCATCAACACTACCCCCACTCGCTGCTCCTGATGAAAGCCGTCAAATACATGCAAGCCAACCTGCACCAGCATTTGCGCCGCGACGATGTGGCCCGCGTGGCGGGGCTTTCCCCGAGCCATTTCAGTAAAATCGTGACGGAGCGCATGGGGCGGTCCTTCACGCATCTGCTCATGCAGATGCGGGTCAACCGGGCGAAGGAACTGCTCCTGCACACCGGGAAGAGCCTCTCGGAAGTGGCCGTCGAATGCGGTTTCTTCGACCAGAGCCATCTCAGCAAACATTTCCGCTCGCACACCTCGCTCTCTCCGGGGGAGTTCCGGCGCCGGTCCCGGTGACCCGCCGCCGCCCGGAGACGATATACCGGGGACGGGCAGAAAAAGTTTAGAATACCGAAGAACGGGACGAGGATACAATACAGCGGCGGCGTATGGTGATAGAGTAGGACATCATCCGGAGCCCGGGATTTTCCGGACGGATTCTGTTTCACCTCAATACCGCAAGAAATGAGTACTATCGAAGACCTCAAAACAGCCGTCATCAACGGACGCCGCAAGGACGTGAAGACGCTTGTCCCGGAGCTTCTCGAAAGCGGCATCGAGCCCTCCGCCCTGCTCTCGCAGGCATTGATCCCGGCCATGGGCGTGGTGGGCGAGCGTTTCAAGAACAACGAGATATTCGTGCCGGAGATGCTGGTTTCCGCCCGCGCCATGAAGGAGGCGATGAATGTGCTGGAGCCGAAGCTGCTGGAAGCCGGCATCCGACCGGAGCATACCGCGCTCATCGGCACGGTGGAGGGCGACCTGCACGACATCGGCAAAAACCTTGTCGCGACGATGTGGAAAGGCGCCGGTTTTGATGTCATCGACCTTGGCGTGAACGTTCCCGCTGCCCGGTTTATCGAGGCGATTGAAGAGCACAAGCCGCACATCGTCGGGCTCTCCGCTCTCCTGACCACAACCATGCCGGCGATGCGCGACACAGTGGCAGCCATCCGCGAAGCCGGGCATACCTCGGTGAAGTTGCTCGTCGGGGGCGCTCCCATCACCCAGAGCTACGCCAATGAGATTGGCGCCGACGGCTATTCGAGGGATGCGGCGAGCGCCGTCGACGCCGCGAAAGAGGCCCTCGGGGTCTGAACCCGAACTCCCGGCTCACCTATGAAGTACAAAACACTGGCCATTTCGGATCCGGCGAAACTCATCTACGGTGTTGCGCCCAATCCCATCGAAACCCGTCACGGGATGCGCATCGGCGGCGGCCTGATCTATCCGGAGCTGAACTTCACTTTACCGGACATCAACATCCGCAAGGAGGCCATGCCGGAGATCGCCCGCCACTACAAACAGATCGTCACCGAGGCGCTGGAGCGCGCCGCGGAGCTGGAGGCACCGGGCGTGATGTTGGAGTTTGAGACGCTCCCTCCCATGACGGAGCATCCCGCCCTTGGCATGGAGATCGTAAACATCCTCCTCGAGGGAATTGAGCGGGCGCACGGCAAATACGGTTTGAAGGCGACGCTGCGCTGCACACCGAATGACAACCGCGAATTTATTCGTCCTCCCGTCATGCGCAGCGGTCGATACTGGGATGCCATGCTCGAGCTTTTTGATCAGTCGGCGGCGGCTGGCGCGGAGTTTCTCAGTATCGAGAGCGTGGGCGGGAAAGAGCTGCATGACGACGCGCTCGTCAACGGCGACCTCCGGGCCGTCCTGTTTTCGCTGTGCGTGATGGGCGTGCGCGACATGAATTTCATCTGGGAGCACATTGTCGCGATTGCCGCGAAGCACGGTGTGCACGCCGCCGGGGACACGGCCTGCGGCTTCGGCAATACCGCGATGGTCCTTGCCGAGCGGAAGATGATCCCGCGCGTCTTTGCCGCCGTCGTCCGTGCCGTCACGGCAGTGCGTTCGCTCGTCGCGTATGAGTGCGGCGCGGTCGGTCCGGGCAAGGACTGCGGCTACGAAAACCCGATCCTCAAGGCGATCACCGGTTGCCCCATGAGCATGGAAGGCAAGACGGCGGCGTGCGCGCACTTGAGCCCGATGGGCAATCTCGCGGCCGCCACTGCCGACCTTTGGTCCAACGAATCGGTCCAGAACATCAAACTGCTCGGCGGTATGGCCCCGACATGCTACATGGAGCAGCTCATCTACGACTGCCGTTTGATGAACACCGCCGCCGCGGAAGGGGAGGCGTCGGCCTTGAAAATGCGGGACTGGCTGGTGAAGTCCGACGCCGGGCTCGACCCGCAGGCCATGATCATCACGCCGGAGAGCAGTGTCGCCATTGCCAATGCCATCGTGGCGTCTCCGTCGCACTATGCCGCGGGCATCGCCGCCGCGCGGGCCGCCGTCAAGATCCTGCGTGAGACGAGTGAGGCCGGTTGCCTGCGCATCGACGCGCGCGAAGCCGGCTGGCTCGACCGGATGGAGGACGAGCTGGACGACATGCCGGACACGGAGGACGCCTTTATCGAGGAGATGATGGAGGAAGTCGATCTGGAAAAGTTCACGCCGGCGGACTACGGTCTGCCAACCACGGCATCCGCCTGAAGAATCGCACGCGGCCCTTGAAATCACCCTCCCCGGCGTTCATTGATGAACCATGAAAGCCGGATCCTACGCCATCCTCGCCTGCGACGTTTTTCAGGACGAGTTGGAACATCTGGCCGCCGGGGAACCGCCGTGGACACAAATCCAGTACCTGGAGATGGGGCTGCACGACCATCCCGACCGTCTCCGCCGCTCTGTCCAGGCGGCGCTCGGCGAACTCGCCGCCGATTCTGCGGTCACGCACATCGCATTGGCCTACGGGCGGTGCGGCAACGGTCTGCTCGGCGTTCGTGCGGATCGCTGTCACCTCGTCCTGCCCCAGGCGCACGATTGTGTATCGGTCCTGCTCGGCGGGCGCTCCCGGCATGACGCCGTGTTGAAAGAGAATCCCGGCACCTACTTCTATTCACCCGGCTGGGTGCGGGGCCGGCGCGTGCCCGGGCCTGACCGGGAGCACCATTTGCGCGACCTCTATGCGGAGCGCTTCGGCGACGACGAAGAGATGATGGAGGAACTCATCGACGCCGACCGGGAATCGTTTGCCCACCACAACTGCGCCGCCTACATCTCGATCATCGACCGGCCGGAGGCAAAGAGGTATTGTCGGCAATGCGCGGCGCACCTCGGCTGGAACTACCGTGAATTGGAGGGCGACCCGACCTTTCTCGAAGATCTTGTGCGGGGCCGTTGGGCGTCGCCGCGCTTTCTCGTTGTTCCGCCGGGGCATAAAATCGGAGCGGACGGCGCGGGCAACCTGATCGCCGTTCCCTGAGGCGGGTTTTGTGGCTATGGAGATCTTCACACCGGACGGCCGCAGGCATCAACGCGAGGTTCCGCCCGCGGCGGTCCGCCTCCCTTTGTCGTCATGGCTGGAGGGCGAGCATTTGCCGCTCAATACGCGGTGCGGCGAACGCGGGCTTTGCCGCGGGTGTCTGGTCCGGGTAGACGGGCGGATGCTGCGCGCCTGCCAGGCTGAAGCGGGCGCTTTTGAGACGGTATCCATTCCGGATGCCTCCTTTCGCGACAACCGCCTGAACGGTGTCAGTTCCTTCGAGATCGGAACCCACCGGTACGCGCTCCGCACCCGTCCGGGGATCGGACTGGCGCTCGACATCGGGACGACAACGGTGGCCGGTGCGCTCTGGAATCTCGCCGACGGCACATGCCTTGCCCATGCTTCGGCTGCCAACGAGCAGCGCCGGTTCGGTGATAACGTTCTCTCGCGTATCGACCATGCCGTCGGTCTCGGAGGTGCCAGCCCGGCGCTTCAATCCGCGCTAGTGAAGGACACGCTGGAGCCGTTGATCCACACCCTGTGCGCCGCAGCCTCCATCGACCCCGCGCGGATTACGGAGGCTGTCGCAGCCGGTAACACGGTGATGCTCCACGGCTTTGCCGGGGCAAGACTGAGCGGATTTGCCGCCTATCCGTTTCGACCGGAGTTTCTCGGTCGCCGGACCCTTCGTTCTCGCGACCTCGGCTTTACGCCGGATTTTCCGGTTTTCCTGGGCGCCAGTCCGGGACCGTTTGTCGGGGCGGACATCACACTCGGGGCGCTGGCCTCCGGTATTCTGGAAGAGGACGCCCCGGCCCTCCTCGTGGATTTTGGAACCAACGGCGAGATTCTCCTGAAGACCGGCGACGGCTACCTCGCCACCGCCACGGCCGCCGGACCCGCCTTCGAGGGTGGACGGCTGAACTGCGGTGCCATCGCCGGCAAAGGCGTGATCTCCTCGATGGCGCTGCGCGGCGGAGAGTGGAAGGTTACCCTCGCCGGAGAACTTTCCGGGCGGATCACCGGAATCTCGGGCGCCGCCTACGTCGATTTCATCGCAGAGGCCCTCCGCGCCGGTATTCTCAATCGGATGGGCCGCTTCGATACGGACCACCCCGCCGTGGAACGCGCCGAGGTGGACGGGGAGATGCAACGCTGCGTCAAGGTCTGCGGACCGCTCTTTGTTTCGGAGGCCGATGTCGCCGAGTTGATCCAGGCGAAGGCAGCTATCGCCGCAGGCGTAATGACCCTCCTCGAACTAGCGGAAACCCGTCCCGGCGAGCTGCGGACCGTCTATATCGCGGGAGGATTTGGATACCATCTAAACTGTGCGCACGCCATGGCCGTGGGCATGTTGCCGGATGTACCTGCGGAGAGGCTACACGTCATCGGCAATGCCTCGCTCGGAGGCGCATCACTTGTCCTGCAAAGCGATGCCGGTTCCGCCGCGGATACGCTCTGCGGGAATTGCCGGGTCGTCGAACTCAACCAGATCGATTGCTTCGAGGATCACTTTATCGATTGCATGCCGCTTGAAAGGATCTCCTGATTTGGAATTCATCGATTCCGGCGGAAGAGTCCCGTTCTGAGCGACTCATGCCTCGAACACTTTTATGCGTTTGGGGGCGGGGAGGCAAATCCTCGCCGCTACCCGATTGGCAGGTCATTGACGATAAGCTTCCTTGCGGTGTTTGACACGCACAATGAATACTACCAATCGCTGGTCTTCTACCTCATATACCACTAGGTACGCTCCAATCTGAATCCGATAGAGTTCCTCACCTTTCAGCTTTTCTGAGCCGGGTGGACGAGGGTTCTCTTTTAAATCATGAATCCTTTCCCAGAATTCTCTCTGCGTCGGTCTTGGGTATCTTCCGAAAATCCTTTCGGACATTCGACGAAAACTCAACGTTGTAAGACGCCATCTTGCTTGAGTTGCCGCTACTCGGAATTACCTCCCTCGTCTTGTGTGTGTCCGGCATAGGCGCGTTGTCATCGGTTTTCCATCCTTCGCCGAGGCTTCGGGGGATTCTGAAAAGCCCCGTGTATCATGAACTTTCCTTTCAGAAAACTGAGATACTCGACCATGGCAACGGCAAGGTCGCCCATCGGCCCATCGACCCTTCGGCCTACAGGCGCATGTCGCGCAACAGCCTGGTCAACATCGCCCTGAAGGACCGGTAACTGGAAACACAAGGCGTCCCGTCTCTGCGGGACCTCCGGGTGCGCGCACCATTTCCGTCGAACGACTCAATGCGCGTCAGCACAGATATCTTTCTTTGCCGTGATTATTTCCATTTTACTGGAATACACTGCGGGCCAAACGAAATCCACGGCTATCAAGTCTGTTGATGGGACCGTCCGATGTGCGGTGGCGAATTCTGCGTCCTGGTTCTCTCCAGCTTCCGCCGACGGAATATACATTTCCACTATCAGTCACACTTTCAGTCCATTCCGCTATATTTCCAGTCATATCATGGAAACCCAGTTCGTTGGGAGCTTTGGTGCCTACAGGCCACGTGCCCGCATTCAAGGACATGTTACACAAGGCACCTCCACTATTGATATCATACCACGCCACCGTATAAGGGTTATTGCTTCCACTGAAAGAATATCCCTTGCTTAGATTTCCGCCGCGGGCAGCAAACTCCCATTCGTCTTCTGTCGGTAATCGATAACCATCCGATAGCATATTCCTCGAAATCGCCGTGGCTCCAGATAGACCAAAATTACCCGACCTGAAAACTGCGCCACTCGCCATATAAGCAGGCTCCAATCCTTCCATTTCACTTTTCGCGTTACACCACTTCAACGCCTCATACCATGTGATTGAATGTACCGGGTGGTTTATATCACAACCTTCACCTAATTCTCCGATATCATATCCGTTTTCAGATGCCCAATCACGAACCGTCACCCATTCCTGCCAAACTACTTCATAACGGCCTAAATAGAAGGTATCGACTTCAATGTCTCTCGGAGTCGTGACAGAGGGAAGAGTTCCTCCTTCCACCAAAAGCATCTCCGCATAGTCCGGATCCTTAATCTCTTCGAATGGGGAAAATGCATAAATCCATATTCCTGCCTCTGGCAGATATTTCCATCCGTTGCCCGCATCCCATGCAATTTGGATATGTACGTGTTGCCAGGAATTCCCCATGTTGGATCTCACGACTTCGCTCCAGCCTGCTTCAACGGCGGCCTGAGACAACCAAAGGGCAGTCGCCAATCTTAACGTCAACTGAATATAACTGGAAGCCGCCACCTTCTTTACTTGCCGGGTTTCAATCGCCAAAGGCAAGCCTTGCTCGGCACGCGCTTCCAGGCTCATCGAATTGGCTTCCTGAAGGCTCTTAAGTGCCACTAATTTGCATTCTCCCTGGCTGACGCAACCGGGAACCAAAGGACATTCCGCACTCCAGGCGCCGTCCTCATCCCGATCCAGTGTGGCGATAATTTTCATGTTGGCTTCCTTGCCCTTCTCACCCGGTTTGTCAAGCCTTATGATCGGCCAGGTCTTGTCGACACTCGGACCAAGATAAGATGTCCGTGTTCAATTTCCCATCTCCTCCCGTAGTACCTTCGCAAACGGACAGGTGACCCGCCCAGTGGATTGGCTTCCGTCCGGTATGATCTTCCAAGTTCTTATCTGCGCCCTTGCCTAGAAGAGCGCTGACTGTCCCCGAATGTCCATAGGCAACAACTTTGCGACTTCAGCATTGCCAGTAAAGCGGGCAAAACCCAACGCGGAGCCCTCCTTGCCGGCGGCATTGATGTCAGCGCCTGCATTCAGAAAAAGCGGTCCTTCGTGGATTTTCGTGGAAAAGGGCTTTCCTGGCGTGCGGGGTGATGGA
>JAFIGH010000013.1 GCA_020831525.1 Opitutales bacterium
CCGACCGATACGGCCGGGCGCCCGCGACCACCCGCACCCAACACCGGCGCCGCACGCGCCCGCCGTTCCGCAACGCCCCCGCCGCCGCGACCGGGGGCTGAAGCTCCCCGGCTACGCCCGAATCCCGCGCCCGCAGCGAAATCCCTCAATCCAGCCAGAGAATATTGGCGGTGTGGTCGCGCTCGACCATACGCCCGCCGGCGGGGGTGACGATTTCGACGTTCTTGAAGAGGATGTTCTCGGCGTTGGAGATGACGCCCGGGTCTTCGCCCGCCTCGATGTAGACGTTTTCGAAGATGATGTTGCGCACGGGGGCCTTGGGCAGGCCGAGGATCTGGATGGCGTTGAGGGGGTTGTTGCGTGCGACGAGGTCGCGGATGGTGATGTTGCGGAAGAAGGGCAGCCCTTCCTCCTCAGGCACCGGTTCGGCGAGTTTCTGCCAGTGCAGGGGATACTTCTCCGGTTCGTCGAGAATCTCGCCGTAGCTGTATTCGGGGTTCCAGTCGGACTCGAAAATAATGGGACGGCGGACGTTCTCCATCTCGTTGTCGAAGATGTCGATGTGCTCGACCACGCCGCCGCGGTTGGCCGCCGATTTGAAGCGGATGCCGAAGATCGTGCCGATGGCGCGGTTGCCGTAGACCTGAACGTTGCGGATGCTGCCGGATGTCTCGCTGCCGCAGGTGAACATGCCCATGCCGCGCCGCGCGATGTTGTTGCGGATGATGATGTTCTCGGTCGGAAGGTTGACCTTGAGACCGTCGGAGTCCCGGCCCGACTTGAGGGTAAAATTGTCGTCGTTGCAGTCGACATCGCAGTTCTGCACGATGACGTTCCGCGAGGAGTCCATGTTCACCCCGTCGGTACTCGGGCCGAAGCCTTCGCGGTGCGGCACGCCGTCGATGTTGTTGCGGATGGTGAGCCCGTCGACGAGAACATCGTTGGAATACACGATGTGACAGGTCCAGAAAGCGGAGAGCTTGAGGTTGAGGTCGCGCACCACGACACGCTCCGAGTTGTAGACTTGGATGAGAAGCGGACGCTGCACGTCGTAGTCCACGACCCAGCGGAGGCCCTTCGCCTCGTATTCCTCGCGGGTTTTCCAATACAGCGGCCAGAAGTGCTCGTTGCCGCGACCGTTGATGATGCCGTCGCCGGAGAGCACAACATTGTGCTGGTTGCGCACATTGATGAGCGCGGCGGGCCAGTCCATTTCAATTCCTGCCATGCGGCCCCACACCGTGGGGTAGTCCTCCACATCGAGGGAGCCGATCAGCTCCGCCCCTTCGGCGACATGAAAGTCGACGTTGCTCTTCACGAAGAGCGAGCCGATGAGGTAGCGCCCGGGGCTGACGACAACGCGGCCGCCGCCGTCGCGCGCGCACACGTCGATGGCACGCTGAATGTGCTCGGTCGTCAATTCCGAGGCGTCATAAACGGCTCCGAAATCGCGCACGTCGTATTCGCGGTCGGGAATGGCCGGGACGGTCACGGCCATACCGGCAAGGGCTATGAGGAGGGTCGATGTCATATCGCTGTGATTGCTGTCTGGATTGTCGTTACAATTTGAATTCAAAAGGACCCGCACACGTTGCCGTGTGCGGGTCCGGAATGATATCCCCAGTTACTAACCGATTCTTATTCGGAAAAAACGTGCGGTCATCAGGCCTTGCGGCGGCGGTAGACAATAACACCAGCCGCGAGCAGACCAAGGATCATGGCGTAGGTTGAGGGCTCCGGAATGGCAACCCCTTCCCAACTTGTGCCGAGACGGAACTCGTCGAAGTAGAACTCGGCGCCGAAGGCACCGAATCCACCGCCGTCGTTACCGGCCTCGAGTCCAAGCGCGACCCACAGGTTGTTGCTGAGGCGGCCTTCGTTAGCAGTCGCGGTAACGGAACCGTCATTGATGTGAACATTATCGAGGTTCGGGTTGACGATGATCCGGATCGTCTCATTGGCGCCGTCGTACCATCCGATGATCAAGTCTGCCGGCTCGGTGTGGAAGTTGGCTCCGGACGTCGCATAGGCGACATCGCCGAAGTTACCAATCGCCCATTCGTCGATACCGTAACGGCCCGCTTGTGAAAAATCATTCACGCGCGTCGAGCCCTGACCAATCTGCGCAGGCGCATCGTGGTCGTTGGCAGCCCCAACCATGTTGTTATTGAACCGCATGCCAAAAGCCCGGCGGTAATTGGTCGGCGTCACGTTCGGATCGTCCCAGTTGTCCCGCGTGCTATCCATCGGTCCGGCACGAAGTCCGAGGAACGAGAAATACACCCGTCCAGAGGCAGCCGCGTCGATGACAGGCTGCGTGAACTGCAGACCCAAGGTTACGTTCTGACTGTTGTTCGGCGCACCATCCGGCGCGGTGTTTGGTGCGGCGGCGATGTAGGCGCTGCCCGGTGTCGTGGGCAGGACGTTTCCGTTGCGGTCGGTGTAGCCCAAACCCTGTGCACGCCATGCGGAATTACCGTTTGAGTGCTGGGGTTGACGCGTGACCGTCCACGAGCCGGAGAATCCGGTCGCACCCGTACTGTTGGCTACATTCAGGCCCGCAATCGGATCGCCGTCCGACGCCGAGCCGCTGTAACCGAACCCTTCATAGGCCAAAAGGCCTTGGCCATGGACGGCGACAGCCGCGGCAAAGGCCGCGCAGGACGCCAGCGCCACGACATGTTTTTTATTATACAGCAGTGGTCTCTTCATAGGTATTTTTTGTTCTTGGTTTGGAGTGCGGGTGCGGTGCCGACATCAACGCCACACACGCGAGAGGTATTTTCGATTTGAAAGACCGGAAGGCTAGGCGGCGCGGCACACGGCGGCAAGAAAAATCTTCATCTTTTGTGATGAAATAGAATGAATCTACAAAGGCGGCAAAGTCCGCCTGTGGAACGGCACCACACGCGCCCGGAAGGCGAACACCGAGGCGGCGGTCCGGCACGGACAGCCGATTAGAAATCATTACCGCAACACGCATTACTCCCTCTTATCTAGCCTATCTCAATCCAGACGGTCGGCGAGACAGGCGTTGATCCCACTTTTCAAAATAATACAAAAAAAATGGAACGGGGATCGAACTCGCGTGCGGGATCGGCAGCATGGATTCCACGCGGAACGCAACCGGAAAAGGTCCGGCTAGGCGGAGCAATCCGGCCCTGATTCCATCTTTTTCATGAAATAAAAAGGCCCGGACCGCAGGTGCAGCCCGGACCGGATCCGGAAAAGAAAAACGGAGGAAGAGTTTACTCTTCTTCCTCTTCCGCCTCGTAGGCGGCGTTCATCCAGAAGCCCCAGCTCGCCGTGCCCTCTTCGTACTCCGGCAGATAAGCCCATGTCATGAGGTCGTGGCTGTAATACCAGTTGCCTTCGACATGCTCGACATTGCCGTGGTGCACAAAGTAGGCCCACGAACCTTCGTCCTCGAATTCATCCTGCTCGAGGTAGAAAAAGGCATCGACATCCGCGTTGTAGAGCCACGGGGCAAGCGGGAAGTAGACCCATCCGAGGTAACCCATGCCAACATTGACGTAGCCGTCTTCGCCGGGAATGCCGCCCCAGCCGGGGACGACGGTGACGAAGATGGTCTGCGTCGAAAACTCGGAGGTGTCGTCGGAGTTGGCGGCCGTGACTTCAACAACATACACATTGTCGCCGTCGGCGTCCATGGGATCCGCATAGGATGGCGGCTGTTGGAAACTGAGACCTCCTGCGCTGGTGCCAATCGTAAAGAGATCGCCGTCGGCACCCCCGCTAATTGACCAAATCGCACCAATGTCGGACGTCATCGTGCCGACCCGCACCGTGCCTTCGACAATCGTTGCCTCGGCGGTTTCAGCCCCCGCTTCGGCGAAGGGACCGGTGATGACCGGCGGTTCCGCCGGTTCGACATCACCCGGATCCATCGTGGCGCCCGCGGCGACGGACTGGTAGGTGCGGCCCATGCGGATCTCATCGATGCGCGTGCCCGTGTAATCAGCGCCGAGGCCCTGGGTTTCGAATTCGGGATCGTCCCGTAGCTGCGACGGCCCATTGTTGAGGACGCGCAGCATGACTCGGTCGGCAGCCAGATCCGTCAGCATCGTGAACTCGGCAACGGGAGGACCGGGGTCTTCGGCGTGCGGATCCGGATTGACCCACCACGCGGCAGTCTTCCAGTCGAAGTCGAGCTTCATGACGAGAAATACCGTCTCACCGTCGACGACCGGCACGCTTGAGAGGGACCACTTTGCCCCTTGCACGCCGTTCTCGTAGAGCCGCTCGCCTCCGGCGGACCAGACCGTCTGGTCGAGAGTGGAGTTGTTGCTGATGCCCATGTAGATGGAGTTGTGCTGGGCAATCGGATCGGAGAAGGTGAACTGGAACCAGCCGCCGAACTCGGGGTCGCCGTCGATCTTCGCGTTCATGAGCACACTGACCCAGCGCTGACCGGAGGTGCCGTAGTAGGAGAGGTATCCGGGAATCATCCGGTGAACTACATTGTTGGCCTGCTGCTCTTCGTTTTCGAAGTAGAACGCGCCGCCCACGCTGGGGACACCTGGGTAAGAGAGCCCGTCGGCGGTGACGCCGTGGTAAAGGGAGAACCCGACTTCATCCGGTTCCCACGACCACCATCTGAGTTCTTCACCGTCTTCCATGCGCCAGCCGAAGCTGGTGGCGCCGGCCTGGTTGTCAAGATCACCAGGGGGCATATCGAACCCCTCGTAGAGGAGGGTTTCCGCGGAAGCGGCGGGCATAAACCACAGCGCCGACGCTGCGAGCAGCGGCGCGATGCAAGTTTTTAAGTTAGGTAGGGTCTTCATATCGTGTTGCATTGTTTGAGGGTGAGTGTAATGGAAATTCCGGCATCCGCCGGCCTTAAAACCGGCCGCTGATGCCCACGGTGAAGTTAATGCCGAAGAGGATCTTGTCCGACCCGTCGTGGACATCGCGGTAGCGCATGGGGCCGAGCGAACCACCGTCCTCGCGCACATACACGGGCTCCGGATTACTCTCGGTGATATTCCGGGCGGAAAAGTCGAACGTGAAATTATCAGTGAGGCGGAAACTGCCGCTCAGGTCGATACGCAGGTCCGAGGGACGCATGAGACGGATGCGGTAGGTGTAGTCCTCGTTGGAGGGAGCTTGAGCCCCCGGAGCGTACCACTCCGGGTGGCCCACCGTGGCATCGTCCCAGATAATACCCTCCGTGATGGGCTGCGAATCGTGCAGGCGGGCGTTGCGCCACGTGAAGTTCGCACGCAGATTGAGGCGGCGGTAGCTGAAATTGACCCCGCCGGAGGCGTTGATGCGCTTTTCCATCCCGTCCGGCACGAGAAAGAGCTGCTCTTCGCCCTCGGGGACGCTCCCCGGTTCCTGATACTGCGTAAAGTAAGACCCGAAGAGGTAGAAGCGCTCTCCCCAGTCACCGAGCCACGGGATAAAAGATAGATCATGTCGTCCCTCCAGCTCAAACCCGTAATCGACAAAAGTGCCGGACGCATTCATGCTCGTGTTCACCGTCCATTCCCTTTCATAGTACAAGTGCCCCGGGCCGAAGCCAAGGTCAGTCATGATCTGGCGCCACGCCTGAGGGGATCCCTCGGGGGTGAAGAGAACATCGAAGGCACGGTTCCGCTCCGTGCGGTGGTACCCGAAGATGGAAAACTGCCCGCCTGTATCCGTGTAGTAGGAGAGCCCGACATCCCAGCCCATCGTGCGCGCCACTTCGAGGTTTGGATTCGTGACCCGCATGCTTCCGCTGTCGTCGTCGGGATTGCGGTTGAACTCGATCCGCCGCAGCGTGCCCGCCGCCCCCTCGCTGTCCTCGTATGGAGGATTCGAATAGGTGATGGCCCATGAAGCCCGCGCCACAAGACGGTCCGTGATGTCGTAGGCCGCACTGATAATCGGCTGGGGATTGGTCTGTGCGCGCTGGTTGATGGGAGACGCCGGAATATATTGGTATTTCGCCGCGCGGTATTCGCCCGGATGCAAGGGCCTGAACTCCGAGGCAATGAACGGCGTGCCGTCCGGATACACCGCGCCCGCCTGTTCGTAAGGCAGGTAGTGCGCGGCGATACGCTCCAGCGCTTCGGGAGGAAGCGCATCGAAATCACCTGTCCCATACTCCCTGTATATACCTTGTGTACCCGTTATGAATGACGGATTGGTCATGTCCAACCGACTGAGGACCGTTCCGTCCGGCATTTCGTAGTTACGGAAAATCTCCCGCAGTCCGTCACCCGTGTCATCCCGGTCAAAAGCGAGGTAATTCCAATTGGAATTGCGACCGCGGTCATAGCCGCTGCGCTCGCTCCGCGTCAGCCGGAAGCCCCCGACAATGGCCAAGCGGTTTCTCAGGAAATCCCCTTCGAGCTGCGCGTAGTAGGCAGTACGCGTTTCCGTAATACCCTTGGTCGTGTTCGCAAACTCAATATGGTTGTGGTGCGCCACCGAGACACTGCCCGCACCGGGCGGCACACGGTCGTCGGTATCGCTGAAGGCCTCGGGGTTTTCCTGCCAATAGCGGTAGAGGGCGAAATTGTCGGGCCACTCGATAGGGTTCATGCCGAAGCCGGGATCTACGCCGCGGTAGTTCTCGTCACGGAAATCGACGGGCCTGATCGGGGCACCGGGCTCGCGACCCATATAGACGTACTGGTAGTTCACGCCGCGCCCTGTTTTGCTGTTCTTATTCTGCTCCCAGTCCGCCCCCACTTTCACGGCGAGGTTCATAAAGTCGAAAGGCAGGAAGTCGAGATCGCGCCGGACATCGAGCTTGGCACTGGTGACCTCGCTCTTCGACTCGATGCCCCCGCTGTTCACGCGGAGCACGCCGGCATCCGGATTCTCCGGATCAAATCCCGACAGCCCGTAGTTATCGAGAGTGCTGATGTTGATGGGTTCGTGCCCGATGATATTGTTCTGATCGTCACGCACGTAGCTATAATAGTTGATCTGCTGCGGTGCGCCGAAGCGGTCGATGTCGAGGTATTCCACCAGGTCCACGCCGCCGAGCGTGAGGGTCACTTGGGAAAAGTGGCCGTTCTCGATAGAAACAAGGTCGCTGTTGGAAGTAGAGTGGCTTAGGTGCCCGCCGATATTCCATGGTCCACGGATATACGTTGCGCGTACATAGCCGCTATGGGTGATGGCCTCCCGTCCGAAAGCATCGGTGTCAATCCGCACGCCAACTTGGTTCCCGTCGCTGTAGGAGTACGTCGGCCCCATCTCGAAGGGTGTGTCGCCGATCTGATGGATCCGGCGCCCCGCCGTCTGGTCATTGAAGGTCGACACCTGATAGCTCGTCGAAATGATGACACCTTCGAAGGGTCTCCAGTCCAGCTTGACAGCCGCCGAGTTGCGCTCGGAAATACGCGGTGAATCCGTGACCTGGATACGGTTCATGTAGGGATGTGCCCAGTCCGGATAGACATGTCCCACACGGTTTCCGTCGGCATCGTACAAAATCGGAAGATTGTTTTCCGCGCGCTCCACATCCGCAGGCGACCATGCCCCGACCAAATTCCCTTCCTGGTCGTATTTCGGCAGGCGCTTTATATTGCGGAGCGCCGTATTGATTTGGACCTCCGTGGCATCCGGCGCAGCCTGGCTGTACATTTCGCGGAACTGGTCATCCGTCCACTGCGTCCAGTCTTGACCGTAATCTTGCTGCCAATCGCTGAACCGCGGATCGCGTTCAAGCCAGAAATTGAACTGCTCCCCGCCCACCGACGTCACCGAATCGGCCCCGCGAAGTTGGGGCCGCGTGGTCACAGTGCGCAAGGGATCGCGCCGGATGCGCGCCTTGAGAACATTCTCCTCGTTCACTTGATTGGCCGAGGCGAGCGTGACCGTCATCCCGAAACTGTCGCTGAAGGGAACAGCATAGGTCATGTCAAAGCTCGGGCGCGCCTTGTAGGTGGGCCGGTTCATCGGCCCCGGCGTGCGGCGGAAAAGGGTGAGGTTGTCTGAATTCAGACCGACGTAGACACGGAAATTCAAGGTCGGCTCCGTATATTCAAAAGCCGTCTTGCTGATGAGATTGACGGTGCCGCCCAAGCCCGTGTTGGGCTGGTCGGGCGTAGGGACCTTGATCACCTCGACGCGGGAGGCGTTGTTGATCGACATCATGTCGAGCCCGACGGCGGGATCCAAGGTGCCCGGTGCGGCATTCGCCACGCCGATGCCGTCGATCGTCACCCTTGTCTCGCGCGGGTCAAAGCCGCGAATGGAGATCGTATTCGCGTCCGCGGGCGAGGAATAGGTACCGCCCGCCGCGCCGGTCCCGCCGTAGCCAATCGTCACCCCGGGCATGAACTTCACGAACTCACCCACATTCCCTTGCGCCGTGATCCCGTAGGCCTCCGTGTCGACAACATTGCGCAGGTTGACAGAGAACCGTTCCTCTTGCATCGCGATCTCCGTAGCGGTCCGGAACTGGTCCGCACCACGCACTTCAAACTCTTCCAGTTCGAAGATATCGTCGTCGTCGTCCGGCCGCGGGGCGCGTCCGCGGAAGGTGAAGTCGTGCGCCACCCGCTCGCCTGCCAAAACAACGACATCGGCCGTCTGCGTCGGCATGCCGGTGAAGGACGCGGTGAGGCGCACCTCGCCCGCAGGAACTCCGTAAAGCTCATATTCACCGAACTGGTTGGTGAAGGCGCGGCGCGCGGTGCCTTCCACCTGCACAACGACCCGCTCCATGTAACGACCCGTCTGGGCGTTGAGGACGCGCCCGCGGATGACTCCGCGGTCGTCCTGCGCGACGGCGAGCGGCGCGATGCCGGTAAAGGCGAGCAACGCGACGAGAAACCATGCCGCGGACCGGACCGGTATGAAAGACGATGCCTGTGGACTCCGCTTCTGCGGAGGGGTCGGTAGAGGGGTATTCATGAAACGATTGGATGAACTGTATTTGAAAGGAATTCCGGAGGAACGGTTTCGAAAGCGCCTAAATCTCCAGCGCGCGGGGTGAAGCGGCGATTAGGCGGTATCCACAGGATTACCCGTTGAATACGTGCCGGACACGTCCGCCGGATGCAGCCGACGAGAAATAACGACGCACCTGCCGCGTTTTCGGCTGATGCTGGACTTCAAGGATTCCAAAACCATTGTCACCGCTGATGTAACGGGTTGAAGCATTCCCACGCAAGAAAAAATTTCATCTTCCTCCATGAATATATTTGAAATTGCATCTATTTCATACCGTGCCGGATCCGAAACCTACTCCGCCGGCGTGAATTCAATGCGGAAGAACTCCTCCGGGTCGGTGTGGTCGAGAACGAACTCAATCGCCTCGCCGACGGTTTGCGGATTGGCCTCGGCACCGGCCACGGGGGTCCACGGGTCTGTCGCCCCGAGATCGGTCGACCGCTCCACACGGTAGCGCCCGACCGCAGCATTCTCAAAGGCGAGCGACAACGATTCCGCCGCGGCATCGCGGGTAAACGACAGATTGTGCGTGATGCCGTCGCCGATGACCACCGGAGGCTCATCTGCCTCCGGGGTGACGGAAGCGTAGGTCGTACCCATGCGGATCTCGTCGATTCGCGAGCCCGTGTAATCCGCACCAAATCCCTGCCCCTCGAAGTCCGGCTCGTCCTTGAGCTGCGAGGGGCCGTTGTTGAAAATACGAAGCATGACGCGGTCGACGGCGAGGTCTGTCAGCATCGTAAATTCGGCGACGGGATCACCGGGGTCCTCGGCGAGTGGATCCGGGTTCACCCACCATGCGGCGGTCTTCCAATCGAAATCCAGCAGCATGACAAGGAAGACGGTTTCCCCGTCAACAACGGGAACATCGGAAAGGGACCACTTGGCACCGTGAACTCCGCCTTCGTAGAGCCGCTCGCCGCCGGCGGACCAGACAGTCTGGTCGCGGGTAGCATTATTGCTGATGCCCATGTAGAGGGAGTTGTGCCCCGCAATCGGATCGGAAAACGTGAACTGGAACCAGCCCCCGTTCTCGGGGTCGCCGTCGATCTTCGGCGTCATCAACACACTGACCCAGCGCTGCCCCGAAGTGCCGAAATAGGAGAGAAATCCGGGTATAAATCGATGCGTCACATTACTGGCCTGCGTCTGCTCGTTGTGAAAGACAAAGGCGCCGCCGGTCGTCTCCAGTCCCGGGTAGGTGAGCCCGTCCGCCGTCACTCCGTGGTAAAACGCATCGGGCCCCTCGTCCTCCTTCCATGCCCACCAATTGACCTCTTCGCCGCCATCCACGCGCCAGCCGAAGCTGGTCTCGCCGGCCGTGCCGTGGATTTCGCCGGCGGGAATATCGAAGCCCTCGTACATGAGGGGCTCGGCAGTGAGGAACGACGCAAGCGATGCCGCCGTGCCGATGGCGAAAAATGTCGCCACGCGTTGATGGAGTAGGTATTGCATAACTGTTTCTTCCGGGGTTATTTCCGCAAAATACGGGTGTCTATTGAGAATGCCTCGAAAGCAACGGGGCACTCGCGGGCTGAAAAGAGAAAACAAGAGTTACGCGGCGTGAAGCAGAGATCAAGCTTTTTTCACCACTCTGCATATGAAACAGCATGAAATAATAGCAGTCCGGAAAACTGGACAACCCTGCCCGAACGATTTAGCGTGAAAACACGTCTATGCGTATCACAGCAATGAGTTCCAAAAGCATCATCAAAACCGCCCCACCTCACCCGTTAAACCGGAGAAACCGAACATGAAAACGAATGTATTTCGACTGATCCTCCTCTGCCTGTCCGGCGCCCTTCCCTATGCAACCGCCGGCGCGTCCGCTCCCGCCGCAACCCTCAAAGTGTCTTTCGAGGATGTGACAAAGTTCACCGACTTCGTCCTTCACCACCTTTCCGGGGAAAAGACGCAGGAAATGTTCGAGCGCCAACTGGAGCGCTACTGGAATGCGCGTCTAGGCCGCCTGATTCCGTCCGGCCACACACTCGAACTCCATTTCACAGACATCGACATGGCGGGCAAGATGTGGCCCGCGCGGAGTCCCGGTCGTCCGGAACTGCGCTACATGGAGGAAGCCCACCCGCCCCGGCTGGTCTTCAGCTACCGCTTACTTGACGAGGGCGGCGAAGTCGTCGCGGAGGGCGAGGAAAACATCCGCGACACGCGCTACCGCCGCCGCCCCGGCTCGGGCGGCGAAATCCGCCACCAATACGCTTTCGCCTACGAGTTTGAGGTGCTCCGGCGATGGGCGCGCGACACCTTCTGAGGGGTTGAAGCGGCTCGGAAAGGAAGCCGCACCGCAACTTTTGTTCCAACGCCCGCGCGGGATCCCCGCGTCGTTCATTCCCTTCGCACGGTTCCGGGGGCCAAAATTGCCCCCCGCCTACGTCCGTGGGCGCACCCTCTTCCCTTCCGCCGTCCGCCGCGCCACAGGAGCCGCGCGCTTTAGCCGCGGAACTGCGGTTGAACAGCCCGCCGGCCGCGCGCGCCGGAATGTCCGCACCCGCGCGGCGGTTTCGCAGCCGACCGCGTCTGAAGAACGCGGCTCCTGGGCGCGGAGCGCGGATCACTCGTCTTCGGGCTGCTGCGCGCCCGCGCCGGCCATGACGATATCCGGAACATCCGCCGCCGGGTCGAGCGTGTAGGTGTAAGCCGACTCGAAATGCAGCTGGATCGTCGATTCGGTTCTGTGGTGGCTGCTGTTGCCGCCCTCGAAGATATTGCCGCTGACCTCCCACACACCGCCGATGACGGCCGGTTCGCTGCCCGGAAAGATGGCATTGTTCACATTGCGGTAGACGTTGTTTTCGATGCGGACACGGGCGCGCGGGCGCACATTGGTGCCCCCGCTTATGTTGTTGAAGTAATTGTTGTAGATGTGGGTGTAACCGCCGCGGACCAAGGGGTGGCGCGAACCGACACCCTCGAACCAGTTGTGGTGGATGATGGTCTTGCGGTCAGGCAGGGCTTCCACCCCGCTGTTGCTGCCCATTAAGATGCTGCGGCCGCTCGGGTCGGTGTGAAAATGGTTCCACGAGATGATGACATAGCGCGCGTGGTTCTTCACCGACAACATTTCATCGAAGCGTGTCGACGAATCCGTGTCCCCGTGCATCGTGCAGCGCGTCACCTTGATGTAGCGCGCATTGTTGATTTCAAAGGCGTTGCGCATCCAGAGATCGCGGACGGTGAGGTTTTCGAAAATGACATTCGCCCCGTGCACCTTGAACCCGACGCCGTCGAGGAGTCCGTTGCTGCCGACCCCGATAACGGAGAGATTGCGGATGTCATCGCCGACACCGAACTGACGGTCGTCATCACCGTCCGCCGCTTCCCAGTCCTCGACGGTCAGCGTGCCGTCCACGTAAATGATGGAGGGCCCGTCGGCGGCCCGCACGGCGTCGAGGGCGGCGAACATCTCCACGACATTGGTCACCGTGTGGGTATTCTCCGGCGCGGCGCCGGCGCCGCCGGTGATGCGGTCGGCCATATCGGCGAATCCGCGGATTTCCGTCTCCATGTGAAAGTAGACATCCTTCACGGTGAGGCTTCCCTGCGGCGGAATGGTCAACTCGATGTAGACAGGCTCATGCCATTCGTTGGTGTAGGTCTCCAAAAGGACATCCTCCGCTGCGGTTCCCGGGGCGAGCCGACTGTAAGCACCCGCTTCGTCCACATACTGCACAACAAAACCGAAATGCTTGAGCCGGGCGAAAGCCCCGCCCGTGGCCTCACTGAGATCGGCGTCTGTGCGCACAGTCATCCCGACCTTCCCGGTGTAGTTATCCAAATCGCTGAAGTCGATCAGCCCGCCCGCGACGGGGTGGTAGAAAAAGCGTACGAAGCGGTTCCCAAACTGCAACGGATTGGTAAACGTCATTCCTTCCGGCCCGCTGTCCATGTTTAAATCGGCATCCATGTCCATTTGCTCCGCCATGGCTTCCGCGCTGACGCGGAGGGCTCCGGCGAAGCGGTCCAGATCACCGGCCAGCGCCGGGCGCGCATTGGTGTAGCCCACCGGGTCGATGTCCTCGGCGGGAGGCAAAGCGCTGAAGTCCGCCGTCACATACAGCCGGTCCGGCAGGGAAACCGCCGCCTCCGCGTTCACGATGAATACCCAGCCCATGGAGGCGTCCAGCGCTGCCTCCGGCGCGTGAACCCACGTGTCGCCGTAATTCGCGTAGAGCCAGCCTTCCCCGGCCCAGTGAAAATCGAAAACTTCCGGATCCAACATGGGTGCATAGCCCCACGCGCCCAGCTCCAGGACATGGCTTTCCGGCAGGTAGAAATGGCTGCCGACTCCCTCCGAGTAGACCCATACTTGGTTTGCGAACCGGCCGACCTGCACCCGGCCGAGAAAGGTGTCCGGCGTGGCGGCCCACCCCATTTGACTCACTTCATAGTCCGCCCACGTCACCTGGCCATTCAGGACCGGGCCTGTGAAGAAGCAGGCGGGAGCGCACAGAAGTGTCGCCGAGAGAAGTTTATTGCGGAGCTTTCGGAATGGTTGATGAATCATGAATACACGGGGGAGGTTCGGTTATCAGTCGTCTTCCGGCTGCTCAGCGCCGGCGCCGGCCATGACGATGTCCGGAATATCCGCCGCCGGATCCAGGGTGTAGGTGTAGGCGGACTCGAAGTTGAGCTGGATCGTCGATTCGGTGGGCTGGAAGTTGCTGTTACCGCCGTCGAAGATGTTTCCGGACACTTCCCATGCGCCGGCGATGATATCGGGCTCCTCGCCCGGAAAGATGGCGCGGTTCACGCTACGGAAATAGTTGTTCTCAATGCGGGCGCGGGCGCGTGTGCGTACGTTGGCACCCCAGTTCACGCTGTCGACGTAATTGTTGTACATGTGGGTGTATCCGCCGCGAATCAAGGGGTGCCGGGTACCCACGCTCTGGAACCAGTTGTGGTGGATGATGGTCTTGCGGTCAGGCAGGGCCTCGGGGCCGTCGTTGCTCCCCATGAGGATGCTGCGGCCCTGCGGGTCCGTATGAAAGTGGTTCCACGAGATGATAACGTAGCGGGCGTGGTTCTTTACCGACATCATTTCGTCAAAGCGAATCTCACTGGTGCCTTCCGGGATACCGTGCATCGTGCACCGGGTGACCTTGATGTAGCGCGCGTTGTTGATCTCGAAAGCGTTGCGCATCCACACGTAGCGGACCGTGAGGTTTTCAAAAATAACGTTCGCGCCGTGCACCTTGAAGCCGAGTCCGTCGAAGAGGGCGTTGCTGCCCACGCCGATGATGGATACATTGCGGATGTCTTCGCTGACGGAGAATTGCCGGTCGCCGTCGCCCCCGGCAGCGTCCCAGTCCTCGAGAGTGAGCGCGCCGTCGATGTAAATGATCGACGGCTCATCGAGTCCGCGCACAGCCGCGAGGGCATCAAACATCTCCTCCACGTTGGTCACGGTGTGCGTGTTCTCCGCCGTGGCTCCGGCACCGCCGGTAATGAGGTCCTCAATCTCCGCGAAGCCGCGGATATCCGTCTCCATGTGGAAGAACATCTCCTTTACGGTGACGCTGCCCTGGGGCGGAAGGGTCAACTCGATGTAAACGGGGTCCGTCCATTCGTTGGCATACATTTCGAGCAGCACATCGTCTTCAACACTCCCGGCGCCGAGGCGACTGTAGGCACCCGCGTCGGTGAGACTGAGGAGGTATTCGCGCACATGGGAGGGAATGCCCGGCGTGGCCTCGACGTAGCTTTCGAGGCCTCGGTTCTTCATGCGGGCGAAGAAGCCGCCCGTGCCCGCGCTCAGATCGACACCCGCGCGCAGAGTCATGCCCACCTTGCCGGTGTATTCGGCCAGCTCGCCGAAGTCGAGAAGACCGCCCCCCACCGGATGGTAGAAGAAGCGGACAAAGCGGTTGCCGGCAAGAGCGGTGCTCGTGAAGGTCATGCCTTCCGGTCCGCTTGTCATCGTCACGTCGGGATCCATTTCCATGTGCTCCGCCATGGCCTCGGGTCCAAGTTGGAGCGCATTGTCAAAGCGAGCGATTTCGGCGGCGTCAACCCGGCGTGTGTTCGTATAGCCAACCGGATCAATGTCGAGGGCGGGACGCTCCGCCGTGAATTCACTCGTCACGCAGATACGGTCCGGGAGGGGCACCGCCGTCGTCCCGTTGAGTACGTAGGCCCAGCCCCGCTCCTGTGCAAGGGTCTCTGTGGGTGCGTATACCCACGTCCCGGAGGCGCGGGCGTGCAGCCAGCCTTCGTCGGCCCAGTGAAAGTCGAAAACCTCGTCGACGAGGTAGGGCGCATACGCCCATGCCCCGCGTTCCTGGACAAAATCCGCAGGCAGGTAAAAGTGGCTGCCGATCCCCTCGGAATAGACCCACACTTGATTGGCGAACCGCCCGACATCGACGCGACCGAGGAAGTTGTCCGGCGTAATGGCCCAACCAGTGCGGCTCACTTCGAAGTCGGCCCAAAACAACTGCTGCGCCCTGGCGTCGGGCACCGGCGCAAGGAGGGCGAGCAGAAGCGGCAAAGCCGCGGGCACGCCGAAGAGGTAACGGAGGGAAAAGGACGGGTACCGATGCATCGAGTTCGAGGGGGTTAGGGTGTTTAGGGTATCAAATCAAACGGCATCCGCAAATGAAAGCCGAATGAAATAGATTGAACCTTCATTAGGTTGACTCAAATTGGACGGATGTCAAGGACGGTGCCATGCGAAAGTTCGCGGTGGGAGCATCTCACAGGCGCGGTCGCCGGACGACGAGGAGGACATCATCCTCCTGCATCGGACAATCGGTCGCCCGGACGATGATACGGTATTCACCCGGTTCATAGGCTGGAAGGGGGAAATGCTGTCGCCGGTGTCCGGGCCCGAGGTAAATGGTTTCACGCGTCACGGTCTCACCGGAGGCCACCGACACCACCCACGCCTCCAATTGGCGAAGGGAGTCGGAGTCATTGTAAACCATCACCTCATCGCGTCCGGCGAAAGGACGCTGCGACCAGAGGTAGACCAAGAGGTCTCGGCCGAAACGGATTTCGCCCCATCCATCGCTGCCCGTCCATGAACTGACTTCGCCGTCCGGCCCGCGCCCGCCGCGGCGATGGCGGATGAAGTCCGCCTTCCAGACGTCACCGGGACGGGGCGGCTCAACGCCGAGGGCGGCGAAGGGAATCGCCATCTCCGTATCCCAACTGCCGCCGCGCTTGGTCACGGCGGTCGACAAATCCTCCCGGATCCCGCCGCGCTGAGAGGCGTCGATCACATGGACACGGTTGGCCGCGTTGACCCAAATCTCCACCTCGCGGGTATCCCCGTTTTCCGTCGGCAGGCGCAGGCGCACCCCCACGGAGTCATCCCCGCGCACGTCGGCGCGCCGTCCCCGCGCGCGGGTGCGCAGGTCGTCGAGGGCGGGTTCTATCGCGGTGAAGGCGACATAGAGCGCCTGCCGGTCGTAGAGAACCCGTGCACGGGTGTCGGCACCGGGCCGTCCGCCGTCCCCGGTCATAAATCCGTAAGAGACGAATCCGCGCTCCCACACAGCGTCGTCGGCAAGTCCGTCAATCTCAAGGACCTCATTGGCAACGGGTGCGGTGAGGCGCGGAAGGGGCGACGCCGCCCCATGGACGGCGGCAAGGAACGTGCTCCCTGCGATGAACAGGGCGGCAAGTGAGGCGGCGCGGGGGGATGATCGGAATCGGTTCATGAGAATCAAAATTTAAAGGTTCTTACAACTGTGTATCGTTTTCCGGTCTACCGTTGACGCACGAGTGTATTGCCGGGGTCGCGCAGCGTATCGACGTTGTTCGCCGGGTCACGCCAGTCGGTGTACTTCCACGGATCGAGGCCGTAAATAAAGCACTCGAGGTTGCTGTAGCCGTCGCCGCTCATGTCGAGGTTGGCATCCGAGGGGTCATGGGGATCGAGTCCATGGCGGATCTTCCACCAGTCGGGAATGCCGTCGCCGCTGCTGTCTTGGTACGGTTCTCCGCGGTACTCGGGAAAACCGCCGACCTGCGCAATTTCCGTGATGATCCCGTTGCCCTCCTTATACAATACCTCGCCGGTGCGCACCTCATCGATAATGCGCCGGTCGACGCTGTCGCGGCGCGGCAGTGTCGCGCCCGCGTAAGCTAAAACCAAGTCATAGGCGCGCTCCGCCGTGTGCAGCGTGACGCCCGCCATGGGGAAGGGGTCGAGCGAACGAACGCGTTCGACAAGAAAGGCCTCATCGCGGTGCGGATCGTCGTGAAACTGCATGCCCCCGTTGCTCCAGTTGTCTGCCGTGATCTCCGGGTATCCCTCCACAACATTGCCGCGGACATACCACTTGGGCCAGCGGCGGAGGGCATTGTCCGCCCGGTCCGGCGTTGGCTGCACACGCCCGATGCGGTAGCGCTCCGGCCCGTCGAGGGTGGCGGGGCCCGGCTTGTAGTAGTTATTGATGACATTGACCCGGCTGCGGTGGTCGCCGCCGTCGACGGTCCGGTGCCGCCAGTTGAAGATCACGTTGTTGGTGTAGTTAAACCCGAAGCCCATGCCGATGCTGGGGTTGCGCGCGGTGTTGCTGGCAAAGAGGTTGTGGTGGAAACTGCTGTTCTTGCCGCCCCATGTTCCACCGAAGGCGTGGTTGTGGGTATCGAGTGCTTCGCTGGAAATCGACCACTGGATGGTGAGGTTCTTCGTCGGGCCGATAAAGAGTTTGTCCCCGCCTGGTGCCCGGTAGGCGTAGCGGTAGAGAGACACATTTTCGTCGAGCCCCCAGCTGAACGAACAGCTGTCGATGATGATGTTGCCCACGGGGTTTCCCGTGCCCATGGCGCCGTCGCGCTGGTTGTGGGCGGTGATGAGCCCGCGGCGGAAGCGCATGTGCCGCACGACGACGTCGTGCGTGTCGATGTCGACCGTCGCGCCCGCCACGACTACTCCGTCGCCCGGCGCCGTCTGTCCGGCAATGGTTATGTAGGGGTGGACGATGGACACCTTGGACTGAAGTTCGATGATCCCCGCCACGTTGAAGATGACGATGCGCGGTCCCTCCGCCTCCAGCGCCTCGCGGAAGGTGCCCTGACCGCTGTCGGCAAGACTGGTGACGACATAGGCCTCTCCGCCGCGCCCGCCGAAGCTGTATTTTCCGCCGCCCTCGGCACCGGGAAAGGCGGGCATGTCGGCCTGCGGCAAATCGCCCGGCACGAAGACCTGAGAGACATCGACCGGCGGTCGCTTCACCTCCACCGGAGCAGGCGTGTACGGGCGCGCTGTCGCGAAGGCGACAGCACACAAACCGAGGAAAAGCCCTGCAAAGAGGACACGGGGTCGGATGGAATTCATAGGGTTGATTTATTGAAAAACAGATTTCAGGTACCGGGCGTTGGCCCGGTAGTTGCCGACAACGTCGCGCACCTGTGTGGCGTCGCGCGAGCGTTCCATGACGAGCCAACCGCGCCAGTCCATGGCATCGAGCGTGGCTTTGACGGCGGGCATGTCGATGCGGGGGTTGTTTTCGAGCCACAAACCGTCGGTGTCCGTGCAGTGGATCTGGCAGATCCTGTCGCGACCGAGAATTTCCAGCTCTTGCGAGATATCGCGCCCACCCTGCACGGCATTGGCGAAATTAAAATAGCTCTGCAAGGCGGGAGAACCGATCTCTTCGAGCAGTTCCACTTCACCCGCCGCGTCAAGCATCGTCTCGATACCGATAACCACGTCGGCTGCCTCCGCCATTTCGCCGATGCGGCGCAGACGGTCGACGACGGCGGGACGCAGGTGCGGATTCTCCGCAAGGTTGCTCGGCACGCCCAGCGGAAGAAACGCCACCTTCACGCCCATGAGATTCATGGTGTTGATACAGTCGCGGGCCATGCGCTCGACGACACCGTCGCGCTCCGCAAAGGACTGGCCGTAAAAGCCGGACATGGCGATGGAGCAGATCTCCATCACGTTCTCAGCAGCGGCGTCGAGAAAGCGTCGGCGCTCGAGCGGATCGATAAGCTTGCTGTTGAACGTCTCGCGGTCACCGAGCCCGCCCATGTCGAGTTCGACACCGTCGGCCCCGATCTCTCGCGCGCGGCTGAACGCGCCGACATGCTGCCGCCGCAGGATCATCCAGTCGCACACGCCGATGCGGTAGCGCGGAGGAGCCGAAGCTTCCGCAGCGGGCGCTGCACGCCGCGCGGCCCCGTGAAGCGCGGTCGTCGCCGAAAGCACGCCCGCGGCTGCCGCCGCGCCGAGAAAATTCCGTCGGTTCATCGTGTTAGCTTCCCGTTCGTTCACGCATGTCCGCCTCGGCTTGCTTCAGGTCGTAGCCTGCGGCTGAGAGCATATTGTTGATCCGGCCCTTCGCCTGTCCGAAGACACGGTGCCGCCCGTGCGAACTGCCCGCCGTCACGGCATGCTCGCGGGCCTCCGCAAGCTGCGCCATGATGAAGTGTCTCTCATCCGCCGTCAGGTCCGGGAGCATCTCCATGTAGACGCCGTAGGTAAGCGGAACGACGCCGTAGGTAATGCCGTCCTTCACCGCCAAAACCTGCTCCGGCGGCAACACAGCGGAGAGTTCCCCCGTGAAACGGTGGCTGATAATCAGCAGTTCGTGGTCCACCGCCTCGCGAAGCGCGCGCGTCGCGGCGTCGGCGGCGCGCGGCGGCAGCCCCGTCTGTCCGCGGATGGCGGCAACCGCTGCGTCGCGGGCATCCTGCGTCGAACTCAAGTCGCGGTAGAGCTGCTTGATTATCCCCTGCACCCGTGCGTAGACGGCGGGATCCTCAAGGCCCATCGGCTCAAGGATACGGTCGGCCCGCTGCGTGATGACGCGGGTGTAGGCCGCATCGGGCTCCTCCGCGGACGCCGGACAAAAAGCGAGGGCGAGGCCGAGGACGGCGAGCAAATGAGACCTACCGAGCAATCGGGAATTTCTTTTCATATAAGGATAGTCCAGAGTCCGGTTAAAACCTCCCGGATAGTCCGACGGTGAAGTTCACCCCGTATTGCGACCGCTGCCCCTTCATGGCGTATTCGGGAAAGCTGCCGTCGAGACTGCGGATGTAGCGCACCCGGCCCGTGTCAGTGATGTTGCGTGCCGCGAAGTCGAGTGTGTAACGGTCGGACAGACGATAGGACATATTCAAGTCCACACGAAACTCCGCGGGACGGTAAGCTTCGAAAGGTATCGGGTCGAACGTGGACAGGTCGTTTGTGTTGCGCGGCACGTGCGGATTCGTCAGGCGCGGCATGGCTCCCCTTGAAATGATCTGCTCGTTGCGCCACGTCACGTTCACGCGGGTGGTGAAGCGCCGGTAATTGAAGTTCAATCCGCCGGAAGCAAAGTTGTCGGGAGCATTGTTACCGAACTGCGCGTCAGCGTCTTCGACCGTTTCGGACACCGTGCGGCGCTTTGTCGAATAGGCGGCAAAGAGGTAGAAGTATTGGCCCCACCCGCCTAGAATAGAGAGATCCTGCTGGAAATCGACCTCCCAGCCGTATTGCTTGCCGCCGTCGGGCCAGTTGACTAGCGTCGTAACTTCCCAATCCTCCTGCGCATAAATGGAATTCGGCCCGAATCCGAGTTCTGCCAACACCTCAAGATAAACCTCCAACGGATCCCTACCCTCCGCTACCTCCTCCGGGAGATTGTTGAAATCGCGTCTAACTACCCGAGTCCGGTGCATGTCGGATATACTTTTCGTAAAGTAGTTGAATGAGTACTTCCCGCCAGATTCGGTGTAGTAGGAAATCCCGAAATCCCAATCGTCCGAACTCCACGGCCGCAGCGAGGGATTCCCGACGTTAATCCGGCCCGGAGACCCATCACGCGGTTGGGAAAAGGTAACACTGCGAAGGATGCCATACGCACCTTCGTAGGCCGGCGCTGCGTATTTGCGCGACCACGCGGCACGGAAGACCAATTGCTCCGTAATGTCGTATGCACCGCTCACCATGGGCGCGGGACGCCCCTTCGACTTTTCGTCGATCTCATAATTGGGGATTTGCTGGAACTGGCGACGCCGAAGAGTCCCGTCGGGCACGGGCGCATGCCACATCCCGTCGATATACCGGCCCATCGGTACCTGGTGGGGTTGGAACGGTATTCGCCCCGTCCCCTCCCAGATAAATGGATCCAGCTCGGACACAAGGAAGGGCGCACCGTCGGCATACACCGCGCCCATGGATTCAAGTCCCTGCGCAACGTCGAGTGGAATTGGATTGAAGATACTCCACGGCACCTCCCGGTAAATCGCGACGTCAAGTAATCCATCTCCGCGTGAGTCCTGAGGAAGGCGCAGAAAGCGGGCGTCGTTGTCCGTGAACGGCGTCCGCCCGCGGCGGCGGGACTCCTCCTGCCGGTAACCACCGACAAGCATGAGCCGGTGGTTGAAGAAGCTGCTCTCCAGCTGCATATAGTGGGATAGCGTTGTCTCCGTAATCGCTTTCTGCTGGTTGACGAACGACGACCAGTTATTTGCGGCAATCGAGGCATCGACAACACCCGCCACATCGTTCGGAAGGCCAGTGGTCGGGGCACTGTAAATCGGCTGGTCGTTCGTGTTGCTGAAGGCATCCGGATTGTCGAGGAAATAGCGGTAAAGCTTGACGGTGTCGGGCCACTCGCGCGGTTCGAAACCGAATCCAGGACTGACGCCGATGTAATAGTCGTCGCGGAAATCGCCGAGGTTCAGCTCCACGCCCGACTGGCCCATGTATTGGTAGGCCGACGTCGTGCCCGCGCCCCACTTCCGCTCCCGGCGTTCCTGCCAGTAGACGCCGGTCTTCACGGAGAGCTGCATAAAGTCATCGGTCGGCAGAAAATCGAGGTTGCGCTTGACATCGAATCGCCCGGAATAATTCTCGCTTCGCGTAATCGACTCACCCGTCATCACTTTTAGCCGGCTCGCAGACGGATCGGACGGATCGTAACCAACGATACGGTAGGAATCGAGGACGGCCGGATCCATCGAGTTGCCGTCTTCGTCGAAGTATTCCACCGACTCCGGAACACCGTCAACGATTCCGGAAATGATCGTCTTGTGGATACCCCCCATTCGCAGATCAAGGCCGGAGAATCTTCCGTTGCGCACGCTCACCAGTTCACCGTCGGAGACCGAAGCGCTCCCCACGGCGAGAATGTCCCACGGGCCTTTGATAAAGGACCAGCGCAGGTATCCCGAATGCGTTTCCCCCTCGCGGTCTAGGGCGGTCACGTTGATCTCCGCCTTCCCCGCACCGTCGCGGGAAATCACGTAATCCGGCCCGTATTCATAGATCCCCTGCGAACCACCTGCGTTTACCTCTACCCGCCGTCCGGCGTCGCTCGCCGAAAACGTGGAATACTGATAGTTGAGGGTGATGAGATGGCCGCTGAACGGGGCGTAGTCGACCTTCACGCTCCCCGAGGTCCGCTTGCTGATGCGCGGAGAGTCCTCCAACTTGATATTGTCGAGAAACGGGCGCGTTACATCGGGGTAAGCGTTCTCAAGAAGCTCGCCGTCCACGGTAACGATGCGCGGAAACGCTTGGTTGACCCATGGGGTCCATCGCGCCTCGTAGGTCCGGTTGGCGTTGAACTGGTTGGCCATGGCATAGTTGAAAGTGAGGCCGATCTTTTCGTTTATGGGCCAAGCGTAGCTGAGGTCGACGCCGGGAATGACCTTGTAGGTGCGGTCATGCATGGGCCCGGGTGTCCGCCGGAACAGCGTCAGGTGTTCCGAGTTCATCGCCAAGTAGGTGCGGAAGCTGAAGGTCGGCTTCGGGTACTCGAAGGCGGTCTTGCTGATGAGGTTGATCGATCCCCCGATGGAGGCGAGGGGCTGGTCCGGCGTCGGCACCTTGATGACCTCAACGCGGGAAGCATTGTTGATGGAGAGCATGTCGAGGCTCACGGCGCGGGTGAGCGATCCGGGCTGGGCACCGGAGATGGGTACGCCGTCGATGGTGACCGAGGTCTGGTCCGGACGGAAGCCGCGCACGGAGATTTCCGTGGCGTCGGCACCGGAGGAATACGCCCCCCCGTAGTCGATGGAAACCCCGGGAACAAACTTGATAAACTCGCCGATGTTGCCCTGCGCGATGTTGCCGTAGGCGTCGGCGGCGACGACATTGCGGAGGTTCGGCGAGAAGCGTTCTTCCTGTACGGCAATGTCGGCAAAGCTCCGGAAGCTCCCCGCCGCGTCGACAACAAATTCCGCGAGCTCGAAGACATCGTCGGGATCCTCCTCGCCGCGGCGGCGCCGGAAGGTGAAATCCTGGCTCACAGTGATTCCGGAAACAACGTCGACGCTCTCCACGACATGATTCATGCCGGTGAACTGCACCCGGATTTCGCGGCGTCCTTCGGGAACCCCCCGAAGGCTGTATTCTCCGGCATTGTTCGTGAAGGCGCGGATGGACGTGCCCTCCACGGTGACGACCGCCCGGTTCATGTAGTTGCCCGTCAGCGCGTTGAGAACCCGCCCCTCTACGTTGCCCGTGTACTGCCCCCAGAGGGAGGAAGCCGCGAGGAGACAGAGGACGACAGGAACTGTTCTGCGGAGAAGAGCGCTGAGCGCCGCGTTTAAACCAAACCCGAAAAGGAGGGAGGGGTACTTCATGGTTGTTGTGTCGGCGCGAGCACCGCTATATTTTCATATGAAATAAAAGATAATTGTTTTGTTTCAATGAAATGATCTTGTCAATCTCTCTTTTGCACTATTTTTAAGGACCATCGCGACCGACAGGACGCCCCGAAGGCCTCCACTATTTCACCAAAAACAACCACGGATCCCTATGCCACCAGAAGCCGCCCCCATCCTCGGAACTCTCCTGCACACCGTCGGCGCCGCCTGCGCCGCGCTCTGCTACTCACCGCAGCGCTACCTGCACCGGTGGAGCTGGCAGACGTACTGGCTCGTGCAGGCGACCGGCTGCTGGCTGGTGCTGCCGTGGATCTTCGCCTACCTGACGATTCCCGAATTGGGCACGGTCCTCGCCGAAGCGCCCAAGGGAGCGATGCTGAACTCGTATCTCTTTGGCGTGCTCTACGGCGTGGGCGGCATTTCCTTCGGCCTCGCCATCCGCTACATCGGCTTCTCCCTCACGTACGCCATCGCCATCGGCGTCTCCTGCGTCGTGGGCACCCTCGTCCCTCCCCTCTTCGCCGGAACCCTCGGCGCGACCCTCGCCACGACCGGCGGCCTGTATGTCATCGCCGGTGTTATTCTCGGCACGGGCGCGATCCTCTCCACCGGACTTGCCGGCTTCCGCAAAGAGCGCGAACTGGAGAGCGACGGCACAAAGTCGTCTTTCAACTTCCGTGTCGGACTGCCCGTCGTGCTCGTCGCGGGCGTGCTCTCCGCCGTGTTCAGCTTCGCCCTCGCCGCCGGGCAGCCGGTCGCCGACGTCGCGGCGAAGTACGGCGCGGGCCACTTCGAGGGCAATGTCATCTATATCTTCTCCAACAACGGCGCCTTCACCACCACCCTGCTCTACGTCATCTACCTCGCCAACCGGGAGCGCACATGGGGGGAATTCCGCCGCACGGCGGACGGTTCGGGGCTCCTTCGCAACTACCTGCTCGGGATGACGACCGGCCTGCTCTGGTACATGCAGTTTTTCTTCTACGGCCTCGGCCATGTGCGCATGGGCGACTTCCGCTTCTCCAGCTGGGCCATCCACATGATCATCCTCATTCTCCTCAGCTGCGGATTCGGCGTCTTTATCGGCGAATGGAAGGCTGCCCGGAAGAAGACGCGTTTCATCCTCGCCGGAGGCGTGGCCCTGCTCCTCGGGGCTGTCGCCATGATCACCTACGGCAACCAGATCGCGTCGAGCCAAAAAGCACCCGAAGAACCCCTGCACTATCCCGCGCAGGAGCCGTGAGGCGGGGGGCCTGACGGCATACGCCACACACACCGCGAATGGACTACGGTTCAGAGACGGCGATGTCGTCTCGTCTGGCTGCGGATGTCACCTGCGCGGGTCTTCGGCCACACGGTAGCGCGCACGCGAGCGGGCCACCGCAAGGTCAGCGTTGTCGAGCAGTTCGACGGGCCGTCTCGGTGGAGGACGGTTCAGCTTTGCGAGAACGCGCGCACCTTCGCCGCGCTCGAGCCAGTCGACCGATCCAAGCGCGCGCCCCTCCGTGAAATAACGCACGCGCAGACGCAGCAACTCGTGCGGCTCCAGTTCCCCGCCGTTCTTCACCGCTTCCAGTAGCGCCGCGGGGTCGATCCGCGCGCCCGTGCCGTCGCCCTTCGCCGCCGCTCCTTTCCCGAGCATCAGCAGTCGGTAGCATGCGAGCGCTTCTTTTGTGTCCTTCGCCGCCGGAAAGCAGGCGGCGAGCGCACGGCAACGCCCCTCGTTCCCCGCGAGCGCCTCCGTGTAACCGCACCAGCGGTAGTTCTCCGGCAGGTCCGTGAGGCCCGCGCGCACCGCGTTCAGATCGATGTAGGCAGCGATCAGGCCGACAAGCCATGGCGTGTCCTGCACAAGTACGCTGCCGAAGCGCTCCGCCCACAGCGTGCCCGCTGTCTCGTGCGCGCGGTTGAACCACCGCGTGTAGCGCTGCCGCAGCGTTCGCATGAACTCCGAGATGTCCCCCATGCGGCGGCGCAGACGCTCACGCAGACGCTCCGCCGCCTCCGGGGGATCGCCCTCCAAGGCATGCGCCAGTTCATCCGCGTTGAGCCCGCTCCACTGCGCGCGGGCCTCCCCGTAGAGGGCGCGGTAGCGCCGCACGAGCGTGGCGTCATCGCACAGCCTCGCCGCCGGATCGATGCGCACGAGGATGTGGAAGTGCGTCTCCAGAACACAGTACGTTATCACCTCCACCCCGCTGAAATCCGCCGCACGGTGCAGCGCCGCCACCCACACCTCCCGCTGCCCCTCCGCCAGCAACCGACGCCGCTGAATCACCCGCGAGGTCACATGATATACCGCCGGACCGTCCTCATTCTTTATACGAATCTCACCCATCTTGAGACGAACCATGCACAGATCAAAATAGGACGCAAGTATAATTTCTTCGAGATTTTTATATAGAAGAAACCTCGGAAGATCCAGTGTTCGCATACGCCGTGACTGACGGCGGGCCGCTGCGAAAATCGCCCGACCGGCGGCATGCCGTGTCCCGTGTGCCCGACTTATCCGGTATTGATGGGATCGACTGTCCCTACCGCAGCGCGGAAAAGTCCACGCCGTCCATGTCGGAGAACTCCTGGTTCTCGCCGCCCATGGCCCAGACGAAACCGTAGTTGGCCGTCCCCACACCGGAATGGATGGACCAGCTCGGTGAAAGCACCGCCTGGCGGTCGCGCACGACCAAGTGGCGCGTCTCCGAGGGACGGCCCATGAAGTGGAAAACGAGCGAATCCTCCTCGATGGAGAAATAGAAATAGATTTCCGAGCGGCGCAGGTGCGTGTGCGGCGGCATGGTGTTCCACACGCTTCCGCCGGCGATGAGTGTCACACCCATGACAAGCTGGCACGACTCCACCTTGGCCGGAGCGATCATCGGGTGCAGCGAGCGCTCGTTGCACCCCTCCGTCGCCCCGAGTTCCCGGCCCTCGGCCTCCGCATACGGGATTCGCGCCGTACCGCAGGTGCGGTGCGCCGGATAGCTCACCATGTAGTAGACCGGACGCTCCCCGCCGCTGCCCGGCTCAAACACAATTTCACGGCTACCGCGTCCGGCGTAGACAAAATCATATTTTCCGAGCGGGTGCGCCTCACCGTCTACGGCCACCGACCCCGAACCGCCGAGATTGACAATGCCGATCTCCCGGCGCTCGCAGAAATAATCGGCTCGGAGCGCTCCCGGAGCGGACAGTTTAAGGCTCTTCGACACCGGCAGCGCCGCACCGATGACGGCACGGTCCACGTCCCAGTAGACGAGGGAAATTGAGTCTTCGACGGCAAGACCTTCACAGAGATAGGACGCCCGCAGTTCTCCTGTCGACATCCGCTCAGTCTCCGCCGCGCCCCGCGCCTCAAGGTGGCGCAGCGTCACCTCACCGGCATGCCACTCTCCGTCTTTTTCATCGCCCTTCCCAACCGGCGTGCTGCCGGAAGTCTGTGCCTTTTCCTGTTTCATAGTCATATCCATTCGATTCTAGTTGCCTGCTTCACAGCAGGACGGATGCCTCGCCGCTCAAGGGGGGCCCCGGTCGCGCCGGAAAGGAAAAATCCACCCGCTCCGCTCATTCGCATATGAATGCCTCCTTCATATATGATTGAACCGTGTGCGGAGCGTCAAGACCCAATCCCGGCACAACCGGCATCGGCGGGCATGCAGCGGCCGACCTAATAGCCCGCAAAAAACCGGCTCCCGCAAAATCCGCACCACTGCCGCCGCCGCAATCCGTCACGGCATCGCCAATTGGAAGAAAACGTAGAGACCCACCATGATAAGGGCGAGCACGCCCCAGCCGACGAATCCGGCTCTGCCGAGACCGGCGTTTTGTCGGTACGTCTCGCGAAGCGTGGGCAGGGCGACCTCCTCCGGCGCGTGACGCGTGAGGAGTGACACCACGACCATAAAGGCGAGGATCACGCAGAAGAGATAGAAAGACAGGAGGAGAAAGTGCGGGAAGATGTCCACTCCGTGTTCATCGGCGAAGATGTTGGAGATGTCGGCGAGCCCCACGGAAAGGGACAACGCCGAGCCGAAAATCAATGTAAGAAGGGCGGCACGGCCGGTCGCCCGCTTCCAGAAGATGCCGAGGAGAAAGACAACGGAGACCGGCGGTGCCATGTAGCCGATGATGCTCTGGAAGAGGTTGAAGAGGTTGGTCCCCTCCACCCGGCTGAGGAGAAAGGCGATCCCCACGGCCATGAGGGCGGCGCAGAGCGTGACCACCTGGCCGACGCGCTTGGACGCGGCATGCTCCGGATCGCGCGAAAGCCACCGCCGGTAAATATCGAGGGTGAAGACCGTCGAGAAAGAGTTGAGGCCGGCGCTGAGTGTCGAAATGACGGCGGCGAGGAGAACGGACACGATGAGCCCGACGAGGCCGATGGGCAGGAAGGTGTCGACCATGCGGAGGAAGACCTCCTTGTCGTCCTCGATTCCCGGCAGAAGCACGGCGGCGATGATGCCGGGCAGCAGAAAAATGAATACCGGAAGAATCTTGAGGAAGCCGCACAGGAGCGTGCCGCCCTGCGCATGGGCGAGGCTCTTTGCGCCGAGCGCCTTTTGCACGATCGTCTGGTCGGAGCACCAGAACCAAATGGAGAGGATGGGATAGCCGAGGACAAAGGCATACCACGGATTGGCCGATCCCGCCGGATGGAAGAGCTTCCATGTGAGTTCCGGATCCATGTCGCCTGTCTGCACGGTGACGAGACTCTCCCAGTCCGGCAGGTGCATGGCGGCAAGGATGACAAGAAGCGAAGCACCCGCGATCATGATGACGGATTGCAGGGAGTCGCACACCATAACGGCGCGGAGACCGCCCGTAATGGCGAGGGCCGCCGCCATTGCCGTGAGGAGCCAGACGCTCGGCATGAGCTCCCAGCCCATAAGCTGCGCGAGGAGCGCGCCCCCGGCGAAGAGCGTACCGCCGATCCACAGCACGACCGTCCCGAAGAGGGAATAAAACGACATGAAGGTGTAGCAGCCCCGCCCATACCGTTTGAGCATGAACTCCGGCATCGTGGAGATGCGCGTGTTCAGGTAAAACGGAACGAACGCCATGCCGAGAAGGAAGAGGAAGACCCACGCCATCCACTCGAAGTTGGCTGTCACCATGCCCGTGGTGTAGCCCGCCCCGCACGAAGCGATGAGAAAGGTGGGGCCGATGTTCGTGCCGAAGATACTGAAGCCGACGTTGTTCCACTTCATCGACCGCCCGCCGAGGAAGAGGTCGCTGCCCATGCGGTTGCGAAAGGCGACGGTGCCGCCGATCACCGCGAGCAGGATGACGTAGGCACCGATGACAGCGATGTCGAGGCCGTGCAGTTGGATGTCGCCGGCCATGGGATCAATCCCGGAGGTCCGAATCTTCGACGCCCCCGCCCACCGGTGTCATCAAGTCCCAGATTCCGTCCACGCCGGGCAATGGCTTTTGGCAGGCGTCCGTGAGCTGCCACCAGCGTTGGTTGATTTCATCGGACTGGCTCATGGCTTCATCGGCCTCTCTGTCGTCCCCCACATACTCAAGGTAGAGGAACTCCACCAGCTCATCGCCGAGAGTGGCGAGGAAGATGGAGAGATTGCGGTTGTTGCTGCGCATCAACTGGTCCACGACACCCGGCCAGACGGTCTGGTGGAGGGTGCGGTACTTCTGCTCCTTCTCCGGCTTTAGGGTGGTGACGATCATGAGGCGGTCTTTCGGCGGTGCGGGCACGTCTCTGCCGCGTATGTAGTTGATCCACTCCATCTGCAGCCAGTGCGTTCCATGCCGCTCCGCCCGCGGGTGCGGGACCGTCCACTCCGCGAGGTGCTCCACGGCGGGGGCGGCTTGCTCGAAAGCCTTCGCCGCGGAGAGATAGTCGCGCCCGCCTTCGTAGGCGAAATAAACAACCGCCCACATGGCGCCCCCGATCTCGCGGTGAAAGGCCGAAACCGACTCGATGCCGGCACGGGAGAGGCTCTCCGTGTTTTCCCGTTCCCCGAGCGCGCGCAGGGCGTCGAGGAGTTCCGCCTCGCGCCCCTCGGCCGCTTGGGCGAGCAGCCCCACATGTGTCGTCCGGCCCGAGTGCAGGTAGTTCTCATAAGGCGAGAACGCCCGCAGCGGAGCCGCGGCCATGACTACCGCAATCCCTATTATCAATAAAGCCGAAGCCGTTGCGCGCATGGCAGTTCGACTACCAAAGCTGTTCGCGCGGCCCCTCGGTCACGACGGTTTCCGGGATGCCCTCGCCCAGTTCGATCTGGTCGTGGGGGAAGTCGCCGAAGATCAGAGCGCCGAGGTAGCCGCGGTCGAGGCGCAGGGGCTTGCCGCCCGTGTCGTCTCGCAGCGTGACGTTGTCAAAGACGACCTCATAGGCGTTCGAAAGCACCATGGCCTGCTCCTCCGACTGGATGTCGACATTCTTCATGCGCAGGTTCTTCACGCGGTTGATGCGTGCGCCACGGCGGGCGTTCTTGATCGAGATATTCTCAAGGACGACGTTTTCGAGCCACTTCTCGGGCAGGCCGATCAGCGCGATGGCCGTGGGCACTCCGTCGATCTCAATGTCGCGGATGAAAATGTCGCGGATGAGCGGCGACGGGCCGACACGGCCCGGCCCCGAGTAGTAGGTGTTGAAGTTGATCGCCTCATACGTGATGTTGCGCATCTTGATATTGCGCACATGGATGTTCTCCGTCACGTTGCCGCGCCCGCGCTCGGTCTTGAAACGCACCCCGCGGTCGCTGCCATCGAAAAAAGCGTCATGCACATAGATGTTGCGGATGCCGCCCGACGTTTCGCTCCCGAAGACCACACCGCCGCTGCCCGTACGCACGTCCGTCGCCGAGAAGTTGCGCACCACCACGTTCTCCGTGGGGATATTGATGGCGAGCCCGTCTTCGTTGAGGCCCGACTTGATGACGACAGCGTCGTCACCCGTCTCAAAGTGGTTGTACTCGATGAGGACGTTCTTCGATGAATCGACAACGAGACCGTCGCCGTTGGGGGCCATCAGGCTGTTCACCGTCACGTCGCGCACGATGGCGTTCTCCGTGTAGATCAAGTGGACGTTCCACATGGGCGAATCGTCCAGCGTGACGCCCTCGATGAGCACGTCTCTGCACTCCCAGAAGACCACGAAATTCGGGCGCATGCCCTCCATCCCGGAGCCCTTGCCGAAATCGCGCCGGGAAAGCGGCGATTTGCTTGCCAGCGCGCGCGGCGGCGGTCCGTATTCGCGGTACCACGCCCACCATTGCGCACCCTGCGCGTCGAGGCGGCCTTTGCCTGTAAGCGCAATGTTCTTCAGCTTGTAGGCGTAAATGAGCGGCGAATAGTTCAACGCCTCCACACCCTCGTGGCGCTGGATGACCACCGGCAGGTAGTCGTCGCGGTTTTCGCTGAAATACAGCGTCGCGCCCTCCGCCACGTGCAGGTCGATGTTTGACTTGAGGTGCACCGGTCCGGTCAGCCAGCGGCCATCCGGAATGAGGACACGGCCCCCGCCCGCGGCGTGCGCCGCCTCAATCGCGCGGTGGATCGCGTCGGTATTGAGAAAACTTTCGTCTTCCGAGCGCGTCTTCGCGCCGTAGTCGCGGATGTCATACACCCGGTCCGGGAAAGTCGGCCGCTTCAACTGCGGCATCGGGAACGGCGCCGTGATCGGGGCAATCTCCCATGGGGCGTCCGCGAACGGTCGTTCCGCGTGAAGGGTGGAGCCAACCATAAGGAACGATCCCGGCAGGACCAGCATACTGAAGCGTGCCCACATATCTCGTAGGCTTTTGCGCAATTGTGTTTTCATTGAATTTTCTTGTTGGGGTCTTATGGAGTCTTCGAACAGCGGCGCGAAGCTTTTGTTCATTCCTGAAATACTCATCTTGCCATGAAATAACTTTAGCGACTACCGTCACGTCAACAAAAAACCATGAGGGGGAATGAATCCTTCGGAGCCGTCGCCGTACGTCGTCGACTGCCCTCAATTCACTCCGGAGACGACTCCCTGCGTTTGGCACCCCGCTCCCGCCACCCCGTCGCCTGCGCCGAGAAAACCGTCGCGATCCGCGCATGAAACAAAATGAACGGCATGCTTATTGCATAGAATTTTCTTGAAATCCGCAAAAGAGTCGGCACGCTCTGCATTCCACCGCTGAAACAGGCGCGAAACCTCAACCACCACACCAACCCCATGAAACGCACGAATATTTTAACGCTGGCTCTCTGCGTCGGCATCGCTTCCACCGTCTCCGGCCAAGGGTTCCTCGGCGAATCCTGGGTCGAAGCCACCGCAGGACGCACAAAAGTAACAGAAGGCGACTTCCAACCTGAGGGCTACGGAGTCACTGCCGCCGTCAATCTGCCCACCGCGGGCCTCAGCGAGAGAATCGGACTCGATTTCAGGTTCGAGGGCGGCTACCTCCGGGTTTCGCAGGGCGGCGTCGGCATGAGTACTCTCGGGTTCGGTATCTCTGCGCCCGCCTACATGGAGTTTGCGCCGTGGGAGCCCGTCCTCAAGCCGTTCCTCGCCCCGAACGTCGGCGTCACGCGGGTGCGGGGCGGCAACAGCAGCACCTCGGCATTCCTCGGGCTGACTTTCGGCGTCGAAGTGCAGACCTCGGAGCAGTTTCATATCACGCCGAGCCTCGACTACGGCTACCACACCAATGACAGCACGAAGACCATCTCCTTTGATCTTCAGATGGCCTACAGCTTCACCGAACCGTACGCCGTCCTCATCGGTTTCGGATACACGGACGTTCAGAAAGGGGGCAGCAGCTACACCATTTACGGCGGCTTCCGCATGCGCTTTTAGGTGAGCCTGGCGGAAAGTTCGCCCGGCGGGGGGCCGGGAAAAAATACCGGCGCTCCCGCTCCTATGCCCGGCACTACAGAGCAACGGTGAGTCCGCCACGTGCCAAACGCCCCGACCACGCGCCGGTCCAACCGCTAACCGGCGCTCCACCCGTAGGTGGGCGGCCTCGTGTCCGCACCTCCCCCCCAAGAAAAATCCGCCGAGAGGGCGGGCTCCCGGCGGATTCGGCTGTTGCCGTTTACGGACTGTTGACGAAAGGGCTCCGCCTCAGAAGTCCCATGTCACACCCGCGTGGAAGAAACGGGGGTGGCCGGAGCGGGGTCCATGGGGGACGCGCGAGGCAATGTATTCGCGGTCGAGGAGGTTCTGCACGCCGGCCTTGAGGCGGACGCCGGGCAGGACTTCGTAGTGGGCCGCGACATCGAGGAGGAAGTAGGCGTCGTTTTTGCCGAAGCGGGCGTCGGGCACGGGATCGAGGTCCGGCCCGCCGAAGGGATTGATTTCCTCCGCGCTGTTGTTGGCCGAGGCATAGGTCGAGGCCACGTAGAAGGCGTCGACAAAGAAACCGAACTGCTCGAACTCAAGGCCCGCGCCGAGGGAGATCTGGTGGCGGGGAACGTACGGCAGACGGTTGCCGCGGGCGCCGCCGGCGAAGATCGACTCGACGGCCCCGCCGCTCGTCCCCGACGCGCTCACATCGCTGCGGATGGTCGCGTCGGTATAGGTATAGGCGAGCGAATACGGATTGCGGAAGCCCCAGCCGTGGAGGAGGCCGGGATCGAAGGTACCCGCCAGTTCGAGGCCGCGGGTGCGCACGTCGCCGGCGTTCTCGGTCACGCCTGTGCCCGCGCCGCCGATGTTGTCGGGCACAATGAGGTCGGAGAACTCCGTCCAGAAGAGCACCGCCTCGCCGCGTACCGCGCCGTTGCGGTCGTAGCGCGCGCCCAGTTCGTAGCCCACCGAGGTCTCCTCGCCGACGGGGTTGTCCGGATCGACGGCCGCGCCGGGCGAAGGCAGGGAGAAGCCGCGGTGCACGCCGCCAAAGGCCGTCCAGCCGTGGCCCATGGCGTAGGTCGCCCCCACCCCGGGCGCGACGACATCCATCGTGCCGCGCTGCACACTCGTGACTTGGTTGAAATCGGGCGAGTCCGGATTCATACCCCGCCGCTCGTCGGTGTAGCGGATCCGCTCATACCGGATTCCGGGCACCACGGCGAGTCCGTCCCATGAGATGGAGTCCTTGGCGTAGAGCGCGAGAGCCCGCGCCGTGCCCCGGCGATTGTCCTGCGTGCCCGCCTGTCGGCGCACGACGCCGGTGACGTTGCCGGAGGCGTCGACCGTGTAGTCGTCCTGCTTCTGGAACCGGTCTTCATAGTCTTCGTGCACGCGCGCGCCGAATTCGAGGGCATGGTTCACCGCGCCGGTGTCGATGCTGTGGCGGAGGATGGACTCCACCCCGTAAGACTTGTAGGCACGGTTGTTGTCACGCACACGCCAGATGCCGGTCGCCTCGCCTCGCAGCACGGCCAGCGGCTCGCCCTTGGTACTTTCAATGGCCCCGTCGCCGCCGTAGAACGGCGAACCCGCCAGCGCCCCGGCGAGCGAAACCGCCCCGCCGCCGATCCGGCGCACGTCGTGCAGCTTGTACCAAGAGCGGAAAAACTGGTTGTAATAGACAGAGCTGAGGAGGCTCGTGTCCGGCCCGAGATCGATGACATGGCGCAGGTAGGTACGCCACTGCTCCGTGGGAATGCGGTCGAACTGCGTGGAAACGTAGCGGCGGTGCGGATCGGCCCGGAAATCCTCCGTCGTCAAGCCGAGGTAGGTCTCGTCCGCCACGAGATCGGTGTAGCCCACCTTCAGCTCGAAACGCTGCGCGGGGCCGTTCGCAGGCGTAAAGGAGAGCTTGAGCATGGGCTCGTTTTTCACGAAGCCCGTCGATCCACCCTCAAAGGTCGCGCTGGTGTCGATACTCTTGAAACCGTCGGTCCGGCGGTAGTAGTGCTCGATGAGAACACCGACATCGCCCGCCTCCGTCGCGAAGGTGTCGCCGTAATACCCGTGGAAACGCAGCTCCCGGTTTTCCCCGACCGTCAGGGAAGCGCGGCCCGCGCCCTCCCCCGGGATCGCGGTGGAGAGGTAGTTGAGAACGCCGCCCGTCGTGCGCGGGCCGTACTTCACTTGGCTCGAGCCCTTCAGGATCTCGAGACCGCGCATGCGGCCCGTCGTCGGCGTGTAGTAGGCCGACGGGTTTGCGTACGGCGCCGGCGCCGAGAGGATGCCGTCCTCCATCACCGTGAGGTTCGAGGTTCGCATCGAGCCCACCCCGCGGAAGCTGATGTTCGGAAAGAGTCCGTAGCCGTCCTCCGTGCGGAAGTAGGCCCCCGGCACCCGCCGAATCGCCTGGTCGATATTGTCGTAGCCATGGATCTCCAGCTCCCGGTCGCCGATCAGGTAGCCCGCGCCCGGCGTGAAGACCACTCCCTCGGGACCGCCGAAGACCGTGAACGGATCCAGCTCCACAACGCTCCCGCCCCCACCTTGCGCCGAAAGCGCCGGAACTGCCGCAAGCAAGGCCGCGCACCCCGCCCCTCTCGCCAGCCAGCGGCCCGCCCGGAAGCGGAGGCCTGTTCTTTCTCTGCTCTTGAACTTGAGACACATTCTCATGACGGGGCGGGAATATCGAGACCGAGTCTCAGCATCGCAAGAAAAAAGATGCGCCAAGTCCGAAAATGTTTTCGCCCGCCGCCCAGCCTCCGGCAAACGACGCTCTATCCGGAACGGCACCCGGTCTGCTCAGGCCTTCGAGGGCTTTGGCGGTAAGAAACGCGTCAAAGCTTTCCGTTCCGCGGATGGAGCTTGCGGTTTTACAGGCCCCGGACTCATTATAGGGCCAAGCTCCTATTCGGTTTTACATGCGCACGCCTATGAAACCAATGTCCATGCGCAACGTACTTTCCGCGTGCCTCCTGTGGTTCGCGGTCGCGGGCGTGCCCGGTTTCGCTGAGGCGGACGGCGGACGTCAGCCGGAGCGGGCGGGCGCTTCCGCCGCGGCTCTCCGCATCCAAGATATACTCGGCGAGGTTCAGGACCTGCGCGATCCCGCGGACCGGGCGCGCGCCGTCGAGAGCATCCGTGCCCGCGAGTCGGCCCTCCGCGAAGAAGCCCACCGCCGCGCAGCGGAACGCGGCCTGCCCGTGCGCCTTGAAGAACCGGGAGGCCGGGTGAAAGAGATTTTTGCCTTCGATGCCGAAGACCGGCCCGTCTACCGCGAGACCCACAACCTCAATGCCGCGATCACCGCCGCCGCCGACCTTTTGCACAACTATCCGGAAGCGCCGCTCCACGGCGCGGGCGTCACGGTGGGGGTGTGGGACGCCGGATCGGTCCGCGCCACCCACCGCGAGTTTGACGACCGCGTCACGCTCATGAATAGCGCTTCCGTGAATTCTCACGCCACCCACGTGGCCGGCACGGTGGCCGCCGCCGGCGTGACCTCCAGCGCCCGCGGCATGGCCCCGCTCGCGCGCGTCGACTCCTACGACTGGCACGACGACAAATCCGAGATGGCGGCGCGCGCCGCTGCCTCGCCGGACGAGGCGGGCACGCTTTTCCTCTCCAACCACAGCTACGGCTACGTCGCGGGCTGGCGGTTCATGGGCGGCGGCGCCAATCCCCGCTTCGTCTGGTACGGCGGCGAAAGCAACGCCGAGGAGACAAACTTCGGTGCCTACAACTGGGCGGCGCGCGATTCCGATACCCTCGCCTACTCCGCGCCCTACTACCTCATGTTCCGCAGCGCGGGCAATGACCGCACGGAAAACCCTTCCGACGGCGACAGCGTGGCGCTCTCGCCCGGCGGTGCCACCGTCACCTACGACAGTTCCGTGCATCCCGCGGGCGACGGTCTCTACCGCGGCGGCTACGATACCATCAGCTTCGACTCGGTGGCGAAAAACGTCGTCACCGTCGGCGCGGTCCACGACGCTGTGACCGGCGGCGCGCGCGACCTTTCCAAAGCCGCCATGGCCGCCTTCTCCTCATGGGGTCCGACCGACGACGGCCGCATCAAGCCCGACATCGTCGCCAACGGTGTCACGCTTTACTCCACCGCCTCCGGGGGCGACGCCTCCTACACGACGATGAGCGGCACGAGTATGTCCGCCCCCAGCGCCGCCGGCTCCGCCGCCCTCCTCGTCGAACTCTACGGCACCCTCTTTCCCGGCGGGGCGATGCGCGCGAGCACCCTCAAGGGCCTGCTCATCCACACCGCCGACGACCTCGCCAACCCCGGCCCCGACTACCGCTTCGGCTGGGGCCTCATCAACACAGCGGCCGCCGCCGCTCTCATCCGCGACTTCGCCGAAAACCCGCTCACCCGCCGCATCACCGAAGACACCCTCACAACCGGCGATCCCGAGCACCGCCACGAATTCGTCTGGGACGGTGAATCCCCCGTCCGCGCCACCCTCTCATGGACCGATCCCGCCGGGTCCGCGACAACCGCGCACGACTCGCGGCTCCCCAAGCTTGTCAACAACCTGCACCTCCGCATTGAAGGACCGGAGGGCGAAGTCTTTTATCCGTGGGTCATGCCCTTCGTCGGCACATGGACACAGGCATCCTTGTCCTTGCCCGCCACTACCGGCGTGAACAACACCGACAACGTCAACCAAGTCTACATCGCGGAACCGCCTTCGACCGGCGTCTACACCGCCGTCGTCTCCTACTCTGGTTCGCTCACCAACAGCCACCAGACCTACTCCCTCCTCCTCACCGCCACGGCCAACGAGGAACCGCCCCCGCCCCCGCTCAGCATCACCGCCGTCTCCCCCGGAAACGGCCCGCGCGGCGAAGTCGTCTACCTCGGCATCGAGGGCACGGGCTTCACCGCCGACACCGCCTTCACCCTTCGCCGCGAGGGTTTGTCCGACATCGAAAGCAGCGATGTCATCCTCGCCACCGGCGGCGCCTACGCGCGCTTCGACCTCGCCGGCGCGGACACCGGCCTGTGGGACCTCGTCGCCGCGCGCCCCGACGACGATGCCGTGACGGCCCCGGAAGCCTTCGAAATCTTCCGCGTCCTCTGGAGCGATTACTTCGACAGCGGAGAGGTCGCCGGATGGCTATACGAGAACGAGCCAGGCGACAACGCGTGGTTCATCACAGACTCGCTCAGCCAGTCCCTGCCGACAGCCCTCTACACCCCCGGGGTCTCCCAGCGCTCCCTCACCCATCTTCTCTCCCCCGCCGTCGACATTCCCGAAGACGCCACCGGCCTGCAACTGCGCTTCTGGCAGCGGCGCGCCTTCAACAGCAACAATCACGGCGGAAAACTCGCCCTCAGTGTCGACGGCGGCGGATGGACCGATGTCGCCGCCAGCGTATCCGGGGCATCGTTCGCACAAAACGGATACAACGGCACAGTCAGCGGCGGCGGGCCTCCGAACAACCGCAACCCGCTCACCGGCCAGGATGCGTGGGTCGGGAGCACCGCGGAATTCGTTGAAACCGTCGTCGATCTGCACGACACCAGCACCTTCGCGGGTACCACCCTGCGGCTGCGCTGGAGCTTCGGCACCAACCAAGGCACTTCCGCCGACGGCTGGTGGATCGACAGCGTGGCCCTCTTCGGCGAATGGGCCGAACCCGCGCCGGAACCCGAAAGCGCCACCCTCGGAGACTTGGTCGTGCAATACTTTCCCGGCGCCGACATGGAAACTTTCGATACCGGCGCGGACCACAATCTCAGCGGCTTTCCCACCCTCCTCGATCTCGCCTTCGGCAACGATCCGGCAACCTACGGCGGATCCGTCCACCTCCCGTCGACAGCGCGCGACACCGCCGGCGTCACCCTCGTCTACCCCCTCGACCGCGCCACCGAAGACATCATCCGCCTCTTCGCCGAACAAAGCACCGACCTGAGCGAATGGTCCCCCGCCGTCCCCGGCGAAGACGGCATCACACTCGACATCACCGAAGGCGGCTACCGCCCCGCCTCCGGCGAAGGCAACGACACCCTCTCCGCCGTCGACCGCGTCGAAATTTTCGCCCCCCTCGACGGCGACACCCCCCGCTTCCTCCGCGTCAGCGCCGAGTTGCTGGAGGAGTGAGGAGACAGCTCCCACAGACAGGTTCCGACGAAAACAACGACGACATGTCCCAGCCCACCTCACTTCATCTCAGACTGCTTCGCCCCCCCGCCGTGTCCCGCATTGCCGTTGCGCCGCGCTCCCGCGTACCCCGCGGCTTGTGAGGCCCCCTTCTTTACGATACGGTAGAAAGCGGCTTTTGCCGGCGACTGGGTCGACATCCAGTGGCAGTCTTGCGCGGCGCCGATCCTTCACCGCCCGGCACCGCCACGCCGCCAATTCAAAGCAAGACCCATGAAACGAGCCTCCTCTTCATCCGGACCGCGCCGTGTTCTCCACCTCGTCTCGCAGGCCCACCTCGATCCGGTGTGGCTCTGGCCTCTGCGCGACGGCGTTGCGGAAACGCTCACGACGATGCAGAGTGCGGTCGACCGCGCGGCGGAGCACCGCGATTTCAAATTCACGCGTTCCTCCGCCGCCACTTACAAATGGATCAAGGAAATGGATCCACGCCTCTTCCGGCGGGTGTGCAAGCTTGCCGAAGACGGACGCTGGGAAGTCATCGGCGGCTGGATCGAGCAGCCCGATTGCATGCTCCCCTCAACGGAGAGCTTCATCCGCCAGGGCCTCTACGGAAAAGCTTTCTTCCGCGACAATCTCGGTCCGGCGGGGCGCACGGAGATCGGGTACAATGTGGACTCGTTTGGTCACGCCGGCGGCCTGCCGCAGATCCTGCGCGCGACAGGATTCCGCTACTACATCTTTATGCGCCCGCAGGACCATGACGGCCCGCCTCTGCCGTTGCTTTTTCACTGGGAGGGTCCGGACGGCTCACGCGTTCTGGCGCAGCGCATTCCGATCCAGTATTCACAATCCTATGCGGCCACGCCCGACGAGATCGAGGCAACCATCCGGTCCGCCGCGGATCGCTGTTTTGCTCCGGGCTTCCGCAACGGGGTGACGTGGTTCGGGGTCGGCAACCACGGCGGCGGCCCCACCCGGGCACACATTGAGCGCGTCAAGGAGTTGCAGAAGGACCCAGGCCTGCCCGAGATCCGCTTTAGCACGGCACGGGAGTATTTCGCCGCCGTGGAGAGCGAGGAGGCCATCCGGGACGTCCCTGTCGTCAAAGACGAGTTTCCCTTTCTCTTCCGCGGATGCTACAGCTCGACCGGCGAGGTGAAGCAACTCAACCGCACGGGCGAGAAGGCCCTGCACACCGCCGAGGTCCTTCATGCCATCAACGGCAGCGCGGAACCGGAGGAACTCCGGGACGCGTGGTGGCAGCTTCTCTTCAACCAGTTTCACGACATCCTCGCGGGCACCTGCGTGGCGTCCGTGGCGGACGAAAACCGTCACCGCTACGGCGACGTCCTAAACACGGCAGGCGACGCCGCGAGACGCGCGGTGTTTTCCATGGCGCGCCGGGTGGACACCCGTGGCGAGCGCGGCAGTGTCCTTTTTGTCGCCAATCCGCTGCCATGGCCTCGGACCGCTGTCGTCAGGCTCGACACTTTCCGTTCCCCGCACGGCGAGGAAGAGATCACCCACCTTGAAACACGTGACGGCCGCCGCGTGCCGCTGCAATGGACCCGTGCCGACGCCAACTTCGGGCCGTGGGGCCTGCCATGGGGAAAACTCACGGCGGCGGTCGACCTGCCCGCCGGAGGCTACCGCGTTTTTCGCCTCGCCACGGCCCCGCTCACCAAACGCATTACGAACCCCTTCGGTGACGGCACCGCTACAGAACAGTTTGTCGACACGGGGAACCCGCGCAAGAAAGACGCGCCGCGCCGCAGAACCCGCAAAGCGCCCGCCCTCGCCGCACTCTTTGCGGGAAAGGAGAATCTGCTCTCCGGCCCGGTCCGCCCGGTTGTCATCAACGACGCCGGCGGGGCATGGGGCCACGGCATCCCGGCCTTCCGCGATGAGGCCGGCTATCCTGCGTCGCAGGGTAGCGAGGTCCTCGAGGACGGTCCGGTCCTGACGCTTGTGCGCGAAAAGTTCCGCTGGGAAAGTTCAGAGATTTGGATGGATGCCGTTCACTACAATCACGGCCACGCCGTCGAACTCCAGATCCGCTTCAACTGGCAGCAAAAACGCCGGATGCTCAAGCTGGAGATTCCCGCGCGGTTGGCCGACACAAGGGCATTCGCGAAAATGCCCGGTGCCGTGGCCATGCGCAAGGCGGACGGCAACGAAGCGCCCTGCCACGACTGGATCGTGCTACAGGGAAAGAACGGTGGGCGGACAACTTGCGTGGGAATTATCAACGACTCCACCTACGCCTATGATGCGCTCGACGGCACCGTCCGCTTAACACTCGCGCGCGCTGTTCCCAACGCCGAGCATCCGCCCTTTGAATACAAGGACGACCGCGACATTGACTTCCTCGACCAAGGCTGGCAGCGCCGCCGGTTCCTCCTCACGGCAAGGCGGGGGCGATGGACATCTCTGCGGCCCGACCGCCTCGCGGAAGCGTTCCAGATCCCCGCTGAGCACATGCTTGATTCCGCCCATCCCGGCTCCGCCCTGTGGGAGCAAAGTCACCTCTCCCTTGATCCGCCCAATGTCGCGCTTCTCGCCCTGAAAGCACCTGAGACAGGACGTGGGCGCATATTGCGCGTGCAGGAGACCACCGGACGCAGAACAACCGCACACGCCGAGTGGAATGGACACGCATTCGAATTTTTCCTTGCTCCGTGGGAGATCAAAACGCTCCGCCTGCGGCAAGGGAAGAGCGAATTAACCGTGACAGAGACCGATGCGCTGGAAGGCGCTGAAGCTTGATGAGACGGGCCGCCCCGCCATCCACTATTTATGAAAATCCTTTTTCGTTACTTCGACACCGCGAACCGCCAAACCACCAGCCGGGTGTTCGCCGCGGAAGACTCCGGGGTCTCGGACGGAAACCTCCGCGCGCGTTTGAAACACACGCCGGCCGACGGAAACGGAGACACCCGCGTTGAGCTGAAGGTGGAGGCCCGGGACGCCGCGCCGCGCGTCACCTACGGGTTCGAATGGACCTTCAACGACTGGTCCCACGGCACCTATACGCTCATGCCTGCAGGTCTCTACGCGGGCAACCGCTTTGAAAGCGTGAAGATTCCCTACTCTCCGCGGTATCCGGCGGATTGCGTCGAACCCGCCATGCCGCTCATACTTTCTGATGTTCCACGCCTCGAACGGGAACCGGGCAGGCCTTCGCATGTGCAAATGCTCGCCGGCGATCTCGCATGGCCCGCGTTTGCGTGGTGGGACCCGCGCAGCGACGAGGCCTTTCTCGTCCACGGCCCGGCCCGCACCAATCGGGGAGAAACCCTGTGGGAGGTGGAGGAACCCGGCGGGCACGACTCCCTCACCCTCCGCGTCACCGTTCCGGGAGTACGCTCCCGCCGCTACGAGCACATGCGGGTCGACGCACCTTCGCATGACCGGCCCGGAACGATCCAACCGGGCGAATGCGACACCCTCGCACTCATCGTCGCGCGGTGGACATGCGCGGATCTCGAGGAATTCCACAGCGGTGTCTTCGCCCGCTGGCACAGCCTATTGGACACCGCCTCCATTCCGGCCCTCTGCCCCTTCTCCCGCGTCTACGAAACCATCGCGGAAAAATACAACCGATGGAACTGGCACTCGGACTGGAAGCTCTACCTCACCGTTACCGATGAAAACGACAACTATCCCTACCAAACCGGATGGTGCGGCGGCGGCATCGCCGCCTATGCGCTCCTCGCGGCGGAGGAACCGTTGACGCGAGCAAGAGCCTCGGAGAATATCGATACAGTCTGCCGCGAAGCCGCCGCTCCCTGCGGCCTGCTCTTCGGCAAGCGGGCCCGCGACGGATGGGCACCCGACTTTCACGGGCAGGAGCAGCATCCCCACACAGTCCGGTGGACCCTCGCCCGGCGCCAGGGAGACGCACTGTTCTACCTCGCCAAGGCCATCTTCCGCGACGAACAGTCCCGCGGTGCAATGCTTCCGGACGACCATCCGTGGCGGACCACCCTGCGCACGCTCGCGACGGCCCTCTGCCGCGTTTGGCGCGAATGCGGACAGTGGGGGCACTTTATGGATAACCTTGACGGTCATGTCTGCGCGGGCGGCACGTGCAGCGGGGCGATCATTCCGGCAGGCCTTGTTCTTGCGCACGAAACCGAAGGAGCCACTGAATGGCTGGAGTGCGCTTGGCAGGGTGCGGAAGCCTTCCTGCGCGACTGGACGCGGCGCGGACTGACCGCGGGGGGACCCGGCGACGCCCTCGGCAACATCGACAGCGAGTCCGCCGCCGGTCTGGTCGAGTCCTACGTATGGCTGTGGCAAAGCACCGGTGAGGAAAAGTGGATTGGCGCCGCCGCCGACGCGGCCCGCCAGCTTGCCACATGGGTCATGCCCTACGCGTACCCGTTTCCCGCTGACAGTGAATTTGGCCGACTCGGCATGGTATCGACCGGCACCGTCTTCGCCAACACGCAGAACAAACACAGCGCGCCGGGCCTTTGCACCCACTCCGGAGAGTCCTTGCTGCGGCTCTTCCGCGCCACGGGCGACCGGCGGATCCTCGATCTCCTTTGTGTCATCGCCCGCACCCTGCCGCAATACATGAGCCGCGCCGACCGTCCGATCCACGACCCCGGAGGCAATCCGCTTCCCCCCGGTTGGATCAACGAACGGGTCAACACGAGCGACTGGGACAACAACCTTGGCGGAATCTTCCACGGTAGCTGCTGGTGTGAAGTCTCCGCCCTCCTCACATGGATGGAGCTTCCGGGCGTCTACGCCTGCCCCGCTTCCGGAATTCTCGTCGCCCTCGACCACGTGGAGGCCCGGTGGTCCGGCGGCAACCGCAGTCGAATCGCCCTCCGCAATCCAACCCCCTTTCCGGCCAAAGTCCGCCTCCTCGTCGAAGACGACGCCGCGCGTGAGCGTCCCTTGCCGGCCGCATGGTGCGCAAATGCGCCGCTCGTCGAAATCGGCCCCGCGGAAACGACGGAGGTGAAAACAGAATGAGCAAACCCCGCAACTCGTTCATCTTGCAGCCCATAACCCGATCGGCATAGCCTCGCGAAACAACACACACTCCCATGCCCGCCGCCTCCATTTCGACCCCGCGCAAACTCCTGTTTGCCGCGCTCATCGCTTTTCTGCCGCCGTTGTTCCTTGTTGCCTTGCTGGAAATCTCGCTCCGGGCTGTCGGATACGGGTACTCGCCGCGGTTCTGGGAGGAAGCAATGATCGACAGCACGGCGGTCGACGCACCCAACCCCGATTTCACCCGCTTGTTTTTTCCGGAAGCCCTCAAGCGCCTCTTCGTCCCGTTCGCCGTGCCAAAGGAAAAAGCTTCCGATGAGTTCCGCGTGCTTGTGCTCGGCGGCTCCGCCATCAACGGCGACCCGGATCCCGGCTACTCCGTGCCCCGCATGGTTGAACGCCAGCTCAACCATGTCCAGGGTGAACGCCGGGTTGTCGTCATCAACGCCGCGCTGACCGCCTGCAACTCCCATGTCGCACGGGAGATCGCCAAGGACTTCGGCCGGCTGCGCCCCGACATGATCGTTGTCTACATGGGCAACAATGAAGTCGTGGGCCCCTTCGGTCCGGCCAACCGGATCAGCGCCGGACGGCTCGGCAGCACTCTGCCCCGCGCACAGGTGGCGGTCCGCAAAACCCGCACAGGACAGTGGATACAATCCCTCGTCGAACCCGCGGAAGCTTCCGCGCAGGAGTGGCGCGGCATGCAGCACTTTCTTGCTTACCGCTTCCCGTGGGAAAGCCCGGATCTCGAGAGCGTCTACGAAAACTTCGCCCACAACCTTGCCTTCATCGCCCGCCGGGCGGCCCGCTCGGGAGTCCCTGTCCTTTTCTCCACCGTCGCCGTCAACTTGCACGACCAGCCTCCATTCTTCGGCGAAGCGGCGGCCGCCGCCTTTTCCGAAGCGGAACGCCTCGCCGCCGCCGGAGACACACACGCCGCCGCGGACACCTTCCAACGCGCACGCGATCTTGATGAGCTTCGCTTTCGAGCCGACTCCCGTACCAACGAGATCATTCGCACGACAGCCGAATCCCACCCCAACGCCCGTCTCCTCGACGCCGAGGCCGCCTTCCAGGAGCGCGCCGCGCAGCCCGCTCCGGGCTTCGAGTTCTTCTACGAACACGTTCACTTCAACTTTCACGGTGCCTATGTCCTCAGTCGGCTCATGGCCGAAGCGGTGCTTCACAACGCGGAAGATCTGGTGAAGCCGCGGGCCGGATGGCTCGGCTTCGAAGAGATGCAGGCGCACCTCGCCTTTACCGATTACGACGTGTGGACAATCCTGCGCGAGATCATCAACCGCTTCGACAACCCGCCCTTCACCGGTATCGAAAACTATGCTACCCGCGTTCAGTGGATGCGCGACCTCTACGCGCACTTCAGCGAATCCATCGCCCTCGCCGAAACCAAAACGCGCGTCAACCGGCAGTATGTCGACGCCATCCGCGCACGGCCCGGGGACGCTGAACTCCGTGCCCGGCTCGCCCGCTTCTTTGTCGCCAACGACCGCCCGGCCGAAGCCCTGCCTCTCCTCCGCAAACTCGTCCGCAAGCAACCCAATGACCTCTCAACCCTCGATACACTGCTTAGGGCCGCGATGATGACGACCTCGTGGGAAGACGTTGCGGAACACCACGCAGACCTTGCGCGGATCACACCGCACCATCCCGGTGTGCCACTCTACCGCGCCGGTGCCGCCTTCCACCGGGGCGAGACCCGCACGGCCAAACGCCTCCTCGCCGAATACACGGACGCGCGGGGCAGCGGCAGCGCCACCCGGCCCCTCGAGGAAGCGCTGGCGGGACACAGCCAGCCGTAAGGCATGGTGCGTTTCACGCCTCGCCCGGTCGACGCCACAAGTCACTCCCGCAGCATTTGACCGGAGCGCCATTCGCCGACCGTGTCACCGCTACCGGGAAACCAGAACCAACGCCGCGGCTCGGATGTGTCGCGGGCAAACCAGCACCATGATTCACTCGCGTGGTGATACAGCCACGGAAAGCCCGGCGAGGGAGCAAACATCCACGAGCGAAGCCGGTAGTCATAGAGATGCAGGGACTGGCCGGGACCCGCGCGCCGCGCAAACAACCAACCCATCGACTCATGCTCCAGCCACGGCCACCATGCGTCGTTCACCCGCCCGAGAAACGTCTGCCGCCACGAATCCCCGAGGTCCGCGAACTGGCGGAAGGGACTCGGTTGCGGCGACCAGACAACGGCTTCGGCTAATCCTCCAAAGGACGCGTCCAGATCGTCCGACACGACGTACAGGATGCCGGAGTCAATGATGGCTGGCACCTCCGGTTCGTTTCCATACATATCGCGGACAATCAGGCCTTCGGGAACCCCGGTCAGTATCGTCCGTTGCTGGGATGCGAGGACAACCGCAACATCCGGACCTTCATGCTCCCGGGCGCGGAAGGTGAAAGCATTCATTCCGTAATCAAGATTCCGGTACGAATCGAACTCCCTATCCTCAAGGTGCCATGCCAGATTGGAGAAGACCGAAGCGATATGGGACAAGCGGCCGTCAACATGCATATAGCTGTACTCCGAACTCCACCGGTCCTGCTCAAAAAACGCGTAGCTGAAGACCCTCTCGATACCCGCCGCAAGGTTCGACAGGTGGTAGCGGATAAAGTGGCGTCCCTGCTCCCCCGCGCGCCCTGCGAGATTGCGCGGCGGGTTATGGCGGAACAGGCTGAACACTTCGGACGGGCCCACGCCGCCCTCGCTGTTCCAGACAGGCTTCGCGGCACCTGCTTCCGGGTACATTTCTTCGATGACCTCCATATCAATCTCCATCTGGTCGCCCGGAAAACCCATTCCCAGCTGAGAGTAACGATGCAGTGAATACCCGTCGACGAGGTCAGCCGTTCCCATGGAAAGATTGGCCTCGTCGAACCCGCGCTCATCCGCGCCGTAGTGCCCGCCGATGTTCCAGAAGAGCCGGCCCCCGTAGCCGGTCGCGTCCGCTGCCGCCCGCACCTGCTGTGTCATCTCATACAATCGCCGGGGCGGCGCGCGCAAGGGCGCACCGTCAACCACATCGTCGGGAAAGAACGCGGCGAGGAAGGGCTCGTTCCATGTCTCCAATGCGGTGAGATCGTCGCCGTAACGCTCAAGGACGCGGTAGGCGTATTCGCCGAATGCTTCGATCATCTCCGTCTCACCCCGCGGCGGCGCGGTGAAACGCCACCACCCGGCGTTGTTCCCGCTCCAATCCGCCCGCGCGGTCGATGCCCAGCGCGGCGCGGAGGAGAGGTATGCGAGCACCTCCAGCTTCGCATTGCGCGGATGCGCGATACGGGTATCAAGGAGATCCCAGCGCCACTCGCCCGGTTCCGGTTCGATGCCGGACCACGGTAGCTGGTAGTTTCCGCGCACCCAGTTGAAGCCCAGAGCTTTGGCCCGCCTTGTCTCCCGCTCCGTCCAGAAAACGTGGGTACCGAACGGTGAGTGCGGGGCAAAGCGGTCCGCGTAGCGCGCTGTGCGCACACGGTGCAAAAGAGTCTCCGACCACTTCGACAGCGGCGCTCCCACGGCGTCCACCACCCTCAGGGAAAGTACAAAGGTACCGAACTCCGGCGCACCTGTATCCGGTAGCTCGAAACCGGAAATCCGATGCAACACATCCTCTCGGTGCGCAACGGCGATAAAGGGCATGTCGAACACCCGTCCGTCGGCGTGCCGCAGGCTGCCTTCAAGGCCCGCCGCCGCTTCGAGCGCACCCCACAAAGCAATGTCCACCGTGAAAGCCTCCCCTTCAAAAAACAGGCCGGAGTCCGCCGTCGCTTCCGCGGTCAGTTCCACCGGTCCGCTTCGGGCGAATTCCGTCTCGCCTTCGCCTTGGGCCACCCGCAACCCGTCCACCCAGAAGGGATCCTGTGAACCCGATACAATCCGGACAAGATGCGCCCCGGCAAAGCTGAACGGCAGCTCGGCGGAGATGGAATACCGCTCCCACGCCGACGTGAGGGTGATGACGCGGCTGTGTTTCTGGCCGGGACGGCCCATCTGCACCGTTACCGACTGCGGTGCCACTGCCTCCGAGCCCCGCGCCCAGAAACTGAAGGTATGGTCCTGATTAGGCCGGGCCTCGAACGGCCCGGTAAAGCGCACCGTCGTGAATCCCTCGGACATGAAGCCGGTCAGCCGGAGTGCCGGGTTCCCTGTCGGGCCCGTCACTTCGGGATCGGTCACCACGGCATCGTCCGGACGGAAGTTACCCGCCGCCACGAAAGGTGAGGTCGGTCCAAGCGGAAACGAACTCGCCCCCAACAGATTCGTCTCAAAGTCGCGCTCACCGACAAGATCCTCTACATCCAGCGCTTCCAGTGTCCATGCGTCCGTCTCCAGCCGCCCGGGAACCGACATTGCAAGGACCACCTGACCGGTCTCCATGCCCTCCGGCACAGCGAGCAAAAGCGTATTCATGCTCCACTCCGGAACGGCATTCACTTCCGAAGCCCAGCGGACATCACCGGCATCCTCCACCCCGGTGAGCCGGATCTCCACCTGGGCGCTTGTCGGGCTGCGCAGGGCAAGACGCAGGCGCAGGACTTCGCCTCTCGTCAGATCCACCACCGGACTGACGAGGACAGCCGCCCCGCCCGCGACAGAGTCGACCTCCATCAGCAGCGACTGAACGCCTGTAAACGGCGCTTCTCTCAGCTCACCGTAGCGCACCTCCACCGCGTCCCCGGCAGAAGCGTCCGACCATCCGTCAGGCAGCACACCGCTAACTCCCGCGCCGGCCGCGAACGCTGCAAAGGGCGCCTCAAAGTCATACTCCGCCAGTAAGCTGTCCGACCGCGTTTCCTGTGCCGCAAGGCACATCACAGCAACAGCCACCGACAGCCGCGGCGGCATCCGGAAAGCCGCGCCGGCGCACCGCAACAGACTTCGATACAGGGACGTGATGCTCATGTCCCCGAGTCAGTCCAACGACCGACGGCGTTTCCAGAGCGGCTCCGCTTAACGGTTGAACGCAACCGACCCTCGAACACGGACGTGTCTCCACCGCTCACCTACGCCGGACGGAAATTGGTCGGGCTGACTGGATTCGAACCAGCGATTCGTAAAGCACTGTTTTTCATGCACTTGCGTGTGATGTAAGGCGCATAAACGCCGCAAATGAACGAGCGGAAAACATATTGACTTAGCGGGGATTGGTGTAAGTATGGTGTAAGTTATGGCCTACCTCCGCAAAGTCCCTGAGTCCCGTTTCTGGATCGGTTGTTTCCGTGATCGCTTCGGGAAGCTTCACAACCGCAGCACGAAGATTCCGCACGGCGGAGAAACGCCGAAAGAGCGGGCCGGAAACCGCAGGAAGGCCGCTGCCATCGCGGACGGGTTCGAACGCATCGCACGCGGCGAACTCAAACGGGAATCGGACATCCGCGAGACCGCCCTTGCACTCGCCGCCATCGCGCGGGGCGAGGAAGTGAAGATGCAGACGGCGCGGGAGTTCCTCAACGAATGGGTTGAGCGGCAGGAATCCGCCGGGAAGCCTGACACAACCCTCGCCCGTTACCGGCAGGTGGTCCGGGACTTCATCGCGTCATTGGAAGACGAGGCGGACTTTCCGGTTGAGCGCATCGAACCGACCCACGTTCAACGCTACGTGGACGGACTCGCGGCGCGTGGTCTCGCGACAAAGACCCGCTCGAACTGTCTGAAAATCCTCCGCGTGCCGTTCAATGAGGCTGTGACCCTCCGGAGACTGACGTTCAACCCGGCGGGCGCGGCAAAGGTGGGCGAGAAAGTGCGGTCCGTTGAAAAGGGCGCGTTCAGCGCGGACGAACTGCGCGCGATCCTCGCCGCTGCCGCAGACTTCGAACACGGCGCGGAATGGCGCATCGCCATCGCCTTCGGATTCTTTTGCGGGGCGCGGCTGGGGGATGCCTGTTCGATGCGGTGGGACGGGATCGACCTCGCCGGGCTGAGACTGTCGTTCACTCCGGAGAAGACAAAGGAACGTATCGAATTGCCGATGCATCCCCAGCTTGCGGAAATGTTGATGGAAGCGGCGGGAGACGAAAAGGAGGCTGTGACCCCTACCCTTGCCGCAATGGCTGCCAAGGGCCGCCGCGCCATCCTCTCGAAGCGGTTTCTGACCATCCTCCGGGCCGCCGGGATCGAGACCAAGCAAAGCGGCGCGGGCGTGCGCAAAGTGACGGACAAGACGTTCCACAGCCTTCGCCATTCCCTCGCGAGTCACCTTTCCGCGAACAATGTCCCTGAGGCCGTCCGGATGAAGCTGACAGCGCACACCGATCCGCGCGTTCACCGCAGTTACACCCATGCCGAGTTTGAGCAACTTCGCGCCGCGCTGGGCAATATCGAGACCATCTAACCGCAAACCCATCCACCATGAACGACGAACTACAAATCACCCTCACCGGAGATACCGCGCGCGCCGTGCGGATAGCTGCGGACCTGCTGAACGCCGAACCCGGCGAAATCGCCGCCGCCCTGATCGACAACGGCGATTTGGAGCGGGCCGCGCACGGGGACGCACGGGACTTTGCCGACTTTTGCGAGCGGTTTGCCCTGAGTGAAACGGAGGCGCGGGAGGTTGCGGCGCGTGCAGGACAGTATTTTGAACGGCGGTTCACCGTCCGACCGCACCACTTCGGGCCATCGTTCACCGTCGGACCGGCTGCGGAGAGGGGGCATGGATGACCCTTAGGAAGGACGGTCTGTTTATTGATTACACACCCTCGAAGCGCGCCTTGGACTTGGGAGGGACACAGGACATCCGTTCAGTGGAGAACGCGGAAAGTCTGAATGGCATGATCGCAACTATGAACCACCTTGCGAAACACGGGCCAAAAGATTGCCGAAGGAGCGCGCGCCGTGCCCGTGATCTACTTGCGGAGTATCGCAAGAACCAGAAGCCCGACGCCGCGTTTTTCGCCGGAATCTATTACGCGCGCACCTTTGCGAACGCCAAAGCATCCGACGCGAAGAGGGGCGCGCGGTTCTCGCCCGCAGTGGGCCACGCCGCACGAAGGAAGGCACCCCCGAAGCCCCGTAAAGACCCACTCAAGGAAGGGGTCTTGTCGGCTTTTACGGATTGGCGCGAAGAGGCGGGAGAGTCCGCGCCGATGACCGACTTCTTTCGATGGGTTGAGGTGGAGGGAGAACCCTACGGACTGTTTGCGGACGGCGCGCGCATCTGGCAAGCGGGGGATACCTCGGAATGTCCGGGAGTGACCCACCGGGCCGCGCGGAACTGGCTTTCCTGATTTTTTTCCGGAATCCACGCGGAGCATTGAAGGCTTTCCGCAAACTTTTCAAACGGGGCTGATATGATTCCGCTCCGTATGAAAACCGACACGTTACCGCCGCCCCCTGCCACAAGGGAGATCGAAAACAATACGTCCACGTGCGCCGCGTCCCCGATCTGGGTTCGACCGCCGAAACAAAGTGAAGGCGCCTGCCCGCATACAGGACTGAAGCACGCCGCGTTCTACCGGCACTTTGTCGGCAACCCGCGCATCCGGCAGGCGCGCATGGGCACCGGGCGGGAACGGGGAACACGGTTGCTCTGGCTGCCCGATGTTTATGCGGAAATCCTCCGGCGCGCCGAAACACAGCGGGAGAGCGAAAAGCGGGGTGAGGAGTGAAGCGTCGACTGAGCGGAACCACCGCCGCCATTCTCCGGCGTCGGCACCCGGACGAAGACCGGGCGCGCACCCCCGGCGAACTCTGGCAGTTGCTGAAACACGGACGGACCAACAAACGCCGCAGGGAGAGGCGGGGGCATGGCAACGCGTAAGGCGAACGAATCAGCCCACCGGGAAAGAAGCATCAAGGAAGGGTATTTCCTCTGGGTGAACAAGGCCATGATGGGCCGGATACGGGGGTATTTCGATGGCACCTGCCGATGTGAAGGCGCGATCTCGATTTACGTCGCATTGTGCGAAATCGCATCCGATGAGCAAAGCGAAACCTTTGAGGCGATACAGGGGGAAATTGGCATGAAAGCGGGCGTTTCCGCAAAGACAGTTGGGAGGCTGATGCCACAGCTTGAGAAAGCTGGCGTAGTGTCGGTTTTCGAAAGGCCGCTGAAAACACCGAAGATATACACTCTGCTTTCGCCCGATCAGACAAATTGTCCGAACGATCAGACAAATTGTCCGAACGATCAGACAACGAAGATTTCGCCAATGTCTGACATTATAAGAAAAGAAGAAAGTGAAGAAGAAGGGATAGAAGAGAGCCCCCCGGAGGGCGGGCGGTGCGTCACTGTCTCTCCATCGCTTGAGGATGTTCTTACGGAGGCGGACCGGGTGTTGATTCCCGCAGACACCGCACGCCGGTTTCACCGCATGAACAACTCCAAGGGCTGGCGGATAGACGGCAAGCCGTTGAAGAACTGGCGGGCGGCACTGCGGAAGTTCGCACCGGTGGATGTGGAGATGCTTCGGCAGAACTACGACAGCGCGGAGTTCTGGCAGGCCGTCGACGAATACGGAGAGGAGACGGGAGACCCTGAGGACATGCGCCGGGCAGCGGCGGTCTTTGTTGAGTGGAACCAGAAACGCGGATGGGAGGACGATGACGGCAACCGCATTTTCGACCCGCTGAAGGCGTTCTACGCATGGCATGTCAATGATTGGATGGATTTGGGCGAGCGCGAGGAACCCACACTGCACCGGCAGGACTGGAACGACGTTGAGGAGTTCGACTAATGACCGACCTCTACCCACTCCCGTCCGATCTGAAGGCCGTTGATGACCTGCCGCGCCTTGTGATCGACACCCGCGAGCAAACGCCGTTTCATTTCCGGCGGCTGGCAGCGGAACTGGGCACGCTCTACACCGGGGACTACTCGATTGCCGGACTCGAAGAACGCTTCGCTATCGAGCGCAAGAGCGTGTCCGACCTCGTTTCATGCTGCAAAGGCGCGAACCGCGAGCGGTTCCAACGGGAGTTGCACCGGTTGCGGGGATACGACTTCGCGCGCCTGCTGATCGTCGGCACGCGCCGGGAACTTGCGGCGGGGGAATACCGCAGCGCGATCACTCCGCAGGCGGTTCTTGCCACCGTGGCAGCGATTGAGGCGCGGTATTGCCCGGTAGTCTTTGCCGGGGGCGAGCCCGCCGCCGCCGCGTTGGTCGAATCGTGGGCCGCGTGGTTTTGGCGCGAATGGCAACCGGCGCGGAGGCGTCGGCACTCGACACAGAAGAAATCAATGGCGACAGTATAAAAAGGAGGGAGACATGGCGAAACGGATAGCAACGAAACGGATTGCGGAGGCGCTGAGGGCGAACGGTGGATTGATCGCTCCCGCCGCCGATGCGCTGAGGTGCGCGCGGTCGACGATTCACCGCAGGATTGCGGAGAAATCCGCCCTTGCTGAGATCCTCGAAGACGCGCGGGAGGAAACACTCGACCTCGCGGAAAGCGCGTTGCTGCGGAAGATCGAAGAGGGGGACACAGCCTCGATCATCTTCTTTCTGAAGACGCGGGGCCGGGGCCGGGGATACGGAGCGACTCCGGAAATCGCGGTCCACACCGAGACGCACGTTGCCGCGCCTGCGGTCGACGAAGCACGGATTCGGGAGATCGTGCGGCAGGCACGGGAAAGCGCGTTGCGTGAACGCGGAGAAAGGCCGTAGGGCGCGCGAGGTTGCGCGAGGATTCGCTTTCGGGCGGTCGGGCGGGTGTAGGGGGATGCCTATGCGGGGGCGCACGGCAGAACGGGCAAATCCCGCCTTCCCGACCGCGCCGCGCCGGTTTGGTAACGAAACACGGTTCGCGACCACGCCGCGCACGCGCCGCCAAGGTTCGGAACGGGTGTGAATTTTCTTGCCAACGGTTGGGAAGAATGAACGCTTGTCCGTGATGAAACAGAAAGACCCGTCGGACCTCTGCGTCCGCAAAAGTGTTTCGCTTCCCCCGGACGTGATCGACGCCGTGAGGCGCGCCGCTGAACAGGAAGACCGCTCGTTCAGCTACGTCGTTTCACGCGCGATCCGCCGCGACCTCGACCGCGCCGCCGCCGCGAGAAAACGGAAGAGGGGGCGCGCGTGAGTCCCGACCGCATACCGATTCAGGAAGCCGCGCGGATGCTTGGCTATGCGTCAACCCGTTCCGTCTGGCGTCTTGTGAAGGCGGGCCGGTTGCGGCCGCTCCCGACGCCCTTGCGCCCGCGTCACTTCCGGCGCGAGGATGTTGCCGCGCTCGCCAACGGCACGCCCCGGCGCGGTCTCTCGATAGACTGAACGCGCACCCGGAGGAACGAGGCATGGCTGAGATCCCGGAAGAGGGGGATTGGTTGCATTGGCAGTCGACGCATGCGAATTGGCCGCATCCGGTCGAACATCGGTTGGGGATCGAAGCGTTGGCGATTGACCAGAATCAGGTTTTGCGGGTGCGTTTGCCGGAGGATCGGACGGATTTGGATGATCGGTGGGGGTTTGTGATTTGGGAGGATCGGCACGCGTTGTCTCAGGGGTTGGTTCAGGCGATTACGGCGGATGCGGGACATCTTTCCCCCAACCGCCCGAAGGAAGATCGCAACCGGCTTTGGGTCGACCGTTTCGGGCAACGGGTGGATTCGGATTGGTGGACGAACGACCCGCAGATTCTGGCGGCAATCTGGCGGTATATCGCGCCGCACAAGTTGGACCCGGACAAGGAGGAAGCGGAGTTGGTCGCGCCGGGGCCGCGCGAGGTCATTCCGTGGGAAGAGGCGCGGGAGATCACGCGCCGGACACTCGCGGATTACCCGTGGGCGTATTGAGCGGGGATTGCAAGGGTCGGGACAAACCCGACCGGAACAGGAACACGAACAGGAACACGAACAGGAAAGGAAACAGCATGTGGATATTCACCCGACACGGATTTTTCAGCATCGCGCACCGCCCGGAGATGGACGCGGAACACCCGGTGCAGATTCGCGCGCGCTGCCGTGAAGACCTCGAAGCCCTTCGCGGGCGGTGGGGCGCGTTGCTTGGCGCGCGCCCGGTGATCGACACGCCGCAGGGGGATTACCCGGCGCGGATGTGCGTGACCGGCGAGACCTTCGAAGCGTTGTTGCGGGAGACCGCGCGGGACCTCGATTACGGGAACTTCAAAGGCGAGATCGGACGGACGCCGGGACAGGCGGACAAACTCCGCGCCTATCACGACATTTGGGGGACCATGGCCGATTACCAACGGCGCAAGACCGGACGCGGGCCGTATGGCGCAGGCTGATCGTTACGGCGCGCACCCGGAGACCGCGCAAGGGGGCCGGAGGGGGATATGGACTTAGGGGAGCTGATGTAAGTATGGTGTAAATTCGGTCCCCATCCGATTCGGTCCAATTCTCTAAACCTCTGCAAACAAGCGCCTTAGAAAATTGGTCGGGCTGACTGGATTCGAACCAGCGACCCCTTGCACCCCATGCAAGTGCGCTACCAGACTGCGCTACAGCCCGAACAAAACACCGGATTAAGGTGCCCCCCGCAAACCCGGTCAAGGAAAACCTCAGCAAAAGACTTGTGCCCCGCCGTTCCCTCCCCTAACCCCTATATTCTTTTTACGCGGGCGACTAGCTCAGTTGGTTAGAGCGGCTGGTTTACACCCAGTAGGTCGGCGGTTCGAGTCCGTCGTCGCCCACCATTTTAAATGGTTGCCGTAAAGCAATTTAGGGAAGCCAAGAGGGAGGCCCCTGAAGTTGGAGACGAAGCCGGATTTGTTCCGAAAATACACGTGAGTGCTTGAAAATGGACCAAAAGTGTTCCGAATGTAGGTGCGAACTCTAGCAAAATGAGACCGTATTTTTGGTTCCGCGGATCGTGCAGCATGGATCCTCGTCCATAAAGCACCCCCGACAATGGTTCATCGGCGTTGCCGCGGTTCGGCGACGAAGGCGAGTTCGCGCGATTGCCGCAACCGCCGCTCGGTGTGTGCCGTGGACGCCGCGGACACACCGGCTACGATTGCGGCGAAAGGGGATGCACGGCGATGCCGGAGAGGGCAAGCCCGAACCCTGAAAAGGTGTTCACACGGGGTTCAACCGGCGGTGGATAAAGCGGTGAATAAATCGGCGTATAGCGGAAAAGCGCGGCGCGGAAGTGCAAAAAGATTGCGGTGAAAGTAATTCACCCTAGTCAGAGGGGATCACAGATCGGTCAGCCCGGTCCGCCATCGACGCCATGTCCAACGCCTTCTTCGAACAGCCGATCCTTAATTCGCCCTACGCCTATCCATCCCGCCACTGGGAACTGGATAAAGACGGACAACCGACGCAGAAGATCGTGGAATCGCGCCGCATCGCGGACTTCATCACGCCCATTCCCAAGGCGAGGAAGCGCAAGGGTAAAGGCGAGCAGGCGGAGTTGGCTCTCGACGAGGGGAAAGGGCTTTCGGACAAGGACCAGAAGTATACGGCAAGCATGATCAACGCGCTTCGAAAGCGTGTTGATGAATGGAGAAGCCTGCCGAACCCCAACGACTGGCGGGTGACTCCGGAAACGGCGCGGCTACTGCAGCACTGGCGTCACCACGAGTTTCCGTCCATCCGGCCGTTCTTTTGCCAGGTGGAGGCGGTGGAAACGCTTATCTGGCTTACGGAGGTCGCACCAAAAGCGGGCAAAGCAGGGAAGGATTTTCTCGATCATTTGGAGAACGCGAGCGTCGCGTCCAATCCAGAGCTTCTGCGCATCGCACTGAAGCTCGCGACGGGCGCCGGCAAGACGACGGTCATGGCGATGATCATCGCCTGGCAGACGATCAACGCCGCCCGGCGGCCCGGCAGCAAGCATTTCACGCGGGGCTTTCTCATTGTCGCGCCGGGGATCACCATCCGCGACCGGTTGCGCGTCCTCCTGCCCAGCGACACCGAGAGCTACTATAAACACCGCGACCTTGTGCCGCCCGACATGCTCCCGGATCTGGGCAAAGCGAAGGTCGTCATCAGCAACTACCACGCCTTCAAGCTGCGCGAGCGGATGGATCTGGCCAAAGGCGGCCGCGCGCTCCTGCAGGGACGCGGCGCGCCCCTGAACACCCTCGAAACAGAAGGGCAGATGGTTCAGCGGGTGATGCCCGACCTCATGGGCATCAAAAACATCCTCGTTCTCAACGACGAGGCCCACCATTGCTACCGCGAAAAGCCGGGCGAAGACGACACCGCCGATCTCAAGGGCGACGAAAAGAAGGAGGCGCAGAAGAACAACGAGGCCGCCCGGCTCTGGATCAGCGGCCTCGAGGTGGTGAAGCGCAAGCTGGGCCTCGCGCGGGTCATCGATCTTTCGGCGACACCGTTTTTCCTCCGCGGTTCGGGCTACGCGGAGGGCACCCTCTTCCCATGGACGGTGAGTGACTTTTCGCTCATGGACGCGATCGAGTGCGGCATCGTCAAACTGCCCCGCGTACCCGTCACCGACAACATCCCGGGCGGGGAAATGCCAATGTACCGCAATCTATGGGAGCACGTGCGCAAGAAGATGCCGAAGAAGGGTCGCGGCAAAGCCAGCACGCTCGACCCGCACAGCGTGCCGACACCGCTGCAGACCGCGCTCGAAGCTCTCTACGGGCACTATGCAAAGACCTTCCGGCTCTGGCAGGAACAGGGCATCGACGTGCCTCCCTGCTTCATCATCGTGTGCAACAACACCTCGGCGTCGAAGCTGGTCTACGACTATATCTCGGGCTTTTACCGCGAGACCGGCGACGGCTCGACCCGGTTCGAGCCGGGGCGCCTCCCGCTCTTCCGCAATTTCGACGAGCAAGGCAATGCTCTCGCGCGTCCGAACACCCTCCTTATCGACAGCGAGCAACTCGAATCCGGCGACGCTCTCGACAACAATTTCCGCAAGATGGCGGCGGACGAGATCGAACGGTTCCGCTACGAGATCGTGCAGCGCACGGGCAACCGCGAAGCGGGCGACAAGCTGACCGATCAGGACCTTCTCCGCGAGGTCATGAATACCGTGGGCAAGCCGGGAAAACTCGGCGGCGACATCCGCTGCGTGGTCTCCGTCTCGATGCTCACCGAGGGCTGGGACGCCAACACGGTGACCCACGTTCTCGGCGTGCGCGCCTTCGGCACCCAGCTCTTGTGCGAACAAGTGATCGGGCGCGCGCTCCGGCGGCAATCCTACGACCTCAACGAGGACGGTCTTTTCAACGTGGAATACGCCGATGTCCTCGGCATCCCATTCGATTTCAACGCCAAGCCTGTCGTCGCCCCGCCGCTCCCGCCGCAGCGGACCACACATGTGAAAGCCGTCCGCCCGGAGCGCGATGCGCTCGAGGTCCGCTTTCCCCGCGTCGCGGGTTACCGTGTGGAACTGCCCGCCGAACGCATCCATGCCGCCTTCACGGAGGACGACATCCTTGAACTCACTCCCGACCTCATCGGGGCGACGCGCAGCCGCAACGAGGGTATTATCGGTGAGGGCGTGGACCTCAACCTTGATCACACGGACGGGGTACGCGCCTCGACGGTGCTCCTTCACCTCACCACGCACCTGCTCTACACACATTACCGCGACCCCGGCGACGAGCCCAAACTCCACCTCTTCGGCCAGCTCAAGCGTGTCACACGCGCATGGCTCGACGGCCACCTGCGCTGTATGGGCGGCACCTACCCGGCCCAACTCATGTATAAGGAGCTGGCCGACGAGGCCTGCCACCGCATCACCGCCGCGATCACCCGCGCGGGCATGCGCACCGACGGCGAGTCCATTGTCAAGGCGCTGCTCGAACCCTACAACACCACGGGCTCGACGGCGTACGTGAACTTCCACACGGCCAAGAGCGGGCTCTACAAGACCGCGCCCGACAAGTCCCACGTCAACTGGGTCGTGCTCGACAGCGACTGGGAGGCGGAGTTCTGCCGCGTGGCCGAAGGGCATCCGCGCGTACTCGCCTACGTGAAGAACCACAGCCTCGGCTTCGAGGTTCCCTACCGCATCGGCTCGGAAACCCGCCGCTACCGGCCCGACTTCATCGCCCTTGTCGACGACGGGCGCGGCCCCGAAGACCCGCTGCACCTCGTCGTCGAGATCAAGGGCTACCGCCGCGAGGACGCGAAAGACAAAAAGTCGACCATGGAAACGTTGTGGGTGCCCGGCGTGAACAACCTCGGCAGTTTCGGACGCTGGGACTTCGCCGAATTCACCGATGTCTGGGAGATGGAGGACGATTTCGAGGCGAGAATCGGTGAACTGTTCGGGACGATGGTGGAAAGAGCAACAAGCCCCCGGGGCGCAAAACCCGTAAGGTCGGCAAAGTGAAAACGTTCGGTAAAACAAAGGTCCGCACCCCGAACGAGGCGGCTTGGTCAGTCACCGAAAGCCTCGCCGGGGCCGAAGTATTTCACGTGAAAAACTTGACCGCCGGCCCCGCGGCGGCGACCTTTTGCAATCTCACCCCTATGGATATTCCGGACCACAGTCCGGATGCCATAGCCCCCCGTGGGCCGCGGTCCACGGGGTCTTTTTTTGCCCGGTTGGCTGGAGGCGGTGTGAAGAGACATCCCGAAAGATCCGGAAAGGCACTTTTTGCCTTGAATTCACTTAAAAGTGAACCATGATCCTTAAGACGAAACTCATTCGCGCGGGATCAAGACTCACCATCCGCGCTCTGGCAACACCCGGACCGCCCGGAAAAAAGGATCCATGTGAAACCCTCAGCTTCTGCAAGTTCATTCAAAAGACCGACCCGCCGGAGCTTTCCAAGCTCACGCGGTTGTGGACGGACATGGCGAACAAAGGGGTTCCGAAGAACGACACCAAGTTCAAGAGCCTCTCCGGAACGGGCGGATTGTATGAAATCAAAACCACACGGCTCAGAGTCCTGTGCTTTTGGGACCAAGGCAGCCTGATCGTCTGCACCCATGCATTCGTCAAGACCACAGCCAAAACGCCGAAAGCAGATATCGAAAAGGCCTCGAAGCTGCGCTCCAGCTACTTCGAAGCCAAACAAGCACACTCACTCATCCATGACCACACCTGACACCCCGTTTAAAGAATTCGATTCCTTCGAGGAGTTGTTCGCCCAAGCCGAGCAGCGCCTGGACTATCATGTCGAAGGTGCGAAGAACGAGTTCACTGAGCAAATCGTGGCACGCATGGAGGATCTCGGACTCTCCAAATCCGAACTCGCTGAAAAGATGGACGTCAAGCGGTCCTTTGTCACGCGCCTCCTGAGCGGAAACAACAATTTCACCCTTGAGACAATGGTCCGTATCGCGCGGAGCCTCGATTGCTCCCTGCGCTCACACCTCGAACCAAAGGGCTTCGAAGCCCGATGGGTGAATGTAATGAAAACAGAATTCGCACACGGAGAGACCTGCCCGAAAGCAGCAGACTTCGCGGATGCGAAGTTTGACACCTTTAAAATCCGTTCATCCCCTGCGACACGCAATGAAGCCGTCACCGCTTGAACTCGAACGCCACTTTTTCCGCCGCATCCATGTGGACGCTCAGAAAGCGCCCGTGCCGGAACACGAAAACATATTCGATTGCTCGATCGAATACGGGAAGGATCTGAACAATCCGCGTCGATTTCGTCTCTTGCTTCGTCTGCGCCTCAAGGGAGACTCGGACGAACGACCCGCCTATCTCGCCGAGTTCGAGATTCTTGGATTCTTCCGCGTCGAGGATGCATGGCCTGAGGAGAAGTGCGAGGATCTTGTCGCCGTCAATGGACCCTCTCTGCTGTTTGGCGCCATCCGGGAGATGCTCCTCAACCTCACCGGACGCATGGAGCACGGCCCCGTGAATCTGCGGACGGTCAGCTTCTCCGCCACACCCGATCCGGCGGCACAAAAAGCCGCCGCAAAGCGACTTCGCAAGACGGCCCGCTCACCGGCCCGAAAAGACTGACCATGGGAAACCCGCCGCCATCCCGCCCAATGCCCAAACGCCTGAAACCCTCCGCACCGCGCAAACAAGTCGACAGCCTCGTCCACGAGGACGCGAAGCGCCGCCATATCCCCACCGCCGAGCTGGAGTCCATTGTCGACAAAGAGGCGCAGTCACCCGTCCGCCTCGCCTACGAGCGGCGCAACCCCGACCTCGATCCCCAGCTCGTCTGGCGCGGCAAGGATGAGCAGGACTGGTCGGACCTCGTCGTCAACGCGCCCCCGCTCTACATTCAGGAAAAAGTCCACCCGAAGGTCCTCATCGAGGATCTCCTGCGGCAGAGCGAACGCGCCGCCGAGAGCGCCGACCCGCAGCTCGACCTCTTCGGGGACTTCAACGGGCTCCCCAGCGAGGCCGCCAAGACGGAGTTTTACCAGCACGACGCCAACTGGACGAACCGCATGATCCTCGGCGACAGCCTCCAGGTGATGGCCTCGCTCGCCGAGCGCGAAGGCCTGCGCGGGCAGGTGCAGTGCATCTACCTCGACCCGCCCTACGGCATAAAATTCAACTCCAATTTCCAGTGGTCCACCACTTCGCGCGACGTCAAGGACGGCAACCAATCCCACATCACGCGCGAGCCCGAACAGGTCAAAGCCTTCCGCGACACATGGCGTGACGGCATCCACTCCTACCTCACCTACCTCCGCGACCGGTTGACGGTGGCGCGGGATTTACTGACGGAATCAGGGTCGATTTTCGTGCAGATCGGCGATGAGAACGTCCACCGCGTACGCGCGCTCATGGATGAGGTGTTTGGGGCAGAAAACTGCGTTGGCTCGATTGTTTTCGTGAAAACTTCCAGTTCGACCAGCGACTTTTTGGGGCCGACCTTTGATACGCTTCTTTGGTATGCAAAAAGGAAGGAGGCTCTGAAATACCGCAAGTGCCTTATGAAGAAGGCCCCCGGTCAAAAGGGTGGAACAGGCTACAAAAGCGTCCAACTCGCCGACCTCAGGCGCAGACCTCTAACTAGGGCTGAGGTTGATGAGCCTTCTTTGCTGCCGAGCGGATCAAAAATCTACTTCCGCGATAATCTAACGAGTCAAAGTGTAGGCCGCGACAAAGGTGAAGGAGCATCTTCTTGGTTTGGTGTAGAATTTGAGGGTCAACTGGTCAAACCGTCACTTTCAGTTCGTTGGAAGACCAATAAACAAGGCTTTGATCGGCTCATTAAGGGAAATAGAGTGGAAGCCAGTTCGGGAAAGAACCTTGGGTATATCCGGTTTCTTGATGACTACCCTGTGTTTGAACTGACAGACGTCTGGACAGACACTCTTGGACAGAATCAGTTCGGCGGACCAAAAACGTATGTTGTCCAAACAGCGCTTTCGGCGGTCCAACGCTGCCTCCTCATGGCCACCGACCCCGGCGACCTCGTCCTCGACCCGACCTGCGGTTCGGGGACGACGGCCTACGTGGCGGAGCAGTGGGGACGGCGCTGGATCACGATCGACACCTCGCGGGTCGCGCTTGCCTTGGCCCGCGCGCGCATCATGGGGGCGCGCTATCCCTACTACCTCCTCGCCGACAGCCCCGAGGGCCGGGCAAAAGAAGCGGCGCTGACGCGCACCGCGCCGCCCGAAGGCCGCTGTCACGGCAACGTGCGGCAGGGCTTCGTCTACGAGCGCGTGCCCCACATCACCCTCAAGTCCATCGCGAACAACGCGGAGATCGACGTCATCTGGGAGGGATTCCAGCCGAAACTGGAATCCCTGCGAAAGCAGCTCAACGCTGCATTGGATCAAAAACGGGAGGAATGGGAAATCCCGCGGGAAGCCGGGAAGGACTGGCCGAAGCCAGCCCGCGAACTGCACGGCGAGTGGTGGAAGCAACGCATCGCGCGGCAGAAGGAGATAGACGCCTCCATCGCGGCCAAGGCCGATCACGAATACCTCTACGACAAGCCCTACGAGGACAAAAAACGCGTGCGCGTCGCGGGGCCCTTCACGGTCGAAAGCCTCTCGCCCCACCGCACCCTCGGGGTGGACGAGAACGACGACCTCATTGATCCGCTCGTCCTCGCCTCCCGGCAGGAGAACTACGGCGAACCCCAACAGGACTTTGCCACCATGGTCCTCGAAAACCTCCGCACCGCCGGGGTGCAGCAGGCGCACCGCGAAGACCGCATCCACTTCACCAGCCTCGCGCCATGGCCCGGCGAACTCGTCTGTGCCGAAGGGCGCTACACCGAAGGCGAGGGCGGCAAGGAAAAGCGCGCGGGCATCTTCATCGGCCCCGAGTTCGGCACCGTCGCCCGCGCCGACCTTGTGGCCGCCGCACGCGAGGCCGGCGACGCCGATTTCGACGTCCTCATTGCCTGCGCCTTCAACTACGAGGCGCGCACGACCGAGTTCGAAAAACTCGGCCGCCTCCCCGTTCTCAAGGCCCGCATGAACGCCGACCTGCACATGGCCGAAGAACTCAAAAACACCGGGTCGGGCAACCTCTTCGTCATCTTCGGCGAACCGGACATCGACCTGCTCACCGACCCCGACGGCCGCCTGCGGGTCAAGGTGAACGGGATCGACGTCTTCAAGCCGCACCTCGGGAGAGTGGAATCAAGCAACACCGATGAAATCGCGTGCTGGTTTGTCGACACCGACTACAACGAAGAGAGCTTCTTCGTGCGCCACGCCTACTTCCTCGGAGCCAACGACCCCTACAAGAGCCTCAAAAACACCCTCAAAGCCGAAATCGACGAAGACGCTTGGGAAACGCTGCACAGCGATACTTCAAGACCGTTTGAAAAGCCTGCCTCCGGGCGTATCGCTGTCAAAGTCATCAATCATCTCGGGGATGAGGTAATGAAGGTGTTTCGCGTGTGAGAAAGCAAGGAGAACGATCATGATTGAAAATGAGAAGACGTTCCTGCCTCTGGTGCATTTCAAAAAGGGAGATGAGTGGAACGAAGTCTTGAAACTTTCCCGCACGCACCTCGACTCCCCCGGAATCAGACGGTTACAACCCGTCCTCCAGGGCAGCTTGAAGACAGTCGCGGCAGAATACCACTACATAGACAAGGATTTTCGCGACACGTTCTCCTTCTACCACTTCTCAAAACCGGCCCCAAAATCTACAGCGAATTGACTTGCAGGGCAGCACTCCGTATGCTCCCTACACAAGCAACTTGAAATCCTTCGGATCAGAAATCGCCTCTTAAATTCGACAATAATGACGGAGAAATTGGCAGTAGCAGGGCTGGAAGAGGAGTTGCATGACGTGTTCACGTCAGACGAGGAACTCGATGCTTTCCGGGAAGAATTCCGCCGGGAAATGGCCCCGATTTTGGAAGAACAGCGTGAAGCCCGTTTGCTCAGTGAGGACGATCTGCGCAAGAAGTTAATCTTTTAAGATTTTTGCTGTCTTCACGGTGCGGTGTGGGAGGACTTCCGACTGGGCATTCCGACCTACGGGCTGTTATGCGGCGCGCAGCGATGGACGGTGTCGGCACCGTAAAGGACGTAATCACCCTGTGTGCCGGGCGTTTCCGTCCGGAAAATGACCCCCTATGCGGGCATGCCGGCGGAGTGGTAGAC